>NZ_JBFUET010000004.1:0-400232 GCF_056403815.1 Mesorhizobium sp. P2_E9
TAATCGCGTCGAGCACGACATTGGGCGCCGTTTCGCCAAGTTGCAGCGGGCCTATGTTGAGACGTTCTGACATGCTGATCCCTCCTCGCGGGTTCAATCCACAACGGATGTGCGGGCGGGTGGCTTGAGCCCATGTGCTGCACATACGTCCTTGGGCATGCTAAAATGGCGGTCGGCCTTAGGACGCGTCGAGGTCGGCGTCGATAATCAAATTTATAGCACGGAGAGGGCGGACGCTAGTTCTTAGGGAGGGCAACGCTTTTACTAGRTGGCGCCCCACGAGCCGAGCAGGCTYTTGATACCCAGGTGCRCCAAGGTCYGGAAGTGCCCGACCGCTTATRGCCGAGCGTTACAGTGTAACCAACGGCAGCCTGCCGAGAAARACCCTAAGCGCCCTTAGCGGCGAACAGCCGCTTTGGGTCGSAAGCRGAACGTCTGCTTCCGAGATGATAGAGCCAGAAAGCCGACCTTTGTATTCAGCGTAGTGGGCCAACTGCAGGCACGACGAACGGAGCGACGGGCCTTACTTCACCGTGATGGCCATACCGCTGAGATCGGCATTGACTTGCAGGCCTACCTGCTTGCCTGAGAGTTCGAGTTGGGCGCCCTTTCATTGGTCCTGACGATCACCTGGGCCGCCTTGCCGAGCGCGCCGCCACCGCCCGCCGCACCGTAGAGCCAGTCGCTCCGGCATTCGCGGCGTTGGCTCCTGGCCAATAACCTATCGCTGTTTTGTCGCAAGTTGACGCACCAAGGCCAACGCTTGGCGTTTGCAACCGCTGCTCAGATGCGGCAATTCCACTCCGCTTCAGGCTCACGATCTGGCCAAGTGTCCGCACGCCGAAACACACCCCTCAGGCCAGGACAGCGCAGCTCGCGAGCAGCATACTCATTCACGTCAAGCAAGGAAATGCCTACCCGGTTTGGAATAGCAGAAATAGGCATGCACGGTCCGGTTGCACCTGCTGCATCCGCCAACGGCCATTGCGGAGCCGCTAATCGACGTGGCCGCAATCGGCAGGCCATGACCCTTTTCGGTTGCATTAGCCTCTGCTACAGTTCCCTTGGGGAGCCGTATCTGCCATGCGCAGCGCAGTCATCTTCCTCATTGTCGCGTTTGCTGCTGTTTCGGGACAAGCCTGGGCCGAAAAGCGCGTTGCGCTGGTCATTGGAAATTCGGCCTACCAGCACGCCGTCCAACTCGCCAATCCGAAAAACGATTCTTCCGACATGGCTGCCAAGCTGGAAAGCCTCGGCTTCGAGGTTGTCAGCGGCCAGGACCTCGACCTGGCAGGAATGCGTCGCACGGTGCGCGAGTTCTTGGAAAAGCTCGACGGTGCCGATATGGCGCTGTTCTTCTATGCTGGGCACGGCCTGCAGGTTAATGGCAACAACTACATGGTGCCGGTCGATGCCCAGTTATCCGGCTACAATGACCTCGACTTCGAGGCCCTTCCGATGGACCTCGTACTTTCGGCGATGGAACGCAGCACCAAGGTCAACCTCGTCTTCCTCGATGCCTGCCGGGACAATCCGTTCACCGAGAAGCTTTCCCGATCGATGGGGACGCGCTCCGGTTCCGTGAGTCGGGGTCTGGCCAGACTTGGGAGCGGCGTCGGTTCGCTCATAGCATTCGCAACGCAACCGGGTAACGTCGCCATGGACGGAGCAGGGCGGAACTCGCCGTTCACGACTGCACTGCTCGCTCACCTCGGCACGCCGGGGCAGGATATCACGCGCGACCTCATCGATGTGCGCCGCGATGTGCTGGCTGCGACGGAGGGCAAGCAAGTGCCATGGGAAAACTCCTCGCTCACGGGCGAGATCATATTGAAGCCTCTCGCGACCGAGCAACCGAAGGCGGTATCTGCTCCCACACCGCAGGTGGCGGCACCGGACAATGCGGTCGAGCTTGCATATTGGGAGTCGATCAAGGGAGAGCGATCACGGTCTTATTTCGAGACCTACGTTAGTCGGTTTCCGAAAGGGCTCTTTGTCGATATTGCAAAGCTTAAGATTACGGAACTCGAATCGGCCGAAAAATTCGGTGATGTAGCCAAGCCGAACACTACCTCGGAGACGCCTAAGCGGGAACTTGAGGCCTCGTTGGGCACAAATGATGGTCACTCGCTATCGAAGCCTGGCCAGGCGCAAGGTCAGATGGACGACAAAAAGCCCTACTATGATCCGGAAAAGGCGCGCAGGGTTGCGGTGTCCGAAATTCCTTCTGATGCCGACACTCGGCTGAAAGCAGCACTCAAAGCATTATATCCATATCAATACGAGATCCGGTACGGCTTCTTTCGCGGCAATCTGTACATTGCAGCTCTCGGCCTCGGCGGTACCGACTGGGAGACCGCGCGCGGATTGGCCGATGCGACAGGGGGGCATCTCGCAACGATTTCCGACGATGAGGAAAACAGATTTGTCTATGACTTGTTCGCGACTGACCATCGCTTTGTACAAGTTGGCCTGAAGGGAATGGATCTAAACGGTCCCTGGATAGGCCTCTTCCAGCCCGTTGGCTCCAGGGAACCGGGTGGCAACTGGATGTGGGTCACAGGTGAGGCGCTACGCTACAAGAACTGGAACAACGGCCAACCGAACAATTACGAAGGCAATGACAACGCCGCGCTATTCTATAGCTATGGTACCAGGGTACCGAAGGACGAGCAGCGTCCGATCAGATGGGATGACCAGCCGGGACAGCGACTCGGAACCGGATTCATTGTTGAGGTCGAAGGCGACGCCGACAAACAGCAGGCTTATCTGACTTTCGAAACTCAAACAGAACTGGTTCGCCTCGGGTGCCTGGTCGGCAAAATAGACGGCAGTTGGGGTTCGAGTAGTAAGAAGGCGTTGTTGAATTTTGAGGAAAGACGAGGCGTAGAGCCCTCTTCCAATGTACCAAGCAATGACACACTCGTGGATTTGCGAGCCATCAGGAAGCCGGTTTGTTCGCATTAGACAAAGCGCATCGTCGCGCGCTGCGCTCTTGCGGTGCATTCGGAAAACTGGAAAGCGCCTCACTGGGCGCGATCACGTCCAAATTCCTGTCAGTCACAGCTCAACGTCGTCATCTTCGCCTTGGTCTGCATCCTTCTCGCGCTTGGGCTCGGCTATGTCATCTCGTGGGCGCTGATCGAGCCGGTCAATCAGATCGAGGCGCGGCTTCACCGCATGGCAGCCCTTGGGACACTTGATAGCCCGCTGCCTCACGGTGGCGGGCTTTTTACTTTTTGTGCGGCACGATGTAGGTACTGCTGACGCCGTTGCCCCCAATGCCCCGCGTGACAACGACTGTTGAATAGGTGTTCGACAGCGAACCTGTCACTGTCGCGTCGATTCTGCGGCAGCGGCCGACAATTTCGCCCCTAGGAGCGCTAGCCAGCCTGCTCTTCAATGAAGCCCGGCACTCGTCAAGCGACGAATATACTACCGGAGGCACGTCAATTGGCTTGCAGACAAGAGGCGCGTTCGGGCTGCACGAAAGCAAAATCATCACTGCCGCAGTTGCCGGGTCCATCTCCGAAGCTCCCATGTTTTTGGACGAGACTTGAACGCTGAACGAGGGAGTTTGTTTCGTGTCGCGATCTTACAACGGGCTCGCGATGAACCGTAGGAACTCGTCGCCGACCCCGGTCGTCCTCTTGGCCAGGAAGACACCTGATGTGCCCATCCCCATCATACTTCCAGTTTCGGCGAGGCCTTCACGGGTTAAATCTGACAGGACACGACTCAAAGCCGCTTTCGAAACCGAAGTTTCTGGCAGGGCCGCTCGAAGAACGTCCATTTGTGCGCCCGCCGTCATCTCACTGGCCTTTTGCCTCATTTCTGGTGACGATGAAGGGTCGGCCAAGAGCTTGAGAACTCGCGTATGCGCGGGCGAAAACCTTTCAATATAACCAAAGAAAGCGCCGCGAAGAACATCCTCGATCTGGAGCCCTGCTGCGATATTAAGGACGCCGTTGCGGAGTGCTTCGACTTTTTCCTCCTTGGCGGTTTTCACTGCGGCTGTAGTGGCCTCAGCTACCGCAGATATGAAGTCGTCGTTTTCGGAGAGCGTCGAAGGGTCGAAGTCACCCAAGCGATCTTGCAGATCCCGAAGGCCTTCGCCTACCTTGGTGAACCACTGATCCCGTCTCTTCTGGAGCGGAGCAGCGACAAACCTCTCAACGATCTGTCCGATAGCATATCCGGCGCCTGGAATAAGCGTGACGGCCGCTCCCGCATCGATGGCTGTTCTCGCGACGTGATAGGCACCGGACCGCGTATCCTTTTCCGGGTAGGGCGGCAGGTGGTTCTTTTCGTCGCTCATTGGTGCCTCATATAGCATTCCGTGTCGAAGGCCCGTACCGTACCCATGTTCGCCAGGATACGCTGGCGTTTATTCGGCGGATATTCGACGGAATATGGGAGAGGACAGCTAAGTGCTTGAAATCGTTGGTACGCCCAAGGGGAATCGAACCCCTGTTACCGCCGTGAAAGGGCGTTGGGCGATGGTGAAGTTCGTCCAAAGCCTTCCGTCACGCTGATCGCGGCAATCATCAGAACAGGTCCGTTATGCTGTAGATCAGCCGTTTTCCGGCGCTTTTTAGGATCGTCTAAGTCTTTGATAAGATTGGCTCCCCGGGCCGGATTCGAACCAGCGACCAACCGGTTAACAGCCGGTTGCTCTACCACTGAGCTACCGGGGAACGGAGGCTCTTTGAGCAAGTGGCGCAGCCTATAGCAAACACCTTTCGGCTTTGCAAAGAAGCATTTCGTTTTTTTCCGAGACTTTTTCGCTCAAGCGTTTCTCGCAATCGGCGGCATCCGCCCTCATATTAGCCGTCTTGGCGATGGGCGCGGAACCGAAAGGGCGGTCGCGGCTTTCGTAAAATGATATTTTCGAGCGACCACACAGGCAGCCATTGGCGATGACGGCAGCAGACGAAAACCGGATACCGGCACGAAAGATCTCGATTTTCGGGCGCGAGTTCACCATGCCGCAGTCGCGTGGCCTCAGAATCGCGATCGGCATTCTTTTGACCATCGGCGGCATTCTCGGCTTTCTGCCGATTCTCGGCTTCTGGATGGTGCCGATCGGACTGCTGGTGCTCTCGTATGAATTCGCCATGGTGCGCCGCCACCGGCGCCGCTTCGTCGTCTGGTGGGAGCGGCGGCGACGGCCGGATGGAGTTGCGGGTACCAAGCCGCGCCTTTGACCGCGCCATCCTTCCTGTGCGTCATGCCCTTGTTCGGGTTTCGGATTTTCGCGAATCGGCTTTTCGGTTCGCACTTCTCCCAAGATCCTCGCGGATTTCCTTGAGAACGGCGGCGGCCGAAGCAAGGCGCGCACGGTCGCGCGGCGAAAGCCTGGCGGTGCCGTCTATTGCCAGGCAATCGATGGCATGGCGCAGCAAGGCCTCGCATCCCGCTCGCGACAGGCCGTCCCAGGCGCTCGCTCCGTCGTTCGGGCTTGCCGGCCGCATGGCGCAGTCCTCCTCGTTTCTCAACGGTGGTCGGGGCGTGGAGTTTCTCGTGATCGCCTGCTATCCTTAACGTTCTGCTAATACGCGTCGTGGCCGCAATGGTCGCGGCGCTGATGCGGAGGGTTAGATTCTTGCAGAGGAAACCGCGTGGAATGCGTGGTGGCCGCTTGACGCCATTTTCGCCGCAACCTATTGGAACCGGGTGGAACGCCGGGAGCAACGAGGCCTCGTGGCGGAGTGGTTACGCAGAGGACTGCAAATCCTTGCACCCCGGTTCGATTCCGGGCGAGGCCTCCAATACCCGGGCTCCCGCGCGCACAGCGCCGGAGCCTGACGTTCTCATCGAAATGAACCGCGGCTCTGACGCGGCAAGCGGATTGGTTGGAACATGAGCGCTGATTTTGTCGAGCTTCGCGTCAAGATGGTCGATGGCCAGGTTCGCACCACCGACGTGACCAGCGCCCCGTTGCTGGATGCCATGCTTTCCGTGCCGCGCGAGGTTTTCGTCGGCGAGCGCCAGCGCGATCTTGCCTATATCGACGAGGACATCCGCATTGGCGACGGCGCCGATGGCGCGCGCTATCTCATGGAAGCATCGCCGCTGGCCAAGCTGATGCAGCTGGCCGAGATCAACCCAACCGATTCGGCGCTCGATGTCGGCTGCGGCACCGGCTACGCCTCGGCCATCCTGTCGCGGCTGGCGGGGTCCGTCGTGGCGCTCGAGAACGATTCGGCGCTGGCGCAAACCGCGGCATCGACCCTTTCCGGCCTTGGCTGCGGCAATGTGACCGTGGTCCAGGGCGCGCTGCCGCAGGGGCATACGGCCAAGGCGCCTTATGACGTCATCTTTGTCGGCGGCAGCGTCGAGAAAGTGCCGGCGCCGCTGCTCGACCAGCTTGCCGAGGGCGGCCGACTCGTCGCGGTCGAAGGGCAGGGCAATTCCGGCGTGGCGCGACTTTTTTTTAAGGCTGGGGGGGTTGTAACCGGGAGACGGGCATTTAATGCGGCAATTAAGCCACTACCCGGGTTCGAACGTGAGCATGCTTTTGAATTCTGAATGATTTGGCCTTGCAGCAGAGGCTTTGTCATGGTCGCCTGCATTTGAACAATCGTTGCTGATCCCAGACTGGGGGCACTTTGGGACCGAGCGACAGGGAGCATTAAAAAACACGCCACTCCGGCTGCTCTAAACGAGAAGCTGGCGCGGCGCGGTTCCCATGGGAAAACGAATGAGGGATATACCCGTGCCGTCTGTATCCAAGACCCTTTTTGCCGCTGTCCTCGTTTCCGCGACCGCGCTGTCTCCCCTGACCGCCTCGGCGGAAACCATCTCCGGCGCACTCGCCAAGGCGTATCAGTACAATTCCTCGCTGAATTTATCCCGCGCCGGTGTGCGCGTTACCGACGAAGGCGTGGCCATCGCAAAGTCGGGTTGGCGCCCAACCATCAACGGATCCGCCGACGCGAACTATGTGAACACGCGCGCCAGCGGCGCCAACAGCAAGACATCGTCGGCCAGCGTCGGCATTGTCATCAACCAGACCCTGTTCGACGGATTTCAGACCAGGAACAATGTGGCGGCCGCGGAAGCCCAGGTGAAGGCGTCGGTGGAGAGCCTGCGCAACACCGAAGAGAACACGCTGTTCAATGCGGCCACCGCCTATATGGACGTGATCCGCGACCGGCAGATCGCGGTACTGACCGAACAGAACCTGCAGTTCCTAACTGAGCAGGCGCGCGCCGCGCGCTCGCGTTTCGAGGTTGGCGAGGGCACGCGCACCGACGTTGCGCAGGCCGACGCATCGCGCGCCTCGGCGGTGGCATCACTCAGCGCCGCCCGCGCTCAGGCATTGGCCAGCGCCGCAACCTATCACCAGGTGGTCGGCGACGAGCCGGGCAAGCTCAAGCCGGCTGCGCCGCTGGCGAAGCTGTTGCCGTCGAGCCTCGATTCGGCGATTGCCATTGGTTCGGCCGAACATCCGGCCATTCTTTCCACCCAGCATCTCGTCGACGCGGCCGCGTTTTCAGTGAAATCGTCTGAGGGCGCGCTGTTGCCGCAGCTTACCGCATCGGCCGGCATCTCGGATGACTATCTCAATCGCAATCCGAATGCCGGATCGAACGGCAATTCGACCTCGGCCAATATCGGCGCCACGCTGACGATTCCGATCTATTCTGGCGGCCGGACCTCGGCGCACGTGCGGCAGAACAAGGAATCGCTTGGCGAGGCCCGCATCCAGGTCGATGTCAGCCGCGACCAGGTGCGCCAGGCCGTTGCCACCGCATGGTCGCAATACACCGCGGCACAACAGAGCGTCTCCGCCAACAGGCAGGTTATCGACGCCGCGCAACTGGCGCTGAACGGCGTCATCGAAGAGCGTAATGTCGGCCAGCGCACCACGCTCGACGTGCTCAATGCGCAGGCTACTGTCATCACCGCCAAGATCAACCAGGCCAATTCCGAACATGATGTGGTCGTGGCGAGCTACGCCATCCTGTCGGCGGTGGGGCGCCTGTCGGTCGATCGGCTTGGCTTGGGGGTGACCAAGTACAAGCCCGAAGAGCACTACAACGCCGTCAAGGACAAGTGGATCGGCCTGCGCACGCCGGACGGCCGCTAGGCCGCAGGTTGGAATTCTCGCGCGACGCAGGACGCGATTTTTCGAAACCCGTCCCGTTTCTTCGGCTTCGCGCTCTAATCTGTTGAAATCCCACATGTCCCCAGATTGGGGATTCTCGTGCGGCGATCCGTCGGTTACGCTGTCGCCATGATTCGAACCCGGCCTGTGCCGGGGCGGAAGACCACAGAGGTCACAAGGGCGGCGGATGTGACGATGGCAACGGCAAGCAGCGCGCAGCGCGAACCTTCCATGGAAGAGATACTGGCTTCCATCAGGAGGATCATCGAGGACAGCGACAACGGCCGCAAGCAGCCGGGCGAGGCCGATGAGCTGCGCCAGGATCTGGAGCCATCGTCGAGCGAGGCTCCGGCCGCCGATGTCGACGCGTTTCGCGCCGAGCTGCATGCTGCCCCCGAAGTCAGGAAGCCGGTTGCGCTCGCGGAAATCCAGGTGCCGTCGCCCGAGCCCGCGCGCCCCGAGCCCATGCGCATGGAATCGCAGACGCGTGCCGATCCCGCGCCCGCCAAGCCGTCGATGACGCTTGCCGAGGTCAGCGCCAGGATCGCCGCTGAGCCGGTGCCCACCGTCAGGGCCGACGCGGCAATGGTCCCGCAGCCTGGGGTCCCGCAGGCTGGGGCCCCGCAGCCTGGTGTGACAAGCGATGCTATCGTTGCCGATTGGCGGCGCGAGATCGCGGCGGTCGGAGAGCAGGCAAAAGCGATACCGGACAGGAGCATCCGCAGGCCGGTCGCCCAACCCGAGGCGCCCCAATTCGAGTCGCTAACGAGCGAACCGGTGGTGGAGGCTGCGCTCGAGCGGCCTTCGTCAAGCGACGCTCCGGCAAGCACGGCTCAGGCACGTGCGACGGCAACGGAAGCGCCTGCGGTCCGCGCCGCAATCCTTTCCGAACATACGGGCCGGCAGGTCGCCGCGGCCTTCGGCGAGCTGTCCGACGCCTTTGCCAGCCGCAGCAAGAAGACATTCGACGAGATGGCCGAAGAGATGCTGCGGCCGATGCTGCAGGACTGGCTGGACAACAATCTGCCGACGCTGGTCGAAAGGCTGGTGCGCGAGGAGATCGAGCGCGTCGCGCGCGGCGCGCAGTAGTTTCCTCCAGCGATCACTCTCGAAACGCCGCCCGTGAGGCGGCGTTTTTGTCGATGAGGTCAGCCCGCGCTGGTCGCGAAGCAGATGAGGTTGGCGTCGGGATCCTTGACGATGAACGTGCGGGCGCCCCACGGTTCGGTCCGCAATGTCTGGTGGAACGGGGCTGTGGCCGCCTGATACTCCAGAAACAGAGCCTTGATGTTGTCTACAATGATCGTCGCCGCCAGTAGGTCATCGGTCGAATTGGCGGCGAGTGGAGGTTTGTCGACATGGCGCAGGTTGAGCCGTGCGCCATCGCGGATGATTTGGGCGTAGAAAGGCGGCTCGCCATAGGTGAAGCGCGTCTCGAAGCCGAGCTTTTGCCGATAGAAATTACAGGCCGCTGCGATGTCGCAGACAAAGAGCTGTGGCTCGGCAAAGGCGAGATGCGGTTTTGCGGCGTCTGCTGCTGCATGATCGGTCACGGTTTGAAAGCCTTCCTTCAGCGCCTGCCAGCTCTCGAAACCTGACTTCCTGGCGACGAGTTCCTGGGCATCGGCAAGCTTGAAGCCGTGATCAAGGATCTGGCTGTCGCTGAGATGGCTAAAACGCGGCAAGAGCCATCCAATCACAGCGGCGACGGGATAATACCGCTCGCGGTGCCATTTGAGATAGAGTTTGGCCTGTTTCTTGTGGTGTTCGAGGGTCGGCATGGGCGCATTGCGGTTGAGATGGCGTAGGCGGGCAATGCCCCTCCGGCCGGAAGCCGATGCGCCCTACAGCAGCGTTGGCAACCTAAGATGGCTGGGATCGGTGGTCAAGGCGCGAGTGACAAGGCTTCCTCCAGCGAATAGGGACTGCCATCGTTGATGAGTAGATCGCGAACTGCTCCTGCTTGATCCGATCCGCGCCACGCCTATTTGCTTCTCATGAACCGAGGCGGCCCTTGCGGTTGACTTGGCCCAGACCTTCCGATTTACACCGAACCAGCAAAAATCCCGACAGCGCGGACCATTTTCCCATGCTTGAAAAGACCTACGACGCAAAGACCGTCGAGCCGAAGATCGCCAAAATCTGGGAAGAGGCTGACGCCTTTCGTGCCGGCGCAGGCGCCGAGGAGGGCGCCGAGGCCTTCACCATCGTCATACCGCCGCCCAACGTCACCGGCTCGCTGCATATGGGCCACGCGCTCAACAACACGCTGCAGGACATTCTGGTGCGCTTCGAACGCATGCGCGGCAAGAACGTGCTGTGGCAGCCGGGCATGGATCATGCCGGCATCGCCACGCAGATGGTGGTCGAGCGCCAGCTGATGGAAAAGCAGATCCACCGCCGCGATCTCACACGCGAGCAGTTCATCGAGAAAGTGTGGGAGTGGAAGGCCGAATCCGGCGGCGCCATCTTCAACCAGCTGAAGCGGCTCGGCGCCTCGGCCGACTGGTCGCGCGAACGCTTCACCATGGACGAGGGCCTGTCCAAGGCCGTGCTCGAAGTGTTCGTCACCCTCTACAAGGAAGGCCTGATCTACAAGGACAAGCGCCTTGTGAACTGGGACCCGAAACTGTTGACCGCGATCTCCGACCTCGAGGTCGAGCAGCAGGAGGTCAATGGCAATCTCTGGCACTTCCGCTATCCAATCGAGGGTGAGACCTTCGACCCGGAAAATCGGAAAACCTTCATCACCGTGGCGACGACGCGCCCCGAGACGATGCTGGGCGATACGGCGGTGGCGGTGCATCCGGACGACGAGCGGTACCGGCATCTGGTCGGCAAGAACGTGGTGCTGCCGATCGTCGGCCGAAAAATCCCTATCGTGGCGGACGAGTATTCCGATCCGGAAAAAGGCTCCGGTGCGGTCAAGATCACGCCGGCGCATGATTTCAACGATTTCGAGGTCGGCAAGCGTCACAAGCTGCCGGCGATCAACATCCTCACCATCGAGGCTGCGATAAACCTCAAAGACAATGAGGATTTCCTCGCCGGGATCGAGGTGACGCCGGAGCGCCAGGCGGTCTGGGAAGAGCTCAACGGGCTCGATCGCTTCGTCGCGCGCAAGAAGATCGTCGAGCTGATGGAGGCCGGCGGCTTCCTTGAGAAGATCGAGCCGCACCGCCATGCCGTGCCGCATGGCGACCGCGGCGGCGTGCCGATCGAGCCGTTCCTGACCGAGCAGTGGTATGCCAATGCGGCGGAACTCGCCAAGCCGGCGATAGCCTCGGTGCGCGAGGGTCGTACGAATTTCGTGCCGAAGAACTGGGAAAAGACCTATTTCGACTGGATGGAGAACATCCAGCCCTGGTGCATTTCGCGCCAGCTGTGGTGGGGCCACCAGATCCCGGCCTGGTACGGACCGGACGGGCGCGTCTTCGTCGAAAAGACCGAGGAAGAGGCGCTGGGCGCGGCGATCGAGTACTATCTGGCATTGGAAGGGCCGTGGAAGGGCTGGGTCGAGGACAAGCTGGAGAACTACAAGCCGGGCGAGATCCTGACCCGTGACGAGGATGTGCTCGACACCTGGTTCTCGTCGGCGCTGTGGCCGTTCTCGACACTCGGCTGGCCGGACCAGACGCCGGAGCTGAAGACCTACTACCAGACCGACGTGCTGGTGACCGGCTTCGACATCATCTTCTTCTGGGTTGCCCGCATGATGATGATGGGCCTGCATTTCATGGACGAGGAGCCGTTCCACACCGTCTATGTGCACGCGCTGGTGCGCGACAAGAACGGGCAGAAGATGTCGAAGTCGAAAGGCAACGTCATCGATCCGCTCGATCTGATCGACGAGTTTGGCGCCGATGCGCTGCGCTTCACGCTGACGGTGATGGCGGCACAGGGGCGCGATGTGAAGCTCGACCCGGCGCGCATCGCCGGCTATCGCAATTTCGGCACCAAGCTGTGGAACGCGACACGCTTCGCCGAGATGAACGAAGTCGCGCGCAATGACGATTTCTGGCTGAACGACGCCAAGCTTGCGGTCAACCGCTGGATCCTGACCGAACTGACGCGGGCGGCGCGCGAGATCACGGACGGCATCACCTCATACCGCTTCAACGAGGCGGCCGGTGCTGCCTATCGCTTCGTCTGGAACCTGTTCTGCGACTGGTATCTGGAGCTGCTGAAGCCGGTGTTCATGGGCACGGACGAAGCGGCCAAAGCTGAAAGCCGCGCCTGCGTCGCCTTCGTGCTCGACGAGATCTACAAGCTCCTGCACCCGATGATGCCGTTCATGACGGAAGAGCTGTGGGCGCAGACGGCGGGCGAGGGCAATGAGCGCTCCTCGTTGCTTTGCCATGCCGCCTGGCCGTCGCCGGACTTCGAGGACGCCGAAGCTGCCGCCGACATCAACTGGCTGGTCGACCTCGTCTCCGGCATCCGCTCGGTGCGTTCCGAGATGAACGTGCCGCCGGCGGCGATCGCGCCGCTGGTCGTGGTCGGCGCCAATGATGTCACGCGCGAGCGGTTGGTTCGCGAGGACTCCGCGATCAAGCGGCTGGCGCGCGTCGGCGACATCTCGTTGGCTGACACAGCACCCAAAGGCTCGGCGCAGATCGTCCTCAATGAGGCGACGATCTGCCTGCCGCTCGGCAGCCTGATCGACCTCACCGCCGAGGCCGCCCGGCTGCAGAAGGAACTGGCCAAGGTGACCGAGGAAATAGCCCGGCTGCACAAGAAGCTGTCCAATGAACGCTTTGTCGCCAGCGCACCGGCCGAGATCGTCGACGCCGAGCGCGAAAAGCTCGCCGAATACCGCGACGCGCAGGACAAGCTTTCGGTGGCGTTGACCAGGGTTCGCGACGCCGGTTGAGGATAGATTCTCGAGGCTTTAGCTGCTTCTAAAATGCAGGTCTTTTGCCTCCAAACTGAGCATTCCGTTGCGTTAATGTTGACGTAAACGGAAGTTTTAACCCCATTGTTGCCATAATGTAACAATGGGGCAGTAAGCCCTTAAAAATAGCTGTTTTTGAGCCTTTTCAGCCGGTTTTTCTCTCCTTTTACCGCCAGCGCAGGCCCCGGAAGGCGATTTTCGGCGTCCTGGCGCTGCCTTGCATTTTGTCGAAAATGCGTTTGGCAACCATGTACATGTACGCCCCTTGAATTCGTTGTTGCAGCGTTAACCTGAATTGGTTCTAGCTTGGTGCAATAGTTATTCGGGGAGGACATCCATGAACAATTTGCGTCTGAAAGCACTGCTGGGGGCGGGGTGCTTTTCGCTGGCTTTGATCGGTGCGGTAATGCACCCGGCTCACGCGGGCGGCTTGGAACGCGGCGGCTACGACATCGATCTGCTGTTCGATCCGGCGCAGGTCGCGACCGAGGCGGAAGCGACCTATGTGATGCCGGATCGCAAGTACGAGAATGCGAAGGGGCCGGGCGGAGCCAATCTCGGCTGGGGCACCTCGGCCGACGGCGCGGAGGGCTATTGGGTACCCCGCATCGGCGTCAAGGCCCAGGTTGTGCAGGGCGTCGACTGCATGTTCGACTATTCGCAGCCTTGGGGCGCCCATGTTGCGCCCGGCGTCTGGAACGGTGCGTTTTCCAATATGGAAACTGACATCAAGAGCGACAACTACGCGGGCACCTGCTCGTACAAGATGGATGCGGGGAAGGGTCAACTTCGCTTCATCGGCGGCGTCTTTTACCAGAAGGTCTACGGCTACAAGGAAAGCCTTGTGTCGCCCTTTGTGCCCGATTTCGGGGGCACGGGTCGCGTCGACTTGACGAGCAATGGCTGGGGCTGGCGCGCCGGCCTTGCTTACGAGATACCAGACATCGCATTGCGGGCGAGCCTCGTCTACAATTCGAAGGTCAAGCTCGACAACATCTCGGGCACGCTCGATCTGACGAATGTCGGCGGCCCCGTCATCCCGATTTACGGCTCGACCCAGTACATGCCGGATGTGGTGGAGCTGAAATTGCAGTCGGGAATTGCGCCCGGATGGCTCGCCTTTGGCTCGATCAAGTGGGTCAATTGGAGCGTTTTGCAAAGCGTCCCGATTTGTGCGGTGGGTACTCCTTCCGCACTGTGCGTCACGGGCGACAAAGTTCATTCAGCCCAGTTGACCTCTCTCGACCTGATGTATCGTGACGGCTGGACGGTTACAGGCGGTATTGGCCACAAGTTCAACGATCAATGGGCGGCCGCCGGCCAGCTTTCCTGGGATCGTGGCACCTCGCACGGCTATGGCTCTCAGACCGATACCTGGACGTTGGGTGGCGGCGTGGCCTACACTCCGAAGCCCAATATCGAAATTCGTTTGGCAGGTGCGATCGGAGTGCTGACCAGCGGCCATTCCGGCATGGTGGTCGGAGAGAATGGTTATGTTGCTGGCGACGATGCTAGCTATGACTTCGGCAACGATCTGGTTACGGCGTTTTCCGGCGGCATCAAGATCAAGTTCTAACTATCTGGAAATTCGAGAAAAAGGCCGGGCATTGCCCGGCTTTTTTGTTTGAGCCGGGATCGCCGGCGATGCCGTCATTCAAGCTGCGTTGCATATTAGCCGCACTGGGACCGCCTCGTGCGATTGTGACGTTTCGGCAACACTTTCTGAACAACCCCTGCGCTAGAAGTCGGGTCGAGGAAATTGCCCATTTCCCGCCATAAACCCGGCGCACCTCGATCTTGTCTCGGGACACGCGCCAAAAGGCTCGGCGATGGGACAGGCCGCACCGCCCGCGGCAAGGATGAGAATGGACGCCAAGGTCATTTCAAAGGCTAAGCTCCCTAGCCGCCATGTGACTGTCGGTCCGGCGCGCGCGCCGCACCGGTCCTATCTCTATGCCATGGGGCTTTCCGCCGCCGAGATC
Organism: Mesorhizobium sp. P2_E9; assembly: GCF_056403815.1. Taxonomy (NCBI): domain Bacteria; kingdom Pseudomonadati; phylum Pseudomonadota; class Alphaproteobacteria; order Hyphomicrobiales; family Phyllobacteriaceae; genus Mesorhizobium; species Mesorhizobium sp. P2_E9. The sequence goes on from NZ_JBFUET010000004.1 coordinate 14,990, forward strand.
GCGCAGCCGCTGGTCGGCGTCGCCTCCTGCTGGAACGAAGCCGCCCCCTGCAACATCTCGCTGATGCGCCAGGCGCAGGTGGTCAAGAAGGGGGTAGCCGCCGCCAACGGCACGCCGCGCGAATTCTGCACCATCACCGTCACTGACGGCATCGCCATGGGCCACCAGGGCATGAAGTCGTCGCTGGTGTCGCGTGAGGTCATTGCCGACTCGGTCGAACTCACCATGCGCGGCCATTGCTACGATGCGCTGGTCGGGCTGGCCGGCTGCGACAAGTCGCTGCCGGGCATGATGATGGCCATGGTGCGGCTCAACGTGCCGTCTATCTTCATCTATGGCGGCTCGATTCTGCCCGGCAGCTATCGCGGCCGCCAGATCACCGTGCAGGATGTGTTCGAGGCGGTTGGTCAGCACTCTGTCGGCACGATCGGTGATGCCGAGCTTCTTGAAATCGAGCAGGTGGCCTGTCCGTCGGCCGGTTCCTGCGGCGCCCAGTTCACCGCCAACACCATGGCCACCGTCGCCGAGGCGATTGGTCTGGCGCTGCCCTATTCCTGCGGTGCGCCGGCCCCTTACGAAATGCGCGATCGTTTCAATTTCGCCTCCGGCGAAAAGATCATGGAACTGATCGCGAAAAACATCCGGCCGCGCGACATCGTCACGCTGAAGGCGCTGGAGAATGCGGCGACCGTGGTTTCCGCCACCGGCGGCTCGACCAATGCTGCCCTGCATCTGCCGGCGATCGCGCATGAGGCGGGGATCAAATTCGATCTCTTCGACGTCGCAAAGATTTTCGAGAAGACGCCTTACATCGCCGACCTCAAGCCAGGCGGCAAATATGTCGCCAAGGATATGTTCGAGGCCGGCGGCATTCCGCTGTTGATGAAGACGCTGCTCGACCACGGCTATCTGCATGGCGATTGCCTGACGGTCACTGGCCGCACTTTGGCCGAAAACATGGAACATGTTGCCTGGAATGAACACCAGGATGTGGTCCGCCCGGCCAACAGACCAATTACCCAAACCGGCGGTGTCGTGGGGTTGAAGGGAAACCTCGCCCCCGAAGGCGCGATCGTGAAGGTCGCGGGCATGGCGGAGTTGAAATTCTCCGGCCCGGCGCGCTGCTTCGATTCGGAAGAGGAATGTTTCGAGGCGGTGTCGCATCGCAACTACAGGGAAGGCGAGGTTCTCGTCATTCGCTACGAAGGGCCTCGCGGCGGCCCGGGCATGCGCGAGATGCTGTCGACGACGGCGGCTCTGTATGGCCAGGGCATGGGCGGCAAGGTGGCGCTGATCACCGACGGTCGCTTCTCGGGCGCGACACGCGGCTTCTGCATCGGCCATGTCGGGCCGGAAGCAGCCGTGGGCGGTCCGATCGGTCTCATCCGGGACGGCGACGTGATCTCGATCGATGCCGTGAACGGCACGATAGAGGTGGCGCTGACCGAGGCTGAACTGGCGGCGCGGGCCAAGACATGGAAGGCGCGCACGACCGACTACCAGTCGGGCGCGATATGGAAATACGCACAGACGGTCGGATCTGCCCGCGACGGCGCGGTCACCCATCCGGGCGGTGCGAAAGAAACACACTGCTATGCGGATATCTGAGTTGTTGAAGTCAACACCAGAGTTGTTGAGGTCATCTGTCCTTCCGGCACTGGTCGCTGTCGCGATCTTTGGCGCCGTGGGCCAGGCTTTGGCCTTCGACGACAAGGTGTTCGACGACAAGACCGGCGTGAAGCCGCAGTCGAGCCCCTGGGCAGTGTTCCAGTTCGGCTTTTCCGCCTACAAGAACGGCCACAAGGAACAGGCAGCCGAAGCCTATAAATACGCCGCCGAAAACGGCCAGATCGGCGCCACCTGGAAGCTTGCCCGTATGTATGCCGAGGGCGACGGCGTGGCGCGCGACGACTATGAGGCGTTCAAGTTCTTCTCCGAGATCGTCGACCAGGATGTCGAGCCCGGCTCGCCCGAAGAAAGCTACGTCTCCGACGCGCTGGTGGCGCTCGGCGATTATCTGCGCACGGGCATTCCCGGCAGCCCGGTCACCGAAAACGAGGTGGCGGCGCAGGAATATTACATGCGCGCCGCCGCCAACTACCGCAACCCGAACGCCCAGTTCGAGATGGGACAGATGTTCCTGAAGGGTGAGGGCGGCGTGAAGGCCAGCGTCAAGCAGGCCGGGCGCTGGTTCCAGCTCGCCGCCGAGAAGGGCCATGCCGGCGCCCAGGCGACGCTTGGCCATCTCTTGTTCCAGAGCGGCAAGATCGTTCGCGGCCTGGCGATGATGACCGCGGCGCTCGAGCGCGCGTCGCCGGCCGACCAGCCCTGGATCCGCGGCATGCAGGAAGAGGCTTTTGCCGCGGCCGGCGAAGCCGACCGGCGCACGGCGATCTCGCTGGCGGATGACATCCTGACCAAGGGCACCGCCAACACGGACCAGTGAGTCGCCTGCCGATCTCTCCCCTTGTGGGGGTGTTTGGACCGGGGATTGGCAGCTTGGTTGCCGGCGCGTTTTCTTGCAACGTTGGAGATTGGCAAAAGCGGTTGCGACAGCCGATCTCCCCCCGTGTGGGGGAGATGTCCGGCAGGACAGAGGGGGGCGCTGTCCCGCCAGCCTTGCTGTTATTCTGACGTACCCGCAACCCCGGCCACGATTACAATATGTTGGCAGACATTGTCGATGTCGCGGATGACGTCGTCGTTCCAGAAGCGCAGGACAGCCCAACCGTCTTGCTCCAGGCGCAACGTCCTTGCTCCGTCGCTGTCTGCGGCGTCGGCTTCCGCATGCTGGGAGCCGTCGACTTCGACGACAAGTTTCTTCTCCGGGCAAGCGAAGTCGACAATGTACCCGGCGACCGGAAATTGTCGACGGAAGCCAAGCCCCATCAACCGGTGCGCGCGAAGCTCGTTCCAGAGCTTCAATTCGGCTGATGTCATGACCTTGCGCATCGATCTGGCGTTTGCGCGATGTCTTGGAGGCAATGGTGTATGAGGCATTGCGATGCTCGGTCGCTGTTGAGGCCGGCGCTCTACGGCGCCCCCCTCTGGCCTGCCGGCCATCTCCCCCACGAGGGGGGAGATCGGCTAATGGGCAAAATCAGTTCTCAGTCGGCTCCGTCGGCACCATGCTTGGTGCGGGCGTCGAGATCGGCGTGACATGCGGGTGCGGCGCCATCGTGTTTTCAGGGCAGCTGTCGCCGACCTTCGTCCAGGATGTGTTGTTGAGCACCATCTCGCAGCGAGCCAGATGGCTCTGGTCGGCAACCGTCAGGCAGGCGACCTGACCAACCGGATAGGATTTTCCATTGGCAAGACATTCCGGGGCGGCGAAAGCCGGCGCCATGGCAGCCGTGGCAAATGCCAAGCCGATCGGACAAACAACAAATCGAATGGTCATGGGAACCCCGGCCGCCATGATGATCTCCCATCATGCGCCTGAATGTGGCGATATGAGGTCCGGCATCGCCGTGCCCGGCCTCGGGGCGCAGAGCCTCCCGTCAGGCCGGCTGTAGCGCGAGATCGATCGCCACCGGCACGTGATCGGAGGGCTTTTCCCAGGCGCGCACATGCTTCTCGATCGAGGCCGACGAAAATCGGTTGGCGGCTTCCGGCGACAGCAGCAGATGGTCGATGCGGATGCCGTTGTTCTTCTGCCAGGCGCCGGCCTGATAGTCCCAGAAGGTGTAGGTGTCGGGCGCATCGGTGACCGCGCGCACCGCTTCGGTGAAACCGAGGTTGAGCAGCCGCCGGAAAGCCTGCCGCGTCTGCGGCTGGAACAGCGCGTCACCGAGCCAGTTCTCCGGAAAGCGCGCGTCGATCGGCTCGGGAATGACATTGTAGTCGCCGGCCAGCACCAGTGCCTCTTCCAGCCTCAGCCGGTCCTCGGCCCAGCGCTCCAGCCGCGCCATCCAGGACAGCTTGTAGGGGAATTTTTTCTCGTCATCGATCGGATTGCCGTTCGGCAGATAGAGCGAGGCGACGCGAAGCGCGCCCTTGTCGGTCGAGAACACGCCTTCGATGAAACGTGCCTGCTCGTCGGTGTCGTCGCCCGGCAGGCTGCGATTGACTTCGTCGAAGCGCAGCTTCGACAGCAGCGCCACGCCGTTGAAGCCCTTCTGGCCATGGGTTTCGACATTGTAGCCCAGCGCCTCGATCTCGGCGCGCGGGAACTGCTCGTCGACCGTCTTGATTTCCTGCAGGCAGACGATGTCGGGTGCGCTTTCGGTCAGCCAATGGGTGAGGTTGCCGATGCGGGCGCGCACGCCGTTGATGTTCCAGGTGACGATTTTCATGACGGTCTATTCTTCCTGCGGCGGGTGGCGTTCGACGAGGCCGATCGTATTGCCTGCCGGATCCTTTAGGAAGGCCATCCACTCGCTTTCCCCCGCCGGACCGAATGTGCCTTCGGTGTCGCGATGGACAAGCGCTGGCGGCGCGGTAAAGGGAACTCCCGATGCCTTTGCCTCGGCGTGGAAGGCTTCGAGGCCCGTTAAGTCGAGATAGACGGTCCCGGCCGGCACACCGTCCGTGAACAACAGACGCACATCGCCCGCCATGATGAAGGCGATACCGGGGGGATCATAGCGGGCGTGAACGCCCATACCGAGCACATCGCGCCAGAAGGCCAGCGTCGAATCAAGGTTGCGGCCGGCCGACAACGCGATCTGACGGACCGCGCCGATGCCAGGCATGCCGCTAGATGGAGAAGCTCGTGCCGCAGCCGCAGGAGGCGACAGCGTTCGGATTGCGGATCTGGAAGGACTGGCCCATCAGATCGTCGACGAAGTCGATCACCGAACCGCCCATATAGACCAGCGACAGATCGTCGATCAGCACCGTGGCGCCGTCCTTCTCGATGGCGACATCGTCGTCGTTGCGCGCATCGACCAGGTCGAACTTGTAGGAAAAGCCCGAGCAGCCGCCGCCTTCGACGGAAACGCGCAGCGCCGTCTTGCCGGCCTCGCCAGAGACAATTTTGGCGATCCGCTTGGCGGCGGCCTCGGTCATGTCGACTTTCATGGCAGTCTTGGCATCCGCGCCCATGGGCGTCACCTTGCTTTCGGTTTCACATGATAGGTATGAAGCGCGAGGGGCCAAGTCAACTAGATCAAGTCAACTGCGGCAGCATCAGCCATGACCAATGAGTTAGGCGACATCGGATTTGGCTATCGGCCGCGCGCGGCCTATGCGACCGATCCGGCGCTTTCGCGCGGCCGCCTGTTCGACGAGGTCGAAAGCCCGACTCGCACGCCGTTCCAGCGCGACCGTGACCGCATCATCCATTCGACGGCGTTCCGGCGGCTCAAGCACAAGACGCAGGTCTTCATTGCGCATGAAGGCGACCACTATCGCACAAGGCTGACCCATTCGATCGAGGTTGCGCAGATCGCGCGTGCGCTGGCGCGGGCGTTGCGCGGCGACGAGGATCTGGCTGAAGCGGTGGCGCTGGTGCATGATTTCGGCCACACGCCCTTCGGCCATACCGGTGAGGACGCGCTGAACGACAAAGTCGCGGCCTGGGGCGGTTTTGACCACAACGCGCAGTCGCTGCGCATCGTGACAAGGCTTGAGGCACGCTATGCTGAATTCGACGGGCTGAACCTGACCTGGGAGACGCTGGAGGGCCTGGTCAAGCACAATGGCCCGCTGACGGATAGCAGCGGCAAGGGCCTGAAAGGGCCGGTGCCGCAAGCAATCCGCGATTATTCGGAGCTGCAGGATCTCGAACTCGACCGGTTCGCCGGTATCGAGGCGCAGTGTGCTGCGATTGCCGACGACATCGCCTACAACACGCATGACATCGACGACGGGCTGCGGGCAGGGCTGCTGACGCTCGATATGCTGAAGGCGGTCTCGCTGCCGGGAACGATCCTGGCGGGTGTGCGCGAGCGCTACCCTGCACTCGATGACGTGCGCACCGGCCACGAACTGATGCGGCGGCAGATCACCGCCATGGTCGAGGATGTCATTGTCTCGGCGACCGCCAATCTGGAACGTGTCGGGCCGCGCAGCGCCGATGCGGTGAGGGCGGCGGGCGAGACGATGGTGACCTTTTCCGCCGAGATGGCCGCGGCCGAGAAGGAACTGAAGGCCTTTCTCTACAAGCACCTCTACCGGCACAAGGAGGTGATGCGGGTGCGCGCCGGCGCCGAGCAGATCGTCAGGGACCTCTTCGACGTCTATTTCGCCGATCCGCGCGCCATGCCGGACGGCTGGCGCGAGGGGCTGGACAGGGCCGACGATCGCATCAAGGCGCGCAGTGTGGCCGATTTCCTGGCCGGGATGACCGACACCTACGCGCTCAAGGAACACAGGCGTTTGTTTGACCGCACCCCGGATTTGAGCTAGGGCGGGCGCGATTTTGCCGGCCAACGAGCCGGATTCGCCATAAAGCCGCCAGAGCAATACCCATGAACATCTTCGCCGATTTCACCGCGCGAGTCACAAAGGCTGTCGAAGCGCTTGATCTGAAAGACAAGGACGGCGTTTCGCCTGACCTGTCGCGCATTGCCGTCGAACCGCCACGCGACCCCAGCCATGGCGATCTCGCGACCAATGCGGCAATGGTGCTGGCCAAGCCCACCGGCCAGAACCCCCGCGCGCTGGCCGAAAGGCTGGCGCTGGCGCTGCGGGATGACAAGGATGTCGCCGCCGTCGAGGTTGCCGGCCCCGGCTTCGTCAATCTCAGGCTCAAGGACGGCTTCTGGCAGGCGCATCTGACCGCGCTGCTCGAGCAGGGCCGCGATTATGGCCGCTCGACGATCGGCGCCGGCCGGAAAACCAATGTCGAGTATGTCTCCGCCAACCCGACGGGGCCGATGCATGTCGGCCATTGCCGGGGCGCGGTTGTCGGCGACGCGCTCGCCAACCTGATGGCGTTTGCCGGCTACGACGTGACCAAGGAATATGTCATCAACGATGCCGGCTCGCAGATCGATGTGCTCGGGCGCTCGGCCTTCCTTCGCTACCGCGAAGCGCTAGGCGATGACATCGGCGAAATACCGGCCGGACTCTATCCGGGCGACTACCTTGTGCCGGTCGGTCAGGCGCTGGTCGCGGAATTTGGCCGCAAGCTGCTGCAGATGCCCGATGACGAAGCGCTGGCCATCGTCAAGGACCGGACCATCGATGCGATGATGGCGATGATCCGCGAGGATCTGGCTCTGCTCAACGTGCATCACGACGTGTTCTTCTCCGAGCGCACGCTGCATGCCGACAATGCCAGGAAGATCCGCTCGGCGATCAACGACCTGACGCTGAAGGGCCATATCTACAAAGGGAAGCTGCCACCGCCCAAGGGCGAGAAGCCGGACGACTGGGAAGACCGCGAGCAGACCCTGTTCCGCTCCACCGCGGTCGGCGACGACATGGACCGGGCACTGGTCAAGTCCGATGGCGCGTTCACTTATTTCGCCGCCGATGTGGCGTATCTGAAGGACAAGGTCGATCGCGGCTTCGTCGACCTGATCTACGTGCTCGGCGCCGACCATGGCGGCTATGTCAAACGGCTGGAAGCGCTGGCGCGGGCAATTGCCGGTGACGACGTCAAACTAACCGTCCTGCTGTGCAATCTGGTCAAGCTGTTTCGCGAAGGCGAGCCGGTTCGCATGTCGAAGCGGTCCGGCGATTTTGTCACGCTTCGGGAAGTGGTGGAGGAGGTCGGCCGCGACGCGGTGCGCTTCATGATGCTGTTCCGCAAGAGTGATGCGCCGCTCGACTTCGACTTCGCCAAGGTCACCGAACAGTCGAAGGACAATCCAGTGTTTTATGTGCAGTACGCCTCGGCGCGCTGCCATTCGGTGTTCCGGCAGGCCAGCGAGCAACTGGGCGAGGCGAATTTCGATCGCAAAAGCCTGGCTGCCGCGGCGGCTTTGCTGACGGACGAGGGCGAGATCGGCCTGATCCGCAAGCTTGCGGAATATCCGCGCCTGATCGAGTCCGCCGCTCTTGCGCTGGAGCCCCATCGACTGGCATTTTATCTCTATGATCTGGCTTCCAGTCTCCACGGGCACTGGAACCGGGGCACGGATAATCCGGACTTACGTTTTGTTAAGGTTAACGACCGACAATTGACGCATGCCAGACTAGGGCTGGTGCAGGCTGTTTCGGACGTTCTCACGTCCGGCCTGACGCTGATCGGGGCCGCCGCGCCCAGCGAAATGCGTTAGGTTTGACTAAAAAACCTGTCACCTTTTGCCCACATTGCGCTGGTAAGGGCCAACCCTGCGCGACGTCCATGGCGTCCGAATGAGTGCGAGTTCGGGAACAATAATGGCAGACAGAACCCAGCTGAGAGTAGCCGACAACAACGACATCGCTGACGATGATCCGTTCGCGGAACTGACCAGGATCATGGGATTCGACCCACGCCAGCCGGTCAAGCAGCAGGCGCCGGCCCAGCCACAGGCCGCTAGTCAGTCCACGCAAGGGGACGATTTCGACATCGACCTCGAAAAGGAACTGATGGGCGAGTTCGACGCTGGCGACAGCGCTGCCGCGCCGGTTGTCGAGGCTCATGAGCCGGCATTCGAAACGGCGGCCACGCATTCTGCTGGCGACGATCTTGCGGCTGACGACGATCTTGCGCTGTCGCTCGATGATGATTTCCATCTGGACTTCACCGGTGCCGATGACCATGCGGTCGTCGCCAGCCATGCAATTCCGGGCGCTGCCGAAGCCGCGCCATCCGTCGAACCTGCCTTCGACGCCGATTTCGACAATGCCGTCGCCAGTTCGCTTGAGGACGTTTCGCCCTTCGAGGATGATCTGCCGATGGAGGACGAGCTTGCCGCGTCGCTCGATCGGGATTTCCACATCGAGGACCATGCCGTCCAGATCGAAGACGAGGCCGTCGAGCCCCAGCATGCCGTTGCCGAAGTGCCGGTGGCTGTCGAGCCCGAGCATGAATTCGATGATGCGGTCGCGCTTTCGCTCGAAGACGAGTTGATGCTGGACGACCATTCTCTGGACGACCATTCTGCGGATCAGCACCATGTGGCCGCGACCGCGCTCGACTATCCCGAGCCGGTGCTGGCCGCCGCGCATGAAGCCCAGGCGATTTCCGACGCGGATTTCGAGGGGCACTTCGACGACGCCATGGCTGATGTCGATATGGATTTTGCCGGTCAGGCGGACGAGCCGGTGGCCTCCGATGGCGCGGAAACGCCCGAAGTGCTCGCCGATGCCGTGGACGCTAGCGGCGACTTCTCAAGCCCTGAGGCCGTTTCGGATGATGCGTTCGACCTGAACTTGGACGACGCGTTCGCCGAGCCTGCCGAAGAGCCGGTCGCTGAGGTTGCCGCCGCCGCGGTCCAGCCGACAGCTCCGGCAATTCCGGCAGCCGAGCCGGTGCGGGTTCCCGTGGCGGACGAACGAAGCCTCGAAGATGAGTTGAACGCGCTTCTGGGCGCTATGACTGCGCGCACGCTGCCGTCGGCCAAGGAGCCTGTCGTGGCTCAGCCCTTTGTGGCCCAGCCGGCTGCCGCTCCCGTTCAGCAGTATGTTCCCGCGCCTGCAACGGCTGCCGAGGAACCTGCCGATCTCGACTGGGATCTCGACGAACAAGCGCCCGAGGATCTGCATCCCACCAGCGCGGCTCACGCCGCCGATGCCGATCTCGACAATCTGCTGCTCGATGAGCTTGAGGGCCAGGATCTAGGCTCTGATGCTACTGATCATGTCGACGTCGATTTCGACGATGATGCGTTCGATGCGGCCTTGGCGAGGAACCTCGATCCGCGTGACAAGGTCGCTTCCCAGCAGGATCAGGCCGATTCCCTTGATTGGCTGGCCGACCGCCCCGCGCCGACCGAGCCGACCCGGTCGTGGAGCCGCGTGACGCCGGTTCCCCAGCAGCCGGCATTCGCCGCGCAGCCGGCCACCTCGACGGCGGCCAGGGCCGCCGCGGCTGATGTGGCCCCAGCAGTGGCCGCTGTGCCGTCCTACCATGCGCCCGAGCCGGTTGCGGCTGCTGCCTATGCAGCCCCCGTATCCGCACTGCCGCCACGCCAGTCCTCGCGCTACGAGGAGATGCCTGATGTCGAAACGGTCGATGTGCCGGAGCGCGTCGTGGCGCTGGCGGACGATCTCGACATTCCGGAACTGCATTTCGAGGAAGATGAGCCGGCCTCGCCTGGCTATGACGATCTCGACGCCGAGTTCGCCAGCCTGCTGACGGAAATGAATTCGGTGGAGGTCGCGCCTGCTCCTGCTGCTCCCGCAAGCAGCGCTGCCTATGCCGACGAATCCTACAACGCTGGATACACCTCGGGCTATCAGGCGCCATCCTATGAAGAGCCCAAGCCGGCCTTGCAGCCGGAAGCGCGGACCTATGCGGCGCGTCCGGCGGAAATGCCGGCCCGCGCGGCGGCGAACACAGGCTATGCCGACGCTGCCGACGGCTTCGATCTCGACAATCTGCCCGGCAGCCAGCCGGTCTCGCAGGCGAACGATTTCACCGTCGATGAACTCGACTATGATCCCGAGCTGGACGAGGCGATGTCCGTTCCGGGTCTCGGCGAGCGGGAAGCGGCCAAGCCGTCGGGCCGCCGCGGCCTGTTCATCGCCGCGATCGTCGGTGCCGTGGCAATCGCAGGCGGCCTTGGTGCCTTTGCCCTGCATTTGGGCGGCAAGGGCGGCAGCGAAGCACCTGTGATCGTCAAGGCCGACAATTCACCGATCAAGGTGAAGCCGGAAAATCCGGGCGGCACCGTGGTGCCGAACCAGGACAACAAGGTCTATGACGCGGTGGTCAAGGGCGCCAAGCCCGCCGAACCCGTGCAGCAGAAGCTTGTCACCAACACCGAGGTCCCGGTGGATGTGCAGGCGAAGGATCCGGCCCGTGCCGTCGATCTTTCTGCTGATCAGAGTGCGGCCGCCGGCGCCACCGACGACGGCAATGCCGCGCCGACCGTAAGTGCCGCGCCGGCCGACAATGCGGCGCCCGCGCCCAAGTCCGAGGATCGCATCGCGCAGGTGCTGCAGGATGCCGACAAGGGCACCAACAGCGATGTCGTCGCCGTTGCGCCGCGCAAGGTGAGGACCATGGTGGTCAAGTCCGATGGTTCGCTGGTGCCGCGCGAGGATCCGGCACCGGCCGCGCCGCAGGTGGCGGCGGCCGAGCCGAGCGATCCGGCGCCGCAGCATGTCGCGCCGTCGGCCCAGGCCGATGCTGACCAGACCGGCACCGTGGCGCCCGCCGCTGCCCAGGCGGAAGACGAGCCGGCCCTCAAGCCAGCAGCCAAGCCGGCGAAGGCGCAGTCAGCCAACACTCCGGCCAAGGTTGCGATCGCGCCGCAGCGTCCGTCCGACCAGCCGGTCGACGTCGTCGGCGAGGTCAAGCCCGATCAGGTCGCTTCCATCGATCCGGCAACGACGGCGACCGGTGGCGGTTCGTGGTCGATGCAGGTTGCCTCGCAGCCGACGGTGGAAAGCGCCCAGTCGACCTACCAGGATCTGCAACGCCGCTACGGCAGCGTGCTTGCCGGCCGCACCGCCAACATCGTCAAGGCCGAGATTGCCGGCAAGGGCACGTTCTATCGTGTTCGTGTCGTGGCCCAGTCGCGCAACGATGCCATAAACCTGTGCACCAGCTACAAGGCCGCCGGCGGCAACTGCTTCGTCTCTCGCTAGACGCGTTTCAGTCAATCAAAGCCGGCGCGGCCCAAGGTCGCGCCGGCTTTTTCATGTGCCCAGCGTTTTTCATGTGGAAGCAAGTCACGTGCTTCCACGCATGTGCCCCGAGACGATTCCCTTTGATCGCTCGAAGCCCTAAACTCCTGATATGACCGAATCAAAAGCCATGATCCTCGGCTGTGCCGGGAAATCGCTCACCCGCGAAGAAATCAATTTCTATCGCAATGAATGCCCGTGGGCCTTCATCCTGTTTGCCCGCAACATCGGCGAGACCGAGCAGATCCGCGATCTGGTCGCCGAGATGCGCGATTGTATCGGCCGCCCGGACGCGCTGGTGTTCATCGACCAGGAAGGCGGCAGGGTGCAACGCCTGCGGCCGCCGCTGGCGCCGAACTATCCGGCGGGAGGGGCGCTTGGCGCGCTGTGGCGCGACGATCACGACGCCGGCGCCCGTGCTGCCTGGCTGATGGCGCGGCTGCACGCCTTCGACCTCTTACGCTACGGCATTACGGCGGATTGCCTGCCGGTGCTCGACGTGCCGATCGAAGGCGCCAGCGACGTCATCGGCGCTCGCGCCTATGGCAAGGAGCCGCGCCCGGTCATCGAACTCGGCCGTGCGGCGGCGGAAGGGCTGATGGCGGGCGGTGTGCTGCCGGTGATGAAGCACATTCCCGGCCATGGCCGGGCTTTCGCCGACACACATTTCGAGCTGCCGATAGTCAACGCCTCGCTCAGCGATCTGCAGCGGCATGATTTTGCCCCGTTCCGGGAGCTTAACGACCTGCCGATGGCGATGACGGCGCATGTCGTCTACAGCGCCATCGACCCCAACAACCCGGCAACCACCTCCGGCAAGGTCATCGACGAGATCATCCGCCGCGAAATCGGCTTCGACGGGTTGCTGATGAGCGACGACACCTCAATGAAGGCACTTTCTGGGGATTTCCCGACAAAGGCGGCCTCGATCCTTGCGGCGGGCTGCGATCTGGTCCTTCACTGCAATGGTGTTTTCGAGGAGATGGCGGGCATCGCATCGCGCACAAAGGGGCTTGAAGGCAAGTCTCTGGAGCGCGCAAAGCGGGCGCTGACCTATATTAAGAAACACGACGCGGTCGAGGAAACCGAGATACGCGCTGAATTCGCCACCTATTTCGATGCGGTGGCCTAGCAAAAGGAAGTGACAGGGACAGTGGCGGAAACATTGGAAAGCAAGGCCGCGAAGGCCGCACCGATGGACCGCCTGTGGGCCGAGAATGACGATTCGCGCGTTACCGGCGACCCCTCGCTGGTCGTCGATGTGGCCGGCTTCGAAGGTCCGCTCGATCTTCTCTTGCATCTTGCCCGGACGCAAAAGGTCGATCTGGCGCGCATCTCGATCCTGGCGCTGGTCGAGCAGTATCTGACCTTTGTCGAGACGGCGAGGGCGCTGCGGCTGGAGCTTGCGGCCGACTATCTGGTGATGGCGGCGTGGCTCGCCTTCCTCAAATCGAAGCTGTTGATCCCCAAGCTGCCGGGCGAAGAGGGTGAGAGCGGCGAGGAACTGGCTGCGGTGCTGCAATTCCGGCTGAAGCGGCTGGAAGCCATGCGCGACGCCGCGGCGCGTCTGGTCAACCGCAATCGGCTCGGCCGGGACGTGTTCGCGCGCGGCATGCCGGAAATGGTCATCATCGAGAAGCGCAACGCCTATTCGGCGTCGCTCTACGATCTCTTGACCGCCTACGCCCAGCAGCGGCAGAAGCAGGCGATCAACAATGTGACCATCGCCAGGCGTGGCGTCTGGTCGCTCAAGGACGCGCGCGACATCCTGACCCGGCTGGTCGGGGCTGTCAGCGACTGGACGACGCTGGAAAGTTTCCTGATCGTGTACATGACCAGTCCCGAGGAGAGGCGCACGGCGATCGCCAGTTCGTTTGCGGCAACATTGGAACTGGTGCGCGACGGCACGATGGATTTGCGGCAGGATCAGACGTTCGCGCCGATCTATCTGCGCGGCCGCGTGCAGGCAACCAAGGCAGTCGAGGTGGCACCATGAGCGAACGCGCCAACGCTTCGGTTATCCCCTTCAAGGTGGATGATGGGCCGGAAGAGGGCGATCTCGACGAGGCTTCCGTCCAGAATCCGGCACAGAACCCGGCCGAGCGCCTGCATATGGCGGAGGCCGTGCGCATGGCCGAGGCGATTGTCTTCGCCAGCGCCGAGCCGGTCAGCGAAAAACAGCTTGCCGCGCGCCTTCCCGACGGCATCAACATCGCCCTTGCCATGGCCGAGTTACAGCAGGTCTATGCGCGGCGCGGCGTCAATCTGGTGCGGGTCGGCGACGCCTGGGCGTTCCGCACCGCCGGCGATCTCGCCTTTCTGATGAGCCGCGACACGGTGCAGCAGCGCAAGCTGTCGCGGGCGGCGCTCGAAGTGCTGGCGATCATCGCCTATCACCAGCCGGTGACGCGGGCCGAGATCGAGGATATCCGCGGTGTCGAGACCTCGAAGGGTACGCTGGACACGCTGCTCGAGACGGAATGGGTGCGCATGCGCGGTCGCCGCAAAACGCCTGGCCGTCCCGTCACCTACGGCACCACCGAAACCTTCCTCGACCATTTTGCGCTCGAGGAAATCCGCGATCTTCCGGGCATGGAGGAATTGAAGGGGGCGGGCCTGCTTTCGGGCCGCATGCCGTCGAACTTCTCCATTCCGCAGCCGCCGGCCGACCCGGATGCGCTGACCGAGGACGAGGATCCGCTGACCGACATCGACCTCGAGGAGCTCGGCCTTTTGACGCCACGCGTCACGGAAGATTGACCGCAAGCGTCTATCAAAAGTGGCTTTACGTCTTTACATGCGCCTTTTGGTAGCGGACCGCCTTGCCGAAAATGCGTGACATCCGCCAGCCTTTCATAAACTCTGTCGCGGTTGTGTTTGAATCCCAACGCGAAAACGCATAGATCATCGCCAGGGAAAACATTCGAGAGAGATTTGCTATGGGTTCATTTTCGATTTGGCACTGGATGATCGTGCTGGTCATCGTGCTTTTGGTGTTCGGCCGCGGCAAGATCCCCGAGCTGATGGGCGACATGGCCAAGGGCATCAAGAGCTTCAAGAAGGGCATGGCCGACGACGACGTCGCCGAGGACAAGCGCACCGTCGAACACCGTGCCGATGAGACCGTTTCGGCTGTGAAGGAAAAGGCCAGCAAGAGCTGAGCCAAGAGTTCTAGTCGGAACAGATTGCCATGTTTGAAGTCGGCTGGACCGAAATGCTGGTGATTGCGATCGTTATGATCGTGGTCGTCGGGCCGAAGGATTTGCCCAACATGCTGCGCACCTTCGGGCGCACGACGGCGAAGCTGCGTGCCATGGCCGCCGACTTCCAGAAACAGTTCAACGAGGCGCTGAAGGAAGCCGAACTCGACGACGTCAAGAAGTCGGTCGACGAGCTCAGGGGCCTCAGCCCGGTTGCCGAAATCAAGAAGCAGCTCAATCCGTTCGAGCAGGCGGCGGCCGATGTACGCGCCGGTGTCGATGCGGCGATGAAGCCGAAGCCGGCCACCGATCCGGCAACGCCCGCCGCTTCGACGCCACAGGCCGCTGAGCCGCTGAAGAATGGCGCGACGGAAATGCCCGGCGTCAGCGGGCCGGAAGCTGCGCCGCCAGCCCCGATCTTCCCGGCGATGACCGATGAATCGATAGTGGCGACATCCACGGAGCCCGCCGTGGTGCCGAAGACATCCGCGGCCAGGAAAGCCGCCAAGGCACCGCCGGCAGCGAAAGCACGGCCCAAGGCCTCGGCATCTGCGAAGGTGGTGACGGCAAAAGCCGCACCAGCGGTGACGGCAAAAGCTGCGCTTGCGGTGACGGCGAAAGCGACACCAGCACCCAAGGCGTCGACAAAGGCCGCGACAGCGGCAAGGTCGGCAACCGCCGCTTCGACGAAGCCCGCCGCCAAGGCGACTGCCGCCAAGACCGTGGCGAAAGCCGAACCGAAGCCTGCCGCGGCGAAGAAGCCGGTGGCCAAAAAGACGGCTGGAGCCGCCAAGTGAGCGTTTCGGACAAGGAAAAGGACGAGATCGAGAAATCGTCGGCTCCCCTGATGGAGCATCTGATCGAGCTGCGCCGGCGACTGATCTGGTCGCTTGGCGGCTTCTTCGTCGCCTTCCTGGTTTGCTTCTTCTTCGCCAAGAGGCTGTTCAACCTTCTGGTCGTCCCCTTCAAATGGGCGACGAAATGGGCGGGTCTCGATCCGCACAAGGTCGAGCTGATCTACACCGCGCCGCAGGAATTCTTCTTCACGCAGGTCAAGCTCGCCATGTTCGGCGGCATGGTCATCGCCTTTCCGCTGATCGCCACGCAAATCTACAAGTTCATCGCGCCCGGCCTCTACAAGAACGAGCGCAACGCCTTCCTGCCGTTCCTGATCGCGTCGCCGATCCTGTTCCTGATGGGCGCTTCGCTGGTCTATTTCTTCTTCACCCCGATGGTGATGTGGTTCTTCCTCGCCATGCAGCAGGCGGGCACCGACGACCAGGTGCAGATTTCGCTGCTGCCGAAAGTCTCCGAATATCTCAGCCTCATCATGACGCTGATCTTCTCCTTCGGCCTGGTGTTCCAGTTGCCTGTGGTGACCAGCCTGATGACGCGCGTCGGCATGCTGTCGTCCAAGGCGCTGGCGGAAAAACGCAAATGGGCGATCGTCCTTGCCTTCATCGTCGCGGCAGTGCTGACGCCGCCGGATCCGATGAGCCAGATCGGTCTGGCCCTTCCGACCATCCTTCTCTACGAGGTCTCGATCTGGGCCGCCCGGTGGATCGAGCGGGATCAAGAAAAGCAGCGGCTGGCACGCGAGAAGCAGGACGCCGGGGAGACCGTGGCCGATAAAACGCCGGACGAGCCTCCAGCGCCGGCTGCTTCGTAAAACAACAGGCAGCGCCGGAAAGAGACCGTCGCTGCCCGGTCTATCTTGCATCAATCAAGGATGCGGTTTACGCCCTCTCGCATAGCTGAGGACGGATAAACCATGCTTGACATCAAATGGATTCGCGACAACCCGAAGGCCCTTGTCGAGGCGCTGGTGAAGCGCTCGTGGTCGGCCGGTGAGGCGCAGTCCACGGTCGACGGACTGATCGCCAAAGACGAGGCGCGGCGCGAACACGTCACCGAGCTGCAGACCAAGCAGGAGCGCCGCAACGCCGCCTCGAAGGAGATCGGCAACGCCATGCGTTCGGGCGATGCCGCCCTTGCCGAAAGGCTGAAGACCGAAGTCGGCGAGATCAAGACCTTCATCCAGAATGGCGAGGCGCGCGAGCGTGAGCTGGACAAGGCGCTGAACGATGCGCTGGCGGTGCTGCCCAATGTGCCGTTCGACGATGTGCCGGTCGGCAAGGATGAGCACGACAATGTGGTCAGACACATTGTCGGCACAGTGCCGACGCGGCCGAACTGGGTGAAGGAGCATTTCGAGATCGGTGAAGCGCTCGGCATGATGGATTTCGAGCGGGCAGCAAAGCTGTCGGGCTCGCGCTTCACCGTGCTGAAGGGCGGCTTGGCGCGGATGGAACGCGCGATCGGCCAGTTCATGCTCGACCTGCATACGACCGAGCATGGCTATGAGGAGATCCAGCCACCACTGATGGTGCGCGACCATGCGATGTTTGGCACCGGCCAGCTGCCAAAATTCAAAGAGGATTTGTTTCGAGCGTCGATTAATGACCTGAATCGCTTTTGGAAAGAGTACGAGGACGCACGCGACAAGCAGTTCGAGGATTTCAGAAACAGCAAAGCTAGCCTCGACAGAATAAAAGCCGAGGGAATGGCAAGGCAGCGTACATGGATGAACGACTTTGAAAGTGGGAAGTTTGCTGAGAATTTCTACCTCATCCCGACCGCCGAAGTGCCGCTCACCAACCTGGTGCGCGAAGAGATCACGGCGCATGAAAAACTGCCGCTGCGCTATACGGCGCTGACACCGTGTTTCCGCTCGGAAGCAGGCTCGGCTGGGCGCGACACGCGCGGCATGCTGCGCCAGCACCAGTTCTACAAGGTCGAGCTGGTGTCGATCACCGACCAGGAATCCTCGCTCGCCGAGCATGAGCGGATGACGCAATGCGCCGAGGAAATGCTGAAGCGGCTGGAACTGCCGTTCCGTACCATAGTGCTGTGCACTGGGGACATGGGCTTTGGCGCACGCAAAACCTATGACATCGAAGTCTGGCTGCCCGGCCAGAACGCCTATCGCGAAATCTCGTCCTGCTCGGTCTGCGGCGATTTTCAGGCGCGGCGCATGGATGCCCGCTACAAGGATCGGGATGGCAAGGGCAACCGCTTCGTCCATACGCTCAACGGTTCGGGCACCGCTGTCGGCCGCGCTCTCATAGCTGTCATCGAAAACTACCAGAATGAGGACGGCAGCGTAACCATTCCTGAAGTGCTGCGGCCCTACATGGGCGGTCTGGCAAAGATCGAAGCGAAATAATGCGCATTCTTCTGACCAATGACGACGGCATTCATGCCGAGGGGCTGGCGTCGCTCGAACGCGTCGCCCGCACGCTGTCCGACGATGTCTGGGTGGTGGCACCGGAGCAGGACCAGTCCGGCTATGCGCATTCGCTGTCGATCTCCGAGCCGTTGCGGCTGCGCAAGATCGGCGAGAAGCATTTCGCCGTCCGCGGCACGCCGACCGACTGCGTCATCATGGGGGTGAAGAAGATCCTGCCTGGCGCGCCGGACCTGATCCTGTCCGGCATCAATTCCGGCGCCAACATCGCCGACGACGTGACCTATTCGGGAACCGTCGCCGGCGCCATGGAAGGCGCGCTGCTCGGCATCCGCTCGATCGCGCTCAGCCAGGGCTACTCCTATGTCGGCGAGGATCGCATCGTTCCCTATGAGACCACCGAGGCGTTGGCGCCGGCGCTGCTGAAGAAGCTCGTCGCGACGCCGCTGCCCGACGGCGTGCTGCTCAACGTCAATTTTCCAAACTGCCTTCCCGAGGAGGTCGCCGGCACGGTCGTCACCTCTCAAGGCAAGCTCGTGCACAGCCTTTGGGTCGATGAGCGCCGTGACGGGCGCGGCCTGCCTTACTACTGGCTGCGTTTCGGCCGCGAGCCGGTCGAGGGCAAGCAAGGCACCGACCTCTACGCGCTGCGCAACCGTCTGGTGTCGGTGACGCCATTGCAGCTCGACCTCACCGCGCACGAAATCCGGGAACAGCTGAGCAAGGCGCTTGCATGAACCTGCCAATCGATGACCGCGAAGGATTTGCCGCCTTCCTGTTGCGCCTGCGGGGCAGGGGAACGGTGCCGAAGGCGCTGATCGCGGCGTTCGAGGCGACGCCACGGCGCGGTTTCCTGGCGCCCCACTTCCATCAGATCGCCTGGTCGGACCGCATGCTGCCGATCGAATGCGGCGAGGCGATCGAAGGCGCCGACATGCAGGCGGCGGTGATCGCGGCCCTTGCCCTCGAAGAGGGAAACCGTGTGCTCGAGATCGGCACCGGCTCCGGCTACACGGCAGCGGTGATGTCGCGGCTGGCGACGCGCATCGTGACCGTCGATCGCTACAAGACGCTGGTCGAACAGGCCAGGCAGCGTTTCGAGGCGCTGGGCATCGGCAATGTCATCGTGCGCCAGGCGGACGGCTCCGGCGGCCTGCCTGCCGAAGGGCCGTTCGACCGCATTGTCGTCTGGGCCGCCTTCGACAACCTGCCGCGATTCCTGCTCGACCAATTGTCGAGCGGCGGCATCGTCATCGCACCGATCGGGCCGGAGGAGGGCGAGCAGGTGCTGGCCAAGCTGACCAAGGTCGGCAGCCGTTTCGAGCGCGAGGATATCGGCCTGGTGCGGCTGCAGCCGATCTTGCGCAGCGTCGCGGCGGTGATCTAGCTTTCCAGCACGGCGCTGGCTCAAGGTCGAACATCTAATTCGACCTTGTGATCCACACCCGTCAACCGTCCCCAAATGTTTTAAGAAAATTTTCGTCGGATTCTAATGGGTTAACCGCCCAGTAACATTAACGCGCTTTAATCCTGTCTCAGTTGGTGCAGCGTTTGTGCGGGTTAGTGCGATGCAACTCAGTGTTTTGAAGACAAACAGTCGCAATCTGGCGCGGGGCTGCGCTGTTCTCATGATTGCGGGGGCCGCCGCCGGGTGCAGTTCCCAGGCCTCGCGGTTTAACAGCGTCGACGATGTCTTCACTTCCTCGACAAACAATCAGCGCGCCATCATCAACAAGCAGGATGCCGCGCAGCCCTATCCGGGCGATGTCTCCGCCGCTCCGCTCGACGGCAGCCACACGCAGTCGGTCAGCCGCTCCAGCCTCGAGCCGGTTTCGAGCCGGCCGTTGCCGCCGCCCGTTTCGGCCCAGGCGCAACCCGCGCCGGCCGCCAATCCGGTGCGTGTCGCGTCGGCGCCCGCCATGGTTCGGCCCGCTCCACACGTTGACAGGACGACAACCGGCACTGTCGAGCCGGCCGCGAAGCCGTTCAAGAATGCTCAGCCTGACGCACCGAAGATGGCCGAGGCGGGCAGGCCGCACGCGACCGAGATCGTCGTCAGGGACGGCGAAACGATCAATGGCATCGCTCAGCACTACAAGGTGCCGGCCGACGTCATCATGAAAGTGAACGGCCTGAGCGCAACCAAAGGGTTGAAGACCGGCCAGAAGCTGGTCATCCCTGCCTATGCCTATTCCAGCAAGGCAGAGCCTAAGGTTGCCGATGCCAAGCCGGCGAAGGATGGCAAGCACGATCTGCCGGCCACAGCGCCGGACAAGGTCGCCGTCCTGCCGCAGCAGCCGAAGCTCAAGGAAGGCAAGTCAGCTGCTCAGGTCGATGCTTCGGCTGCCGCAAGCCAGCCCAAGGAGCCCAAGCCCGCACAGGTGGCCAAGGCAACGGGTGCTGCCGGCACCTATACGGTCCAGTCGGGTGACACGATGTCCTCGATTGCCAGGAAGACCGGCGTCGGCGTCGTTGCGCTGAAGCAGGCCAACGGCATGAAGGACGGCTTGCTCAAGATCGGCCAGACCCTGAAGGTGCCGGCCGGCGGAACCGCGACGGTCGCCAGCGCCAAGCCGGCGAAGGTCGATCCGGTAACCACTGCCACTACGCAACCTGCCGCGAAGACCACGCCTGCGGAAACGCTGGCATCGTACACGCCGCCGAAGAAAGACGCGAAAGTCATCCAGCAGGCCGAGGACGACGATGCGGTAGCGCCGGATGCAACCGGGATTGGCAAGATGCGCTGGCCGGTGCGCGGCCGGGTGATCTCCGGTTTCGGATCCGGCAAGGACGGCGTCGATATCGCCGTGCCCACGGGCACGCCGATCAAGGCAGCCGAGAACGGCGTCGTCATCTATGCCGGCGACGGGCTCAAGGAATTCGGCAACACGGTGCTGGTGCGCCACGAGAACGGTCTGGTCACCGTCTATGGCCATGCCAGCTCGATCGAGGTGCAGCGCGGCCAGAAGGTCAAGCGCGGCCAGGAAATCGCATTGTCGGGCATGAGCGGCACCACGGACTCCCCGAAGCTGCACTTCGAAGTGCGCAAGAACTCGGCTCCGGTCGATCCCTCGACCTATCTCGAATAGAATAAAAAAAGCGATTTGCGGGCCGTCTGACCTCCAGTCCGGCCCGCCGGCTCAGCCCGTTCCGCAAGGAGCGGGCTTTTTCAGTTGCTGCAATATGTCTGCCCGCCAGGGCTAGTCTAGAGATGATCGCGGAGCGGATCGGCGATCATCTCCTCAAGGCTGCTGGCCTTCACGCCCAGGAGCGCCTCGGTGTCGGAGGAATCAACCAGCAGGGGGCTCTCGAAGAGGTAGCTCATCTCGATGAGCTCATGCATGCCCAAGGCTTCCATCTCGGCGACGGAATAGGAACGTATCCCTGAAACCTCTCGTGCGAGCATGGCGGCGGTTTTCTGGATGAGCTCCCGGGGGGAGGCGGATTGCGAGGGAACGTGAAATGCCCGTCCCCATTCACCCGTGTAGCGGGCTGCTGCGACCAGTGTGCTTGCGACGTCCTTGGTGAAGCTCCAGGCATGAGTTGCGTCGAGGTCTCCAATGAAGGCGGTGGGCTTGCCCTCGATGATGGAGGGCAGCGCGACCAGTGAGAAATAGCTGATCGCACCATGTCCGAGATAATCGCTGGAGCGTATTTCGATCGCCGGCACATCGGCACGGACCGCGCGCTGCCACATGATCGTCCTGGCGGTTCCCTTCTTCGAAGTCGGGTCCAGCGACAGGTCGGAGCGAAGCGGGCTATGGGCGTTTTCCCCATAACCATAGAGGTTTCCGAGCACGATGAGCTTGGCGCCGACCGTTTCGGCCGCGCGCACGGTACCGTCGATGATGGGGAAAAAGTCGGTCGGCCAGCGATGATATGTGGCCATGGCACACATGAAGATCGCTTCGGCGCCTTGGCAGATACGCGACAGTTCCGAGGCATCCGTGGCGTCGGCCTGTATGGCTCGCACGTTCCGCAACGCATTTGCACCGACGCTTCGGCTTGTGAGAACGACCTCATGTCCTTCTTCGCTAAGAAGGCGAGCGCACTCGCGACCAACCGGGCCTGCTCCAACAACAACATAGAAACTCATGGCAACCTCTCTTCCAAGCTTGATGGAGAGGCGTGAGTACAGGTTCACGGCATTGAAAATCGCGCGGGAATTGCCAAATCTTGAACAGGTTTCGCCATGAATCGAGAGAGCATGCGTCCGCAATTCGCTCCGGCCCGATCTCCGTCCGACGTGACAATGGTTTCCCGGCATATCGAGGCGGGCGTCCATCGTCTTGCCCGGGCGCCACACCATCGCATCATGGTGCACGCAAGCGCGGCGACGCGCTCCTATTGCAATCAGGTTGGACGATATTTCGTCAGGCGCGCCGGCGATATCGATTTGGTGCCGGCAGGCGAGGAGGCCGGTTTCGAAGCCGAGACCGCGTTCGAGACGATCGAGATCGGCTTGCAGCCAGCCTTGATGGAAAGGGTAGCGGCGGAGCTTGGCGGCAGGGCGCAGGCATCGCGGCTCGACACACGCCATTTGCTTCGTGACCAGCGCATAGAGCATCTTGCTCGAGCACTCGAGAGCGATTTCAATGCCAACGGGCCGAGTGACCCTCTGTTTGCGGACAGCATTGGTGCCGCACTCGCGGTCAGGCTGCTTGGCCTCGATGGTTCAGACATCGATCGAATGAACCGGCTGTCGGATACCCAGCTCAAGCGCGTGCTGGAGCATATTGAGGCCGCTCTCCATGAGCCGCTTTCGATCCATCGACTAAGCCGGGTTGCCGGCGCGAGCAGCTCGCATTTGCGGACATGGTTCAAGGTGGCGACGGGGGTCACCCTGCATCGCCACGTGTTGCGGCGTCGCGTCGAACGCGCGCGCGCCCTGCTGCAGCAGGGCGATCTCAGCACAAGCGAGGTTGCGGAATTGACGGGCTTCGCGCACCAGTCACATCTGGCGCATTGGATGCGCCGCGAGATTGGCCAAACGCCGCGCGACTTGCGACGGGCGCGGCCGCCCAAATGACATCCCGGAATTCGCGTTAGAGCATTTCACCGTTTCACGGAAACGGCGAACCGCTCTAACTCTTTGTTTTTGATCCAATTCCCAAGGGAAGCGCTACGCGCTTTTCCCGGGGAAACCGTTCATACCTTTCCTGGAATTGCTCCGGCGACGCTTCAATCCTTCAGCGGCTTGCCAAGCCGGCCGGCCAGGTCCTGGGTGAACTGCCAGGCGACGCGGCCCGAGCGGCTGCCGCGTGTCGTCGCCCATTCCAGTGCCTCGGCGCGCAGCTGCTCGGGGTCGATGTCGAGGCCGTGATGGCTGGCATAGCCGTTGATCATCTCGAGATATTCGTCCTGCGAACATTTGTGGAAGCCGAGCCAAAGTCCGAAACGATCGGACAGCGAGACTTTTTCCTCGACCGCTTCGGACGGGTTGATGGCGGTTGAGCGCTCATTGTCGATCATGTCGCGCGGCAACAGATGGCGGCGGTTTGAGGTGGCGTAGAAGATGACGTTGACCGGGCGGCCCTCGACGCCGCCTTCAAGCGCCGCCTTCAGCGACTTGTAGGAGGTGTCGTCATGATCGAAGGACAGATCGTCGCAAAACAGGATGACGCGGAAAGGGGCCGCCTTCAGCAAACCCATCAGTTTCGGCAGCGTGTCGATGTCTTCGCGGTGGATTTCGATCAGCTTCAGCGGCAGCTCGGATTTGGCCTTGGCATTGATCTCGGCATGCACGGCCTTGACCAGGGACGATTTGCCCATGCCGCGCGCGCCCCACAACAGCACGTTGTTGGCCGGGTGGCCGGCGGCGAAGCGCTCGGTGTTGTCGACCAATATGTCGCGGACACGGTCGACGCCGCGGATCAGGCCGATGTCGACACGGTTGACCTTGCGCACCGGCTCCAGATAGCCGGGATCGGCCTGCCAGACGAAGCAGTCGGCCTCGCCGAGGTCGGTTTCAGGCACCGGCGGCGGGGCGAGGCGGCCGACAGCCTCGATCAGGCGGTCGAGTTTCTTGTTGAGGGCGTCGATGCTGCTGTCGGTCATTTCAGGTCTTTTTGGTTCGTTTCCTGGGGCGGGCAGGTGGAGGCGTTCGATTCCGTCGGGTTCGAAACCGGTTCCAACCGTTTGTTCGAGCGTGATCTTTTCGGAAAACCGGCTCGCGCTTTTCGCGGTCATGCTCTAACACGGCCCGACAAGCCGGAAAAGCAGCCGATTTGGCTGGCGGCGCAGTTGCATTGACAACTTTACCGACTATATTCCGGCCAAATTTCAAGGGGCCGCCAAACTCCGCAGGACGGTTGGCGGCTGTTTTCAAAATTCAGGAGTACTCTCGATGTTCGTGACACCGGCATACGCCCAAGGCATCGGCGGCGCCTCTCCCGATATGCTCATCAGCATTTTGCCGTTTGTCCTGATTTTCGTGATCATGTATTTTCTGATCATCCGCCCGCAGCGCACGCAGCTGAAGAAGCGCGGCGAGATGCTGGCGGCGGTCCGTCGCGGCGACACGGTCGTCACTGGCGGCGGTTTCGTCGGCAAGGTGACGAAGGTGATCGACGATAACGAGCTCGAGATCGACCTCGGCGGTGGCACCAAGGTCACGGCGCTGCGCTCGACGATCGCCGATGTGCGCGTCAAGGGCGAACCGGTGGCCAACCAGAACGCCAAGAAATAATCCAATTCCAGGCGGAGCGATCCGCGGACACGCTCTGACGGACGACGCCATATGCTTTACTTTTCGCGCTTCAAGATGATCCTGATCTGGGTGGCCGTGGCCATCACAGTGATCCTCGCCGCGCCCAATCTGTTCCCGGCCAGCACGCTGGCCCAGCTGCCGAGCTGGGTGCCGAAGCGGCAGATGACGCTTGGTCTCGATTTGCAGGGCGGTTCGCACATCCTGCTCGAGATGAACCAGAACGATCTGATCAAGGATCGGCTGGAGACGACGCGCGACGAAATCCGCACGCTGCTGCGTGACGCCAAGATCGGCTATACCGGCCTTGCCGGCACCGGGCGGACCTTGCAGGTCCGCATCACGGATCCAGCCCAACTCGACGCCGCAAAGAAGGCGCTGAAGACCTTGACCGATCCTGTCGCCGCTGGCCTGTTCAGCGGCGGCTCCATCCAGGAAATGTCGCTGGACGAGTCCGAGCCGGGGCTACTCAAATTCACGGTCACCGACGCAGGCATCAAATACCGCACATCGACCGCGTTGGCGCAGTCGATCGAGGTGGTCGAGCGCCGCGTCAACGAACTCGGCACCACCGAGCCGATCGTGCAGCGGCAAGGCGACGACCGCATCCTTGTCCAGGTGCCTGGCCTGCAGGATCCGCAGCGGTTGAAGGAAATCCTCGGCCAGACCGCGAAGCTGACCTTCCAGATGGTCGACCAGTCGATGCCGGTGCAGGACGCGATGAAGGCCCGCCCGCCCGCGGGCTCGTCGGTGCTCTATTCGCAGGACGATCCGCCGGTTCCTTATCTGATCGAAAACCGTGTCATCGTATCGGGCGAAAACCTCGTTGACGCGCAAGCGACATACAATTCGCAGAACAACGAGCCGGTGGTTTCATTCCGCTTCGATTCGAAGGGCGCCGCCCGCTTCGGCCAGGCGACCTCGCAGAATGTCGGCAAGCTGTTCGCCATCATCCTCGACAACCAGGTGATCTCGGCGCCGCAGATCCGTGAACCGATCCTCGGCGGCACCGGCCAGATTTCCGGCAACTTCACCGCCCAGAGCGCCAACGATCTCGCCGTGCTGCTGCGCGCCGGCGCGCTGCCCGCGACATTGACGGTCATCGAGGAACGCACGGTCGGTCCGGGCCTCGGCCAGGATTCGATCCATGCCGGCAAGGTCGCGGGCATCATCGGCTCGATCCTCGTCGTTGCCTTCATGTTCGTCGCCTACGGCTTCCTCGGTTTCCTGGCCAACATCGCGCTGGCGGTGCACGTGGCGATGATCGTCGGTGTGTTGTCGCTGCTTGGGGCGACGCTGACCTTGCCCGGTATTGCCGGTATCGTGCTGACCATCGGCATGGCGGTCGATTCCAACGTGCTGATCTATGAGCGCATCCGCGAGGAACGACGTGCCGGCCGCTCGGTGATCCAGGCGATCGACACCGGTTTCACCAAGGCGCTGGCGACCATCGTCGATTCCAACGTCACCTCGCTGATCGCCACCGTGGTGCTGTTCTATCTCGGCACCGGGCCGGTGAAGGGCTTTGCCATCACCTACGCCATCGGCATCCTGACCACGGTCTTCACCGCCTTCACCTTCACCCGCCTGCTGGTGTCGATCTGGCTGCGTCGCGCCCGCCCGAAGGAGTTGCCGAAGGCGCCGGTGACCTTCATTCCGCCAGGCACCAAGATCCCCTTCATGGGCATTCGCCGCTGGACGTTCGCGCTGTCGAGCTTCCTGTCGGTGCTGTCCGTGGTGCTGTTCATGACGGTCGACATCAATTACGGCATCGACTTCAAGGGCGGCTCGATGATCGAGGTGAAGGCCAAGAGCGGCGATGCCAATATCGGCGATATCCGCAGCCGATTGATGGAGCTCAACATCGGCGAAGTGCAGGTGCAGCAGTTCGGTGCGCCGAACGACGTGCTGATCCGCGTCGGCACGCAGGATGGTGGCGAGAACGCCGAGCAGACGGTCATCGACAAGGTGCGCGGCGAGTTGCAGGACCAGTATGATTTCCGCCGCGTCGAAGTGGTGGGACCGACGGTCTCCGGCGAACTGGCCAAGCAAGGCACCATCGCCATGCTGGTCGCGCTGATCGGCATCCTGGTCTATGTCTGGTTCCGCTTCGAATGGCAGTTCGCGGTCGGCGCCATCGTGGCGACCGTGCACGACGTGGTCATGACGCTCGGTTTCTTCGTCATCACCGGGCTGGAGTTCAACCAGTCATCGCTGGCGGCGATCCTGACCATTATCGGCTATTCGTTGAACGATACGATCGTGGTCTATGACCGTGTCCGCGAGGATCTGCGAAAATACAAGCGAATGCCGCTGCCGCAGCTGTTGAACAACGCCATCAACGAGACGCTGTCGCGAACGACGCTGACCTCGGTGACGACGATCCTGGCGCTGTTGGCGCTGGTGCTGTTCGGCGGCGAAGTCATCCGTTCCTTCACCATGGCGATGCTGTTCGGCGTCGTGTTCGGCACCTATTCGTCGATCTTTATCGCCGCACCACTACTGATCCTGTTCAAGCTGCGGCCGCAGGCTTCGGCCGATGAGGAGAAGCCGGTTAGCGGCAAGGCGGTCGCGACCTGACGCGCGGCCCCGAAGGGGTGACAGAGTGGTGACCGGCAAAGGCATCGTCATCCGCGAGGCGCATTTCCCCGGCCGCGCGCCGATCGAGGCCTATGGCAATGGCGGGTTCCGCTTTGCCGACATGTCGCATCGCGGCTCGCTGCTATGCCTGCCCACAGGCATCCATGGCTGGGAGCCGGCGGACGCTACAGCGCTGACAGTTGCGGATTTCGACAGGCTGCTGGCCGAGGCCGATAAGGTCGAGATCCTGCTGGTCGGCATGGGCAAGGATTTGAGGCCTTTGCCGGCGGCGCTGCGCGCGGCGTTGAAAGAAGCGGGCATTGCGTCCGACCCGATGTCGACGGGCGCTGCGGTGCGGACCTACAATGTCCTTCTGGCGGAAGACCGCGCCGTGGCTGCCGCGCTCATCGCCGTCGACTGATATGTCGCAGAATGCCAAAATCGTCATGGACGCGGTGCGCGCCGCCGACCACGACCGCTATCTCACGGCACTCTACGCGCCGGCCGACAAGCGCGATGCGGTGTTTTCGCTTTACGCTTTCAATGCTGAAATCGCCGGCATCCGCGACCGCATCCATGAAGCTTTGCCCGGCGAAGTACGGCTGCAATGGTGGCGTGACCTCATCGCCGCCGACAATGATGGCGCAAGCATCGGCCATCCCGTCGGGGACGCGCTGAAGGCGATAATTTCCACCCATCGCCTACCAAAGCTGGCGTTCGACAACATGCTCGAAGCGCGCATCTTCGATCTCTACGACGATCCGATGCCGTCGCGAACCGATCTCGAAGGCTATTGCGGCGAGACGGCGGCCGCGCTCATCCAGCTTGCGGCGATGGTGCTCGATCCCGTCGAGGCGCCTCGCTTTGCCGAACTGGCGGGCAGGGCGGGTTGTGCGCAGGCCATGACCGGCCTGTTGCTGCTGTTGCCGCTGCACCGCAAGCGCGGGCAGTGTTTTATCCCAGCCGATCTCCTGGCGGCGGCTGGATCGTCGCCGGAAGAGTTTGTTGCCGGCGATGGCGGGCCTGGGGCGCAGCGCGCCGTGACGGCGATGATCGCACTGGCGCGCGAACACCTTTCGGCTTTCGAGCGGGGCGCAGCTGGGCTGCCGGTAGCCTTGCGTCCGGCATTCCTGCCGCTGGCGCTGTCGCGCGCCTATCTCGACAAGATGGAAGGCTCGCGCCATTCGCCGCTCGAAGGAGTCGTGAGGCTGTCGGCCTTACGCCGGCATTGGCTGCTGTTGCGGCACGCGGGCAAGGGCTGGCCGGCACTTTGACGTAAACGTCAATCGTGCTAAGGATTCGGCCGTGCCGGGAACTGTCGCCGCAGACGACAGGCCGGCCCGGAGGAAATCCATGAGCTTGCCCGTACTGGTTGCGATCGTCGCCCTTGGCATAGCGCTGTCGGTTGCCGCCGTGCATTTCACCGGTGGCAGCAAGACGGCCACGCTGGCCGATCCGGATCAGGCGTTGAGCCGTTTTGCGGAGGATTACCCTGACGAGATGGCTGCGACAGTCCGCCTGACGGCGGACGCCAAGACAGCATTTCTGGACCTTGGACGAGGGCGCATCGGCATCGTTCACAGCGTTGGCGACTGCTTTTTGACCCGCATCGTCACGCCTGCCGACACAAAGGTGTCCAGCGCTGATGAGGCCAACACAATTTTGATGCGGCTGACGGACTTCACCTGGAAGGGCGGCCGCTTCCGCTTTGCCGATGCCGGCGATGCCCAGGCCTTGCTGAAGGCTCTTGAAGCACGCCACTCAGATGCCGCCAGGGAGGCCGCATGATGGACAGTTATGATTTTCCGCAGGTCACTCAACTGGCCATTCCATTCTTTGTCGCCGCCATCCTGATCGAGCTCTGGCTCGTGCGCAGCGGTCGCGCCAAGGGCTCGTTCGAGACGCGCGACACGCTGGCCAGCCTGATGATGGGCACTGGCAATGTCGTTGCCGGGCTGCTGCTTGGCGTCGTGTCCTACTGGGCGCTGCTGTGGCTGTGGCAGTTCCGCGTCTTCAATCTCAGCCTGTCAGTCTGGGTCTTTTTGACCGCCTTCCTGCTCGATGATCTACGCTACTACGTCTACCACCGCATCGCGCACCGGGTGCGCTGGGTGTGGGCCGAGCACGTCAACCATCATTCCAGCCAGCACTACAATCTGTCGACGGCGCTCAGGCAAAGCTGGACCGGCCTGTTCACCTTCATGTTCGTGCTGCAGGCGCCGCTGGTGCTGCTCGGCTTCCATCCGGCGGTGATTGCCTTCACCTTCGGCTTCAATCTGGTCTGGCAGTTCTGGATCCACACCGAGACGATCGGCAAGATGTGGGGCTGGTTCGAGCTTATCTTCAACACGCCATCGCACCACCGCGTCCACCACGCCACCAATCCGCGCTATCTCGACGCCAATTATGCCGGCACGCTGATCATCTGGGACCGCATGTTCGGCACCTTCGTCGAGGAACTGGAGGAGGACCGGCCGCGCTACGGCATCGTCAAGAATCTCGGCACCTTCAACCCGCTGAAAGTGGCGTTCCACGAGTGGATCGGCATGTTCAGGGATGCCTTCGCGCCGGGGCTGACGCTCAGCGATCGCCTAAACTATCTGATCAAGCCGCCAGGCTGGAGCCATGATGGCTCGCGCGAGACATCGGAAAGCCTGAAGGCGGCCTATGTCAGGCGGAATCCTGGTGAGGCCGGGAAGCCGGGTCTGCCGATGGCGGGCGCTGAGCCGGCGGAGTAGCTGCTTTGGCTGCTAAGAAAGGTCGCTCGAACCACCATCCCGCATCAGCGCCTCGTAATCGCGGCCGCCATAGAAGATATTGACGATGCGGACGAGATCGTCGTCGACGATGTAAGTGATGACGGCGGAATGCTCGAACGGAACTGTTCGCAGTCCGGGCACGATGTCGTCGCGGGAACGGCCACCTCGAGGCGCGTTGCCGATGCTCTGGCAGCGGTCTTCGATACGCAAAACGAATTTCAGTGCGACGTCAGGACTTCCGCTGGCCTCGACGATGTGTCTGAAAATGTCGGCCAGGTCATTCCTGGCGTCGTCTTGATACTCGACTTCAAGCCGCTGAATCATCAGCGCGGCTTGAATACTGGTCAAAGAGACCCCGGAGGTGTGTGCGAACCTCTTCTCCCGAGTGGCTTTGCCTCGTACCCTCGATCGACGCCTTCACCCGCGCCCGGATCGACGCCATCCGCTCGGCGTGCTCTTCCTCTTCGCGCTGGAAGGCGCGGAGCGCTGCGCGGATGACTTCGCTGGCCGAGCCGAAGGAGCCGTCCTCGACCTTCTCGCGGATCATGCGCGCCATGGCGGGCGTGACGGTGACAGACAGTTTTTCGGCGGATTCCATGAACGGCTCCGTTAGCGAGTAAGATAGTATCCTACTCTATCCGCACTGCCAACTAAAGCTGTTACTGACCGGATTTCGTCTCCCCGGCGGCCGCTGTGTGCCCCCGCACGGTGGCGCCGATACGTCGTGTTATGCCGAAACTTCTCCTGATCGTACGGCCCTGCGCATCTGTGGAATTGGCTTGCAGTTCGACCAGCGCGTCGACGATTGCGGGCGCTTCCGAGCCGGGGTTTTCTCGCTCGAACCGCGCGCTGACGTCGACGCCCTGAGGATGCGACGGATTGAGACGAGCTTGGATGGCCCAGAAGGATGACAGTGAATAGAGCGTCTTCAAGAAATCGAGGAGGAACCGGTCATTGTAGGGCCGTCAAGGCCCTGCACGGCAATAATCCGCCTCAGGCTTCGGTCGCGGTTTTCATTGTAATTTTCATTTTCGTACAACCAACCTTCGCCGCCATGCGGCTGGCCGATCAGCGCCTCAAGCGCGGGTATGTGAACCTCACGCAGTTTTTGCAGGTTGTTGCATCTGACGTAGATGCTCCAAACAATCTCGTAGTTGCCGGCGAAAGGCTTCTCGCTTGTCGGCGAACCCGGCGGTAGAAGCTGGGGCAGACTGGAGCGTTTGGCCACGGACTACTCTGCTGCCTCGGCCCGCGCCGGCAGCCCCAGCCACTCGCGGCAATCGCTCAGCGCACGCGATGTGATGGCGTGCCTTTTGGCGACCGTTTTATCCTTGCCGCGCAGACGCTTGCCTTCGATCTTCACCGCTTCGACAGGCGGGAACAGGCCGAAATTGACATTCATAGGCTGGAAGGAGCGCTTTCCCGGCTCGTCATCGGAGACGATGTGGCCGCCGGTGATGTGGTTGAGCAGGGCGCCGAAGGCCGTGGTGAGCGGCGGCAGCGAGGGTGTCTGGCCGAGCCGCTCGGCGGCGGCGAAGCGGCCGGCGAGCAGGCCGATGGCAGCACTTTCGACATAGCCCTCGCAGCCGGTGATTTGGCCGGCGAAACGCAAGCCCGGACGCGACTTCAGCTGCAGGGATTGGTCCAGCAAGGTCGGTGAATTGATGTAGGTGTTGCGATGCAAGCCGCCGAGGCGGGCGAAGTCGGCGTTTTCCAGGCCTGGAATGGTGCGGAACACACGCACCTGTTCCGCGTGCTTGAGCTTGGTCTGGAAGCCGACCATGTTGTAGAGCGTGCCCAGCGCATTGTCCTGGCGCAGCTGGACGACGGCATAGGCTTTCACCGTTGGGTTGTGCGCGTTGGTCAGGCCCATCGGCTTCATCGGCCCGTAGCGCAGCGTCTCGACGCCGCGTTCGGCCATGATCTCGATCGGCAGGCAGCCGTCGAAATAGGGCGTGCCTTCCCATTGCTTGAATTCGGTTTTCTGGCCGTCGACCAGCGCCTGCACGAAGGCAAGGTACTGGTCCTTGTCCATCGGACAGTTGATGTAGTCCTTGCCGGTGCCGCCCGGTCCGACCTTGTCGTAGCGCGACTGGAACCAGCAGGTATCCATGTCGATCGTGTCGAAATGGATGATCGGGGCGATGGCGTCGAAGAAGGCCAGCGCATCGGCACCGGTCGCCTCGGCGATCGACTGGGCGAGCGACGGTGCGGTCAGCGGCCCGGTGGCGATGATCACCTGGTCCCAGTCCGCCGGCGGCAGGCCGGGAACTTCCTCGCGCTGTATGGTGATCAGCGGGTGCGCTTCGAGCCTCTTTGTCACGGCTTCAGAAAAACCGTCGCGGTCGACGGCGAGCGCACCGCCCGCCGGCACCTGGTTGGCGTCGCCGGCGCTCATGATCAAAGAGCCGGCCAGACGCATTTCGGCATGCAGCAGGCCGACCGCGTTGTTTTCGGCGTCGTCTGAGCGGAAGGAATTGGAACAGACGAGCTCGGCCAGGCTATCGGTCTTGTGGGCGTCGGTGCCGCGAACCGGGCGCATTTCATGCAGCACAACGGGAACGCCGGCTTGCGCTGCCTGCCATGCGGCTTCTGAACCGGCGAGACCGCCGCCAATGATATGGATAGGGTTTTTGCTCATGAGCGCCGGAATAATCGCTTGCCGCCGCGATTGCAATTGTCGCGCTTGGTGTGGGGCAAACCGCAGAGGGCGAAACCAGCCGCCGAAAACAACATCACCCGCCGGGGGAGGAGGTCCGGCGGGTGTCGTTTTTGGGGTCGATCCTCGGGAGGAGGTGAAGATCGACCGTATTCGTCATTGCCGGGGAGGAGGTCGGCTTTGACGAAATCTCTTTCGCGTTTTGAAAAGGGGCGAAACCCTTTGGAGCAAAGTTCATTTTGCCCCGGAGAAACAGCGCCCGCCGCGGGAGGAGGTGCGGCGGGCGCCGTTTGGTTGGCCAACCCTCGGGAGGAGGTGAAGGTCGGGCCTATTCGTCATTGCCGGGGAGGAGGTCGGCTTTGACGAAATCTCTTTCGCCATTTTTAAAAGGGGCGAAACCCTTTGGAGCAAAGTTCATTTTGCCCCGGGGAAACAACGCCCGCCGCGGGAGGAGGTGCGGCGGGCGCCGTTTGGGTGGTCAACCCTCGGGAGGAGGATAAGGGCTGACCGTTCGCTGGAGGTCGGGGAGGAGGTCGACCCCAGCGAAATTCCGTTGTTAGATCGCCCGGCGGGCGACGATCTTGATTTCGTCGCGGACGATACCAAGATCATGCAGCTGGCGGTTCGAAAGGCGACCCAGCTCGGTAACCGTATCGCGATAAACGCGCCAGTTACGATAGTTGCGGATCAGGTTCATTGTCGTTCTCTCTTCAGAAACTTGTTCGGACCATTCGCGGTCCGAAGGATTAGACCGCCTTGCGAGCGACGTAAGGAATGTCGCTGCGGCTGATGCCGAGGTCGGTCAGTTCACGGTTGCTCAGGCGGCTCAGCTCGGACACGGTGTCCCTGTAGCGGCGCCAGTTGCGGTAGTTGCGGATCAGGTTCATGGTAGTTCTCGTTTCGTCTTTTCTTGCGGATCATTCCGTTTGTGTACGAACCATAAATAGGCGGGGTCATATCGATTTAAAAGCGCTATGGCTGCATGGCAGCAATGCAAATTGTGCAATGCAACATTAACGCGCCTTCACGGACCTGACACAAAGAAGCCAGAATCAGAAAGTGCCGTGACGTCAACGGTTTGGCTGGTTCGGCTGAAAAAACGACCTAGCGGGGGAGGCAGGACATGGCGGGCTACTCGACACGGGTCAGGTCCGATATTGCGCGGTGGCTTCAGGCAGGCCTGATCGACGCCGCGACAGCCGATTCCCTGACACGTGACGTCGAGGCCAACGCGCGCAAATCACTGAGCTTCGGTTCGATCCTGGCGATGATGGCGGCACTGCTGTTTGGCGCGGCCATCCTGATCTTCGTCGCTGCCAACTGGGACGCCATCCCGCGGCTGGCGCGGGTGGCAGCGCTGTTTGCCATCATCCTTGGCGGCTATGTCGGCGGCGCGGTGCTGAAGACGCGCGACCATGCGGCGATCGGCGAGGCGCTCTGGATCGTGGCCGCGGCGGCGTTCGGCGGTTCGATCGCGCTGATCGGCCAGATGTATCATTTGTCCGGCGACGAGGCTTCCGCGCTTGTCACCTGGGGCGCCGGTACGGCACTAGCGGCGGTCGCGCTGCGGTCGAACCCGCTCACCGTCGCTTCGGTCGGCATCGCCGATGCCTGGTTGTTCCTGAAAGGGTTCGATTATTACAGCCGTAGCAACTTTCCGTATGCCTTCGTCGTCATGGCGATCGTGCTGTTTGCCGTCTCATTCTGGACCCGCAGCCAGCCGGCGCGGCACCTGATCATCCTGTCGCTGCTCTTCTATCTCGTGCTGTTGGCCGGGAATCACGCGACGCTGCCGGTGGCGATCCCCTTGGTCATCGTTTCTGTCGCGCTCTTCGCTGCTGCCGTCTTCGCGCCGGAGCCGGTCGACCGGCTCGTGCAGCTTAGCGGCCGCTTGCCGCTGCACGCGCTGCTTGGCTTCCTCACCGGCCTCGCCATCATCCAGTTCGAACTGGCCGACGAAAGCACCTACAACAGCGGTTTCACCATCGCCTCGGTCGTCGCGCTTGCCGGCATCGTTGCCGCTATCGTGCTGGCAGGAAGGGAGAGCCGAGGCCTGCGCTGGCTTGCCTATCTCGGCTTCGCCTTCGAACTCGCCATGATCTATGTCGTGACTCTGCAATCGATGCTCGACACGGCCGGCTTCTTCCTGGCCGCCGCGGTGCTGCTCGGTATTCTGGCGATCGTCATTATCCGCGTCGAAAAACGCATGAAGGGTCCGGCCACCGGAGGAGCCACGGCATGATGACCGGAAGGAGGCTTGTTATCTCGGCGCTGGTGCTGGCGCTCGTCCAGATAGGCTTCCTGAGCTGGATCATCGCCGGCCGGGCGGCGATCCTGCGCAATGGCAAGGAAGTGCTGTTGAAGATTGAACCCGTCGATCCGCGCGACCTGCTGCGCGGCGACTATATCATCCTCGGTTATGACATCTCGCGTATACCGGTGAAGATGATCGCCAACATTCCTGTCGGCAAGTTCTCCAGCGACGACACCTCGATCGTTGTAAGGCTAAAGAAGGGCGCCGACGGCTACTGGACGCCGACCACCGCCTGGTTCGGCAAGGCGCCGACCCCTGCCGGGGGCGACGAGGCCGATATATCAGGCCATGTCGCCGAAGGCTGGGATCTGCGCAGCGAGGGCATGACGATCGCGCCAGACTACGGCATTGAACGGTTCTACCTGCCGGAAGGCCAGGGGATGGCGATCCAGAACGACATGCGCGTGCGCCCGTTCGGCATACGGCTTGCCCTTGCCAGCGACGGCACCGCGCAGATCAAGGCGCTGGTCGACGGCGACAAGACGCTATTCGAGGAACCGCTATATTAATAACGACGTATGCCGGTGATCGGTGCGAATCAGGAGACCAGAACCCCCTTAAATCAAGTGTAAGGGCCTTGCCGTACAAGCGTTGCGGCACCCACCGGGGGGGCGCGTGCTACTATACGAAATAGCCAAACAGATTTTTCGCAAGAAAGTTCACCGACTCAGGGATGGAGAACTCTGCGGATCAACTCCGGACCTTACTCGTCTCGGCGACGATTTTTGGATAGGGACCAATCGATATTGTGTAGCTGAAGTCTGCTACGCCTTTTTCCTGCTTGTGTATCGAGGGGCTGCGCACAACCCAGTCATAGACGCCAGAAACCATGCAGCGATCGTCTGCACAGGTGACCGCAATGCTGTCATTGCGGACGTTATATACGCGTTCGGGCCATCGCCGGTAATAGCTCCTCTTGTCCTGAATGATCGAACTCAGGTTCGTCAACTTGCCATAATAGTCGACCGTCCGAGCGTAGGACGCCTGAACTTGAGCAAGAGCGAAATCGTCGTTGTCGCCATGATGCTCGATGAAATCCTTGACGAAGGCGACCGCAACGCTCTCCGCCTGTTGCCTTACGTCGGGTGCATGCACTGGCGCGGGCACGGGATCTGGCCTCGTCGACACCTGCGATGTATCTGCGGGCGATTGGTTCGCTGCGACATTGGTCACACGCAACTCTGCCATTTCGCTGGCCGATAGGTATCTTATGTCATTCTTGTCATAGCTCGAAGCCAATTCCATCAGCTTGGGGTCCACTCCCATCTCGACTACATAGGATGTGATTGCGGCCGTTCCGAGCTGAACACGGGCCTTTGCTTCTTCTCTGGACATCCCGTCAGCCGGTTTCAACCAAGCCCGATGAACGCCGATAGAACCTGGTTCGGCAACACGGTGGACGCCACCCAAGAAGGCCAGTGAGCAGGCTGAAGCGCACTGCAATTGACGAACCTGAAGCGTATCCAAGCCTGCCGCGCGGATCATACGCCCCAACCGAAGCGCGCTGCCGACATTGCCGCCGGGGGAGTTGAATACGATCATCCGGACCCGGCTGCTCACAACCGCGTTGCCAAAAGCGTTCAGGGGTTCATTGTCTTTGAATTCGCCGGAAACAACAAGAAACGGCTGCTGCCCTGGAGACGAAACAGGCGTGTATTCTAGGGCCTCAACCTTGCATGTTGCTGCCGCGACAATTGACGCCACCGCCAGAACTAGAGAAACTACACGCACAGCACGACAGAGCCCCAACCTGCCTGCTGCAAGTAAGAACCTGTCAAGGAATTATTTCAAGGGCCTTCTTTGAAAGTTGGATTTCATTCGAAGCGGTCATTGGCCGAAAAAAATTGGTGCGGATGAAGGGACTCGAACCCCCACGCCTTTCGGCACTGGAACCTAAATCCAGGGCGTCTACCAGTTCCGCCACATCCGCATGCTCCGGCAATCCCATGTAGCCATCATTCTGTCAATGTCAGGTTCGACATGTTGGCTCAGGTCCAAAATGCCGGGTGAGGGCCAAAATGTTGGTTATTCGCCTAAATGCGAAGACTGTTGAAAATTGGCCTCGCCTGTGACAAAAGGCGTGTCAAATGTGACGGGACGCGACGATCCGCTTCTACAGAATGTGATAAGAAGTAGGAAAAACAAGAACTTATTCACATTTTGGAACGCAGTTTGGGAGAGTTTGAGCCGTAATTTCGGTCAAATCGCCAGGTTCCGTACCAAAAGCCATTCCCGGCAAGATTATACCGGCAGGCTGTAAACGGCAGAGGCCGTGGCAGTCTCATTGGTGAAAACAAAGGTTTTACGATGCAGGTCACCGAAACGCTCAACTCCGGTCTCAAGCGCGAGATCAAGATCACCGTGCCGGCCGGTGACATGGAAGCCAAGCTGATGGCGCGGCTGTCGGACGCCCGCAACAAGGTCCGCATCAACGGCTTCCGGCCGGGCAAGGTGCCGGTGCAGCACCTGCGCAAGGTCTATGGCAAGTCGTTCATGGCCGAAGTGGTCAACGAGATTCTCAACGATTCGACCCGTTCGATCATCACGGGCCGCGGCGAAAAGGCCGCCATGCAGCCCGAAGTCATCATGACCGAGGACGAGAAGGAAGCCGAGAAGATCCTGGCCGGTGGCACCGACTTCGAGTTCCGCCTCAACTACGAGATCATTCCGGCGATCGAGATCAAGGATTTCTCCGACATCAAGGTGACGCGTCAGGTGTTCGACGTGCCGGACACCGAGATCGACGACCAGGTCAAGCGCGTTGCCGAATCGGCGCGCAGCTACGAGCCGAAGACCGGCAAGGCCGCTGAAGGCGACCGCGTCAGCATCGACTATGTCGGCAAGATCGACGGCGAGGCCTTTGCCGGCGGCGCCGGCACCGACCAGCCGCTGGTGCTGGGCTCCAAGGAGTTCATTCCAGGCTTCGAGGACCAGCTGGTCGGCAGCAAGGCCGGCGACGAAAAGCAGGTCACCGTGACCTTCCCGGAAAACTACCAGGCGGCCCATCTGGCCGGCAAGGAAGCCACCTTCGACGTCACCGTCAAGGAAGTGTCGAAGCCGGGCGAACTGGAAATCAACGACGAGACCGCCAAGAACCTTGGCCTGGAATCGCTGGAGCGCCTGCGTGAGATCGTGCGCGGCCAGATCGAGAACCAATTCGGCTCGATGACGCGCCAGAAGGTCAAGCGCCAGCTGCTCGACCAACTGGATGCTGCCTATTCGTTCGAGGCGCCGTCGAAGCTCATCGAGGCCGAGTTCAACAATATCTGGGCGCAGGTCAACCGCGATCTGGAAGCCGCCGGCCGCACCTTCGCCGATGAAGAGACGACCGAAGAAGAAGCCCGCGCCGAATATCTGCGTCTTGCCGAACGCCGCGTGCGCCTCGGCCTGGTGCTGGCCGAGATCGGCGAGAAGGCCGGTGTCACCGTATCGGACGAGGAATTGCAGCGCGGCCTGTTCGAGCAGGTTCGCCGCTTCCCGGCCAACCAGCAGCAGGAAGCCTTCGAGTTCTACCGCAACAATCCCGAGGCGCTGAATGCGCTGCGCGCGCCGATGTTCGAAGAGAAGGTCGTCGATCATCTGCTCGGCCAGATCTCGGTAACCGACGTCAAGGTCAGCAAGGAAGAGCTGATGGCCGACGACGAGGACGCGGAAACCACGACCAAGGCGAAGCCGGCGAAGAAGGCCGCGGCCAAGAAGGCTGAAGCCAAGGCGGAGGCGGGCGACGAGGCGGAAGAGCCGAAGAAAAAGGCTGCGCCGAAGAAAAAAGCCGCCAAGGACGCCGAATAAGTTTCCGGCACTTGATGGAATCGACGAAGGCCGCCCTAGGGGCGGCCTTTTTCGTTGCGAAACTGCAACAGCCGGCTCGCTTCGCGGCAGTCGGTACTTGGCTATACCAAGCGCTAATCACTATCTGCGTTGTTGCTGCAAACCGTGTGGTTCCTGGAGGGGCGTTGAGCCTATTCTTCGAAACGGGGCGTGCCGTCGCCCTGGCGCTGGTTCTGGCCTTCGCCTGTGATCTTGCCCAAGCCGACGCGCTTGCCGGCCAGTGGCGCTTCGGCACGGACGACGGTGGCTTTGTCACCGCTTCGCTTCATGGCACCAACAAACTGATCACGGGTGGCGGCGCTTTGAGCTACAGCCCGGTGCTGACCATTGCCTGCCGGGCAGACGGCGAACCGCGCTGGACCGAATGGCTGCAATTGAATGACGGGGTTTCGGCCAGCCGTAAGATCACCATGTCGGTCACCGTCGACGGCGGTGGCAAGTTCGACGAGAGTTGGTCGGTCGGATCGCGCGGCCGGATGCTGATGCGCGACGGCGCCGACAGCATCAAGCGCCTTGTTCCCGCAAGCCGGCTGTCGCTTTCCTGGCGGTTCGGATTGTTGTCAGGCCGCGGCCAAGCGGATTTCGACCTTGCGGGGCTTGAAGAGGCGGTCGAGCAGATCGCCGGGACCTGCCGGACCGCTCCACCATGAGCGCGCCGAGGTTCTAAACCTTCGCAATGCTTGGCTTTTTCTACCCGCCGCCTGGATTCTGTGGTATGTAAGTACTGCAATTCCACCGGGGAGAGATATTCTTCCCAGGCGCGATCGTCCGAGGCATAAATGGCGATCAGGGAGGAAATGCCATGCGCGCTATAGCGTTTTTCGCTGCGGTGTCCGTTACGATCTTTATCGCGCATCCGTCGCGGGCACAGGATGCCGCAGCTGGTGAGAAGGTCTTCACCAAATGCCAAGTCTGCCACATTGCAAACGAGGACAAGAACAAGATCGGTCCATCGCTGCATGGCGTCATCGGCCGCACGGCCGGTACGCATCCGGATTTTAAATATTCCGATGCCATGATTGCGGCAGGCAAATCCGGCATCAAATGGGACGAGCCAACGCTGACGACCTACCTTCACGATCCCAAAGCCATGGTCAAAGGCACCAAGATGACGTTTCCCGGCCTCAAGAACGATGCAGACGTGGCCAACGTCATTGCCTATCTGAAAACGTTCTCCAAGTGACCTGGCTCCTCCGCCATTCGTCTAACGCCTTGTTTTACCGTGATCTTATTGGAATCAAAGGGACAGCGTAAGCAACAACAGGGTTCCGTTTTCGCCTACGTGGGCGTTCAGTTAGGGATCATGGCCCAGCTTGCCTGCTTCCATCGGTGGTTCGCCTGCAATGTCGACTAAGGAAAGCCGTCTCGGGGACACCGCCATCCGCCTCTCGGAAGCGACGGCGGGCGATTTCTTCGCGCTGCTGAAGCCGCGCGTCATGGCGCTCTCCATCTTCACCGCTTTCGTCGGCCTGATGGTGGCTCCCGTTGTGATGAATCCGATCATCGCCGTGATCGCTATCGGTGCAATTGCGATCGGGGCAGGGGCGGCCGGGGCTCTCAATATGTGGTATGACGCGGACATCGATGCGCTGATGTCACGAACATCAAAGCGGCCGGTTCCGTCCGGCCGCGTCATGCCGGGCGAAGCGCTCGGCTTCGGCCTCGTGCTTGCCGGTCTTTCGGTCATGACGCTCGGCTTGTTGGTTGGATGGCTCGCCGCATCGCTGCTGGCCTTCACCATCTTCTTCTACGTCGTCATATACACGATGTGGCTGAAACGCTCGACGCCGCAGAACATCGTCATTGGCGGTGCCGCCGGCGCTCTTCCTCCAGTCATCGGCTGGGCGGCGGCCACCGGCGCCGTCGGCGTCGAAAGCCTTGTCCTGTTCCTGATCATCTTCCTGTGGACGCCACCGCATTTCTGGGCGCTGGCGCTGTTCAAGGTCGGCGACTACGCCGCCGCCGGCATTCCAATGATGCCGAATGTGGCCGGCCCGGCTTCGACGAAGAAGCAGATCCTTGCCTATGCGCTGCTTCTGGCGCCGGCCGGCGTGCTGCCTTGGGCCTTCGGATTCGCCAGCGGTTATTACGGAATTGTCTCGGCCGTATTGGGCGCGGGTTTTATCTGGCACGCCTGGAAGGTCCTGGCCACCGCCGAAAAGGAGCTGAAGCCCGCCAAGGCGCTGTTTGCCTACTCGATCATCTATCTTTTCGCGATCTTCGCCGCGCTGCTTGCCGACACCGTCATCATGCGCGCGCTGGTTTCAGCCGGCGCTTGAACGGTTGATAAGTGCCATGCTGAAGGCCGCACGCTGATCCGTCACGCCGGCAGCGCACAAAATCCCAGCAGCAGCAGAATGACTATGCCGAGGCCAAGTATGAGAACCGTCCTTGCGTCCATGACCTTCACCTTCGATCTGGCGCATGGCTGCGAAAACCGGGATCGATTTTCGCTTCGCTGACCTCCGCCGGGGGATCACGCGCCAATCAAAGTGCCTGCAGCGTCCCGGGCGCGCCAAAAAGGGGCGCGCGGCACCGTATGAGAATATCGAAGAAAGACTTCCGGGGCCAGCGTCCCGCCCCGCCGCCACCAACTCCCCACCAACAAGGCGACAAGTCCCGCACAAGAGAGTATGTTAAGGACAGTGCAGGTCGCGTTTGCGTGGCCAGCCATGCCCATCGGTGGCACCGTGAACCCCCGACCTTGCCGGACCTGATCCGGAGGAACGGTTATGGCGAGCTTTCACGTGATTGCAGGTGCCAGCGAGACGCTGGAGCATACGAGAATTAGAAAGATCGGTGTTTCCGATCTCCTCGACGCGCTCAGGCGCGGCGTCGACGATTTCATGGTCAAGCCCTCGCATATCGTCTTTCTCTGCCTGATCTACCCGCTCGTCGGCGTCGTGCTCGCCGCCTGGACATCGGGCGCCAATGCGCTGCCCTTGCTGTTTCCGCTGGTGTCCGGCTTTGCGCTGATTGGGCCGTTCGCGGCGATCGGCCTCTATGAGATCAGCCGCAGGCGGGAGGCCGGGCTCGATACGTCCTGGCGGCACGCTTTCGAGGTCAGGAACTCCCCGGCTTTGCCGGCGATCGCGGCTGTCGGGATCATGCTGTTTGCGATCTTCATCGCGTGGCTCCTGACTGCGCAGATGTTCTACCAATATCTGTTTGGCCCGGCGCCGCCGGAATCGATATCCGGCTTCATCAATCAGATATTCGCCACCGGGCGCGGCTGGACGCTGATCATCATCGGGCACGCCATCGGCTTCGTCTTCGCCGTCGTGGTGTTGTGCACGACGGTCGTTGCTTTCCCGCTGCTGCTCGACCGCGATGTGGGCGCCTACGAGGCTATCCACACCTCGGTTCGGGCGGTGATGGCGAACCCGATCACCATGGCTGTCTGGGGATTGATCGTCGCTGTCGCGCTGATCATCGGCTCTGTGCCGGTGTTTGTGGGACTGGCGGTCGTGCTGCCGATCCTCGGTCACGCCACCTGGCATGTCTACCGCA
Source organism: Mesorhizobium sp. P2_E9 (assembly GCF_056403815.1). Classification (NCBI taxonomy): domain Bacteria; kingdom Pseudomonadati; phylum Pseudomonadota; class Alphaproteobacteria; order Hyphomicrobiales; family Phyllobacteriaceae; genus Mesorhizobium; species Mesorhizobium sp. P2_E9. The sequence continues at coordinate 57,466 of NZ_JBFUET010000004.1, forward strand.
AGGTCGTGGAGCCGCCGGCCTCCGCCAGACCGGTGAACTGAGCACGTTCCAGCCTTTGTCGCGTCGGCGAGGGCGCGCCGGCGCGACAGGATCAGGTTCAGTAGGCAGCGTGGCTGAAGCGGGCCTGGCGTGCATCCCTCGTCAGATTGCGGAAGTCCTTGCCGCTTACATGCACCAGCGTCCTGTGGTCGCCGCCCTCGAAATAGATGTCGGCGGCGTCGCCGAGGCTTTCATCGAGGATCACCGGCACATCGTAGGCCGCACCGATCGGTGGGACGGCGCCGATGTCGCAATCGCTGAAGAGCGAAACCACCTCATCTTCGGAGGCAAGGCCGAGGCGTCTGTCCATGACGTCCTGCAACCTGCCGAGCTCGATCCTGTGCGTGCTTGGAACCACGGCCAGCGCATAGCCAAGTTCGTGGTGAACGACCACTGACTTGGCCATGATGCTGCCGGGCACATGCGCGGCTATTGCCGACTGCCTGCTGGTGGATGTGCGATGGTGCGGGACGGTGTCGTAGGAAATTCCCTTGCCGTCGATAAATTCCCTAAGTCTGTTTGCGATGGTCATTTTTGGCGTCCCTCCTGCTTGAGTTCGCGACGCATGCGGAAACGAGGTAATTCGTTCCTCCTGTCGTTTCCGGCACCAGGAGAAATGCACCAGCGGCCGCTTGTTTCAAGGCCATCGACTGGCAAGCGGCGCGGGCGATTTCCGGCCACGGATTTCGCCCGGCTGAACCCGCAGTGCCGGTCAGGGGCCAGCGCCGAAAAACGTCATCCGGGTCAAAAGCGTGTAATCGGCCTCGAAAAGCATCATCACCACGAACACCACGATCAGTATCGGCGGCAGGATGATCGCATAGGCGAGTGCCAGCCGTTCCCAGGCCATATGCATGAAGACAGCGACAATCAGCCCAGCCTTGAGGATCATGAAGATCAGGATCAGCGACCATCTGAGATAGCCGTGCAGGCCGAAATAATCGACCAGATAGGAGCAGGTGCTGAGGATGAACAGCCACGCCCAGACCACCAGGTAGAGCTTGATCGGGTGTTCCTGGTGAACTTCGGCATGGGCGGCTGCAACCGGCGCATCATGCGCGTGAAGTGCGTGTTGTCCGAGGCCGTTTGCGGTTGCTTCAGCCATATCTGCCTCTCACCAAAGATAGAAGAAAGCGAAGATGAACACCCAGACCAGATCGACGAAATGCCAGTACAGCCCCATGATCTCGACGTTCTCGTAGCGGCCCTTGCGGCTGGTGAAGAAACCGGGCCGCCCGGTGTCATAGTCTCCGCGCCAGACTTTGCGCGCCACGATGATCAGGAAGATCACCCCGATCGTCACATGCGTACCGTGGAAGCCGGTGATCATGAAGAAGCATGAACCGAACTGCGCCGCGCCCCAGGGGTTGCCCCAGGGCCGTACCCCTTCGGTGATCAGCTTGGTCCATTCGAATGCCTGCATGCCGACGAAGGTCGCGCCCAGTGCCGCGGTCAGAAGCATGAGGATGGCCGTCTTGCGGCGGTCGCGGCGATAGCCGAAATTCACCGCCATTGCCATGGTTCCGCTGCTCGAGATCAGCACGAAGGTCATGATCGCGATCAGGATCAGGGGGATTTCCTGGCCGCCGATGCGCAGCGCGAAGACCTCGCTCGGATTTGGCCACGGCACGCGCGTGGAGATGCGCGCGGTCATATAGGAGAGCAGGAAGCAGCCGAAGATGAAGGTGTCGCTGAGCAGGAAAATCCACATCATGGCCTTGCCCCAGGACACGTTCTTGAACGCGCGCTGGTCGGAGGCCCAGTCGGCGGCAATGCCATGCCAGCCAGCTGGTCTCGGCCCCATTTGGCCGGTGTGCGTCACTGTCGTCTCAGCCATCCCTATCTCCTAGGTCAGCAGTTGCCGGCAAATATCGATGAACGTCGCAGCCCAGCCGGCCAAAAGGGCGAAGATGGCCAGCCAGACGAAGAGGAGGAAATGCCAGTACATGGCGCAGAGCTCGACGCTGAGGCGCAGCCGCTGCGGCCGCACTCCGTTCCAGGCGCCGGCGGTCGTCCTGCCGAGACCGATCAGACCGCCCAATATGTGCAGGCCATGCATCCCGGTGATCAGGTAGAAAAAGCTGTTGGCTGGATTGGCGCTCAGCAGGTAGCCGTCTTCGGTCAGTTGCCGCCACGCCACGAGCTGTCCGACCAGGAAGGCGAGCGCGGTCAGCCCGGCCGTGGCAAGGCCGAGCCGGACGTTGTCGATCTGGCCTTTGCGCGCGGCGAATACGGCGCATTGCAACGCGACGCTGCTCAGCACCAGCACGCCTGTGTTCAGCCAGAGCAGACGCGGCAGCGGCAGCGGCTGCCAGTCCGACACCGCCATCCGCATGAAATAAGCGCTGGTGAAGAGCGAAAACAGGCAGCCGACGACGGCGAGGAAAACGCCGAGGCCGATCTTGGCGGTGGGTAGCGCCGACCGGTCGAAGCCGACGAGATCCCCGGCCAAGCCTTGCTCCAGCCATGGCTTGGCCGTCAGCCGCTGGTGCGAAAGCCACCAGCCGGCAAAGCCGGCGATCACCAGCAAGAAGACCAGGATCACGCTCATGCTGGCTCCCTGGAGGGGGCGAAGGCGCCCGGCACGTTCTGCGGGATGAAGTCTTCCTTGGCACCCGGCACGCTGTAGTCGTAGGCCCAGCGGTAGACGATGGGCAGGTCCTTGCCGAAATTGCCATGCGGCGGCGGTGTTTGCGGCGTCTGCCATTCCAGCGTCGTAGCCCGCCACGGGTTGCCGCCGGCCTCGCGGCCATGGCGGATGCTCCAGATCAAATTGAACAGGAAGACCATCTGGGCGAAGCCGACGATGAAGGCCATGATGCTGATGAACGAGTTCAGGTGATGGGCAGACTCCGTCATGATGGTCATGTCGGTCAGTTCGGCATAGCGCCGCGGCACGCCCATCAGGCCGAGATAGTGCATGGGGAAGAAAATCAGGTAGGCGCCGAGGAACGTGACCCAGAAATGGAACCGGCCCAGCGTCTCGTCGAGCATGCGGCCGGTGACCTTCGGGTACCAATGGTATATCGCGCCGAACACCACGGTGATCGGGGCGACACCCATGACCATATGGAAATGGGCGACGACGAACATCGTATCGGACAGGGGAACATCGACGACGACGTTGCCGAGAAACAACCCGGTCAGCCCGCCATTGACGAAGGTGACGATGAAGGCCAGAGCGAACAGCATCGGTATGGTGAGATGGATGTCGCCGCGCCATAAGGTCAGCACCCAATTGTATACCTTGATGGCGGTCGGAACGGCGATGATCAATGTCGTGGTGGCGAAGAAGAAGCCGAAATAGGGGTTCATGCCACTGACATACATGTGGTGCGCCCAGACCACGAAGCTCAGCGCGCCAATGCCGACGATGGCCCAGACCATCATCCGGTAGCCGAAGATGTTCTTGCGCGCATGGGTGCTGATCAGGTCGGATACGATGCCGAAGGCCGGCAGCGCCACGATGTAGACTTCGGGATGGCCGAAGAACCAGAACAGATGCTGGAACAGGATCGGGCTGCCGCCATTGTGCGGCAGTTGCTCGCCCATCTCGGAGATCGCCGGCATGAAGAAGGAGGTGCCGAGCGTGCGGTCAAGCAGCATCATCACGCAGGCGACGAACAGTGCCGGGAAGGCGAGCAGCGCCATGACGGTCGCGGTGAAGATGCCCCAGACCGTCAGTGGCAGACGCATCATTGTCATGCCGCGCGTGCGGCCCTGCAGCACCGTCACGACATAGTTCAGGCCGCCCATGGTAAAGCCGATGATGAACAGGATCAGCGAGGAAAGCATCAGGATGATGCCCCAGTCCTGACCGCCTGGTGTGCCGCTCATGATGGCTTGCGGCGGGTAGAGCGTCCAGCCGGCACCTGTCGGTCCGCCCGGCGCGAAGAAGCTCGACACCAGAACCAGGACGGCGAGCAGGTAGATCCAGTAGCTCAGCATGTTGACATAGGGAAAGACCATGTCGCGCGCGCCGACCATCAGCGGAATGAGATAGTTGCCGAAGCCGCCGAGGAAGAGCGCGGTGAGCAGGTAGATCACCATGATCATGCCGTGCATGGTGATGAACTGGTAGTAGGCCTCCGGGGTGATGAAGTCGAATGTGCCGGGAAAGCCGAGCTGCAGCCGCATCAGCCAGGACAGCACCAGCGCCACAAGGCCGATCGACGTTGCCGTCGCCGAATACTGGATGGCGATGACCTTGGCGTCTTGCGAGAAGATGTACTTCGTCCACCAGCTGTGCGGATGGTAGAGTTCCACTTCCGCGACTTCGGCCGGCGGGATGCCATCTGCAGGGGTGATGTCGACCATAGGAACACCTCCGTGTTCTTTTCAGCGAGACCCGACCGTTTCGAGCTGTGCTGCAACCTTCAAACCCGACGGCATCGTCGTGCCCGGCGTCTGGTCTGCCGAGCCTGTTTTCTGGGGCGCCGACAGTTGCGCGAAAGTCTGCTGCTGGCCGAGCCAGGCCAGGTAGTCCTGTTCGGTGTCGACCATGACGACGCCGTGCATCAGGGGATGGCCCTGGCCACACAATTCGGCGCACAGGACCTGGAAGCTTCCGGTCCTGGTCGGGGTGAACCAGAAATAGGTGACCGAACCCGGGATCATGTCCATCTTGGCGCGGAATTCCGGTATGTAGAAATCATGCAGCACGTCGATCGAGCGCAGCAGCACCTTGACCGGCTTGCCGACCGGCAGATGCAGGTCGGCCGCTTCGACCACGACATCGTCCTGGCCGTTGGGATCGCCGGGGATAACACCGAGCGGGTTTTCAGCTGATACGTCGCGGGTGTCCGACGTGCCGAGCTTGCCGTCCTTGCCGGGCAAGCGGAAGCTCCACTGCCATTGCTGGCCGATAACCTCGATCTCGGTGGCGTCGCTCGGAACGTTGACGAAGCGGCTCCAGACGAACAGGCCAGGAACCAGCAAGGAGGTTACGCCGACCGCGGTGACGATCGTCAGCCACGATTCCAGCCGCTTGTTCTCCGGTTCATAGGCGGCGCGACTGCCTTCCTTGTGTCGGAAGCGGAAGACACAATAGGCCATGAAGAGAACGACGGCGGCGAAGACGACGCCGGTGATCCAGAACGTGATGATGATGGTGTGGTCGATATAGTCCCAGTTCGAGGCAATAGGCGTCCACCACCATGGGCTCAGGAAGTGGAACAGCACCGAGCCCACGACGATCAAAACGAGTACAAGCGCAATGGCCATGTCCCGTTCCTCCGGATATTTCGCGGCGCGCGAAGCAGGCTTGCGAAATACCAAGCCGCATCATGCTCGCTTTCCGGTTGAAATTCCAGAGCCGTCTATTTGATGTGCAAAACGTTGCTTTCGCCGGCCGGACGTGTGTCGGGTGTTTGCGGCAGCGCGTTACAAGAACGAGACGTCCTAGCTGGAGCGCGGCCCCCGAAGCCGTTTTCCCGAAAAGACTTCGAGCGCTCGCGGCTTTTCACCGCCGACAATCCAGTCCGTGAGGTATTTGGTGAAGCCAAGGGCGATGGCGAAGCCATGGCCGGTCCAGGCGAACCCATAGATGGTGTTGTCCAAGGCAGCGGGCGTGTCGACAATCGGGATGCCATCGACCGCACAGCTTTCGACGCGGGACGCATCGACCTTCAGGAAGGTGGACTCGTCGATGAAGGGCAAGGTCGCGATGGCATCGGTCAGGCCGAGAGCTGTCGCGCTGAGCGACCCCTTCCAACGGCCCTCCGGCGTATAGGCGACGCTCTGGCCGCCTGAAAGCATCAACGTCCCATCCTGGATCTGCTTCACGGACAGCGTGCGGTGGGCATGGCCGAGAAGATGATTGATCTTTTTGTCGTGCGGGTTGGTGACAAACATCATCTGCGGCATCAGCGTGGTGACGGGCATGATTTCTTGCAGCTGGAGAACCGGTTTCAGCAACGGCAGGACGCCGTTGTTGGCCAGGAGAACGAGCTTATCGCCAACCAGCACAACTTCGCCGCTCGCCAGCCTCACTCCTGTTGCCCGCCCTTTGTCGTGGAGGATTTCGGTGACGCGCGTGCCGGTGCGCAGGTTCGCGCCAGCCTTGCGCGCCTGTTTGGCGAAGGCCAGCGTGGCGAAGGTGTGGTCGCACACACCGTCATCTGGGCAGTAGATCGAGCCGATCAGATCCCCCGACAATTCCGGCTCACGTTCCAGCGTTTCGTCACGGTTGAGAAGCTGAGAGGGAGCGCCAAGCGCGTTCTGTGCCATGGCCATGGCTTCCATGGTGCCGCGCACTTCATGTTCATGGCCGCCATGGGGGATATTGAAGAGATGAAGGCCGCCGATCCGGCGGTAGCCGACGCCGCCTTCGAATTGTTCCTGATATCTCGCCCAGAGCGGAAAGCCGACAGTCGCCATCGGCAGTTCGCGCAAGTCGCGGCTGTTTGCGCGCACGCCCCGTTCACCGGAACCGCCCGATGCGCCGGCCGCGATGTCGTCGGCCTCGAGCAGCATAACGGTCCTGCCGACCTGCGCCAGGTTGTAGGCAAGGCTCGTACCGTAGATGCCGCCTCCGACGATCACGATTTCAGACGCGGGGGCCTGTGTAGTCATGCTGTCAGTTCCTTCTCAGATATTTTGTCGTGTGTATCGCATGCGTGGAAAGGTCGGCTCACTTCAAGCCGTTGCCGCCGGACAGGAATTGCCGGAAGCATTCGGACCGGCCGGCAGCGAACATTTCGCGGGGAGAGCCTTCCGCTTCGACCTCGCCCTTGTGCAGGAACACGACCTTGCTGGAGACGTCCCGGGCGAAGCCCATTTCATGGGTAACGACCAGCATCGTCCTGCCTTCCTCGGCGAGCGCGCGCATGACACGCAGGACCTCGCCGACAAGCTCAGGGTCGAGTGCGGAGGTCGGCTCATCGAAAAGCATGACCTTCGGCTGCTGGGCCAGCGCGCGGGCGATGGCCGCCCGCTGCTGCTGACCGCCGGACAGATGGGCAGGATAATGATTGCGCTTCTCAGCAATGCCGACCTTTTCCAACAGCGCTTCAGCCTCCTCCACGCAATCGGCGCGGGGACGCTTCTGGACATGGATTGGGGCCTCGATCAGGTTTTCCAGGATCGTCATATGAGACCACAGATTAAAGCTTTGAAACACCATGCCGATGCTCGCGCGCATGCGCTGCAACTGGGGCCTGTCGGCCGGCCGCGTCCTGCCGCTCCCCTGCTTCAGCCGGATGGTCTCTCCGCCGACTTCGATCCGGCCGCTATCGGGCGTTTCCAGCATGTTGATGCAGCGCAGCATGGTCGACTTGCCGGAGCCGGAGGAGCCGAGGATGGAGACGACATGACCTTCCATCGCTTCGAGCGAGATGCCTTTGAGCACCTCGAAGGCACCGAAGCTCTTGCGGAGTTCCGTCAGGCGCACGGCCGGCTTGAGCTGGTCGGTCATAGGGTGGTTCCTCCTTGCCTGGGGGCCGCAGCCGGCGGCGGCCTCAGATCGGCGCTCAGCGCGTATTCGGCCCACTGAACGAGCCGCGTGACGGTAAAATTGAGGAAGAGATAGATCGCAGCCGCGACGATCAGGATTTCGATGGCACGGAAGGATTCGGAAATGAGCTGCGCCGCCAGGCCGGTCACCTCCATCAGGGTGATGATGGAGGCCAGCGCCGTCGATTTTATCATCAGGATGAACTCATTGCCGTATCCTGGTAGCGCATGGCGCAAGGCAAGCGGGAAGTCGATGCGGCGGTGAAGCGTGAAGGTCGACATGCCGCAGGCCCGCGCGGCCTCGATCTGACCTGATTGAACCGACAGCAATGCACCGCGAATGATTTCACTGGAATAGGCGGCGGTGTTCAAGGTCAAGGCGATGAGCGCGCACCAATAGGGTTCGCGCAGGAGAGGCCAGAGAAAACTGGCCCGCACGACATGGAACTGGCCAAGACCATGATAGATCAGGAAAATCTGCACAAGCAGCGGCGTGGAGCGGAAGATGAAGACGTAGAAGGACGCGGGCCAAACCAGGAGCCGCAGACCCGACAACCGCGCCAGGGCGAGCATGACGGCCAGAACGGCACCCAGCCCCACGGAGGATATTGCGAGCTGCAATGTCAGCGGCACCCCGGTCAGAAGCTTCAGCAGTGTCTCGTACAGGAATGGAAGATCCATCAGGCCCGCCTCGCGCCGAATGTAAGCCGTCCCTCGGTCCACCGTAGAAGCCATGTCGAGAACGATGAGATGGCCAGATACAGGACGGCGGCGGCAAAGAAGAATGTGAAGGGCTGGCCGGTCGATCCCGCGCCGATCTGCGCCTGCCGCAGAATTTCCACGAGCCCGGTGACCGAGACCAAGGCAGATTCCTTGAGCACCAGCTGCCACACATTGCCGAGACCCGGCAGTGCATGCCGCAGCACCAGCGGCGCGACGATGCGGCGAAACATCGTCATGCGGGACATGCCGGCGGCGATCGCCGCTTCGATCTCTCCGGGTGAAACCGCGCGATAGGCACCGCGCATGACTTCAGCCTGATAGGCACCGGACACCAGCCCGATCGCCAGCGCTCCGGCCATGAATCCCGGCAGGCTGACGAAACCCGAAATGCCGAACAGGCCGGCCAGCGGTGTCAGGACCGCGCTTGACCCGAAGTAGAAGAGATAGATGACGAGGATGTCCGGTATGCCTCGAAGCACGGTAGTGTAGGCTTCGGCGAGCAACCGCGGAAGAACGCCACCCCTGATCTTCGCCCTCGCCCCGAAGCTGCCCACCAGGAGGCCGAAGGCGTAGCCGGTCAATGCCACGGCGAGCGTCGTCATCGCGGCTTGAAGCAGTGCCGCTCCCCAGCCGCCCTCACCAAATCCCAGAACGAAATCGGAAGCTGTCATTGCGGTCTGACATCCCTGAAACGAGCTGCATGAGAGGTACGAAGTGAGCGACCCGGCGCCGGGTCGCTCATTGCGTCAAGAGGCGACAATCGGGGAAAGACGCGAAGCGCTCTCGCTCGTTCGTCTCAATTCTTCACGGAGATATCGACGCCGAACCATTTCTCCGTCAGCGCCTTGTTGAAACCGTCGGCGTTGACCTCGTGGATCACGGCGTTGAACTTGTCCTTCAACGCGGTGTCGCTCTTGCGAAAGGCCACGCTTGTTCCGCTGGCCAGGAGAAAAGTCGGTCCCACGAGTTCCGCCTCAGCCATGTCAGGCCTTTTCAGCGCCTCGGCGAGAACCGTGATGTTGGCCATGGTGAGATCGATTCGACCCGCCAGAAGATCGAGATTGGCTTCGTCCTGCGTTTTGTAGGATCTGACCGTGACCGCGTCCTTCAGATATTCCTCGACGAATTTGCCGGCGGTCGTCGATCCCTGGATGCCGAGGACTTTTCCCTTGAGCGCCACGTCGAGCTTTTCGACAATGTCCTTTGATCCGGAGGCCCCGTTCAATCCCGCCGCATTGTCGCGGAGATCGAATTTGTCATGCCAGGGCAGGGCCTGCGCCAAACCGCTGCCCTTCAGCGCCAGGAAAGCATTGGGTGCCGTGGAGTAGGGATCCGAAAAAGCGGCCACTTCCGCTCGCTCAGGCGTGACGCCCATGGAGGCGATGATCGCATCGAATTTTCCGGCGTTCAGCGCCGGCAGCATTCCGTCCCAGTTCTGCGCGACGATCTCGCATTGCGCCTTCATGCGCTTGCACAATTCCTTGGCGAGGTCGATCTCATAGCCGGCAAGCGTGCCATCGGGGAGCGTATAGTTCCACGGCGCATAAGCGCCTTCTGTTGCAATGCGGATATGGAGCGCGTCCTGCGCCAACGCCTCACCATTTGAGTAAAGGCCGGCCAGCGATAGCGCTGCCGCCAGGATGATATTTCTGATCATGCGAAGCTCCCACTCTTGTTTTTGAAACGCCCGCAGCCTCACCGCCGAGGATAGGAAAAACCGATATCCTCACACAGGGCAGGCGAGGTATCGATCTTTTTCGCCGTCGGCGAATGTCTATCCAGAACTGACTGGAGCGGGTATTCGCTTGACTAGAAAGGAATCTTGCGACGCATTCCAATATGAAATGTTGCGCGGAATATAGCTTTTTCCTATAGATTTTAAGCCACTCGATCTGGGGATTGCTGATGAACTACAAGCAGCTTGAAGCATTCCGGGCGGTCATGGAGGCGGGGACGGTGACCGGTGCGAGCGAGATTCTGCACATCGCCCAGCCTTCAGTCAGCGCGCATATCTCGAACCTGGAACATGCGCTGAAAATCCCGCTCTTCATTCGTCGGGCGGGGCGTCTCGTTCCGACGGCGGAAGCCATGCTTCTCAACGAAGAGGTCGGGCGGATCGTCAAGGGAATGGCAAGGATACGGCGCCTGGCCGGAGATATCAGGCAACTGGAAGCCGGGCGACTGATGATCGGTGTCTATCCGGCGCTTGCCAGCATCGTCTTGCCTCGTTTCCTGAAATCGTTTGCCGGGCATCACCCGAAGGCGCGCATGAGCATCTTTCCGGCGGCCTCGCTGCGGATCGCGGAATTGACGGCAAACAAGGAGATCGACATCGGCCTCATTCAGATGCCGGTGGTCGATCCGGCCATCGCCTGCGATCTGATTTTCCAGACAGAATGCGTCTGCGTAGCGCCGCTTGACCATGCATTCGCCAATGACAGCGTGATTTTCGCACCCCGGCTGGAAGGGCAGGAATTCATCGCGCTTGGCCGCGAGGACCGCACGCGGCAGGATATCGAGCGTGTCCTGGATCATGCCGGCGTTGCCGTCGACCACCGTTTCGAAACACCATTCGCCGATACGGCGTGCGCCCTGGTCGCACAGGGTCTGGGCGTGTCGATCGTCGATCCGTTCTCGGCGGCTCGATGGGCAGGCAAATTGACGATACGCCCCTTCAGCCCCGATCTTCTCTGCGACATCTACATGGTCAGAAACAGGGCTCAGGTCTCTTCCATGCTGCAGCAGGCGTTCGAGCGGGAATTCCGGACCGCGCTCGAGGAGAATGTGAGCGGAGGCACACGTCTATTTTAGCTGGCTTATCAAGCCTATTTCAGCAGGTCGACCAGGACGTCGAAGGCGGCGTCGATATCGGCGCGGATGGCCTGGCGGACGGCTTCGGCGTCGCGGCTGCGCAGCGCCGCATACATCGCCTGGTGATGCTCGTTGGCGGTCGAATAGTTTCCGGAATCATGCAGCATGTTGAAATAGGGGCTGATCTGCAGCCACAAATTCTCGATGATGTTGAGGATGTTTTCGGAGCCGGCCGCCCGGTAGATGGAGAAATGAAAGGCGTAGTTGGCGCGCAGATAGGATTTGACGTCACCCGCCGCATTGGCCTGTTCGAGCGCGGCCAAATGCTGGCCGAGCTGCACGATGCCCTGATCGTCGATGCGCTCTGCCGCCCATGCGGCGGCGATTGCTTCGATCTCGAAGCGGACATTCCTGAGATCGACGAGGCGCGCGCGGCTGAGTGCGGGAATGCCGATCGAGCGGCCTGAAACAACCATCAAGGCATTGGCCGCCGTCAGCCGCCGCAACGCCTCCCTGACCGGCATAGGACTGACCCCGAAGGCGTCGGCCAGGCTTTGCACCGTCACCATCTCGCCAGGCACGATGCTGCCGTCGAGGATCAATTCGGTGACATGGCGATAGACCCTGTCCTGCAGGGTCTCCCTGGACAGGGGCACGATCTCGACACCAGGCTTCCTGAACGCCGCTCCGGCCATCTCCCATCAACCTTTCCGCGCAAAGGCCGCGCCACAACCCGTTCCCGGAATGCAGGGTTCCGGCTGCCGCGTCAAGCGTATGCGACCGGCGGCTTGGTATAAAGATATTTCATCATTGATCTTTGATCAAATGATGTTAGGGTTATCGACATCGGATGGCGAGGGCTACGTTTCGTGCCCTCGGGAGGCATTCGGTCGTTCGTTTCGGGAGGAATTCACATGGGTATCGGATTGAAAGTCCGGCGGCTCGCGCTGCTGGCGGGCATGGCTGCTTGCGCCTTTGGCATGTCGGGCGCGCAAGCCGCCGAAAAGCACAAGATCTTTCTCAGCATGAGCTACATCGGCAATGATTGGCAGGCCGAGGCGGCAAACATGGTCAAGGCCATGGCCGGTTACAAGAGCCTTGCCGACAAGGTCGACCTGCAGGTCCAGGTCGCCGGGCCCAACGCACAACGCCAGATCCAGCAGATCAACGCCATGGTGCAAAGCGGCGCCGAGGCGATCGTCGTCTATCCGATCTCGCCGACCGCGCTCAATCAGGTCGTGAAGAATGCCTGCGACAAGGGCGTGAAGGTCTTCGCCTACGACGCCGAGATCACTGAACCTTGTGCCTACAACGTTCATATCGACCAGCTGGAAGCGGGCAGGGTGACCGCCGAATGGCTGGTGAAGAAGCTCAACGGCAAGGGCAACATCATCGCCATCACCGGCGTTCCAGGAACATCCGTCGACGACCAGCGGACCAAGGCCGCCAAGGAAGTCTTTGCCAAATATCCCGACATCAAGATTGTCGGCGAGGCTGTCGGCATGTGGAGCCAGGCGGTTGCCCGCACCGAGCTCTCCAAGATTCTGGCTACGCGCAACTGGAACGACATCAACGGGCTGTGGATGCAGGTCGGTTGCTTCACCGCCAACTCGATGCAGCTCGAGGCCGGCAAAAAGGCCAGCGAACTCCTGCCTTGCGCCGGTGAAGGATCCAATGGCGGCCGCATCCAGATGCTGCCGGAGGGCACCGAAGTCGAGGGGGCGGCTCCGCCCTATGCCCCTGCAGGTGCGCAGCGCATTTCCTATGCCTCGCCGCCTTATTCCGGGGCGCTGGCGCTAAAACTTGCCGTCGAGGCGATCGAGGGCAAGGACGTGCCGAAGACCACGATCCTGCCGCTGCCGCTCGTCACCAATGAGACGATCAAGCTGTGCGATGAAGGCACCTGGGCGGAGATGAAGGCCGGCTGCAACGTCTTCAAGCCGTCACTGGTGTCCAACCCCGGCTGGTTCGCCTCGATCTTTTCGGACCAGACACCCGAGGTCGGCCTCAATGCCGCACTCGTCGGCCAGCCCGAAAACTGAGCCTCCCAAGGCAATCCTGACGATGCGCGGACTTGTCCGCGCATCGTCGATCCGCCCTAATGCATGTCGATCAAAAGCCCGGCGATCCAGGACAATGACAGACCCCTCCGAGCTTCCCGCCATCGAGATCGACGGCATCAGCAAGGCGTTCGGTGCCACCGTCGCGCTGGACGACGTGTCGTTCAGGATCGAGCCCGGCAGCGTTCATGCGTTGCTGGGTGAAAACGGAGCCGGCAAGTCGACGCTGGTGAAACTGCTGTCGGGACTGGTGCGACCGAGCGCCGGTCAAATCAGGGTCTTCGGCAAGGAGATCGGCTATGGCGCGCCGCGCACGGCCCATGCGCTAGGCGTGCAGACGGCGTTCCAGGAGATGACCCTGGTGCGCGATCTCTCCGTCCTCGACAACATGCTGTTGCCCTACGCTCCCGTCGGCATCTCCGGTCTGATCCGCCGCAATGCCGCCCGCAATGCGGTCCGCCGCCACATCGACGAGCTCGGTTTTTCCGTCGATCTCGACGCCGAGGTGAGCGAACTCGAGCTTTCGGTGCGGCAGAAGATCGAGATCGCGCGCGCCGTCTATCGCAAGCCGCGCATCCTTTTGCTCGACGAGCCGACCTCGACGCTTGCCGGCCGCGATGTCGACTGGCTGGGCGACATCATCGCCAGGCTGAAGGCGGCGGGCACGACCATCGTCTTCATCACCCATCGCATGCGCGAGGTGCGCGCCTTTTGCGACACGCTGACGATCCTGAGAAACGGCCGCCACATCGTCACCGCGCCGGTTGCCGATGTCACCGACGGCGACGTCATCGAGAAGATCATCGGCCGCAGCATCGAGCAGACTTTCCCGCCCAAGCCTGATAGCGCCCAGGCCTTCGGTCCAGCGGTTCTGGGCGTGCGCGACCTCAAGGTCGGGCGCAAGCTCGATGGCGCGCACTTCGACCTGCGCCGGGGTGAGATCCTCGGCGTTGCCGGACTGCAAGGCATGGGCCAGCAGGATTTGTTCCTGGCCTGTTTCGGCATGGCCGAAATCATCCGTGGCGACGTCCTTGTCGACGGCCGCAAGGTCTGGCTCGGCTCACCGGCGGATGCCTTGCGGTCCAACATGGCCATCGGCCTGGTGCCGGAGGACCGCAAATCCGAAGGCCTGTTCCTGAAACTGTCGGGCAGCCAGAACGCCACTTTGCCCGTGGTGTCGCGCTTCACGCGCTTCGGCCTTGTCGATGCCGCTGCCGAGACCCGCTCCGTCGAGGAGGCTTTCGCCACTGTCGAGGTCGACCGCCGGGCGCTGTGGACACGGGCCGGGGCGTTTTCGGGCGGCAACCAGCAGAAGATCGCCATCGCCAAATGGCTGGTGGCGCAGAGCCGCATCCTGCTTCTGTTCGATCCCACACGCGGCATCGATGTCGGCACCAAGCATGAGCTCTATGTGATGATGCGAAACTACGTCGTCGCCGGTGGCTCGATCCTGCTGCACTCGACGGAAATTCCCGAACTGGTCCACCAATGCGACCGGGTCCTTGTTCTTTACGATGGGCGTATCGCGGCCGAGCTCGAAGGTGACGCCATCACCGAGCCCGCCATCATGCGTCCGGCGCTCGGCCATGCCGGAGAAGCAGCCGCATGAGCAGCGTTTCACCTCCTGCTTCCGCTGGTTTCGGGCTGCGCCGCGCGCTGATGCGCAATCGCGGCGCGCTGATTGCCGCGGCCGTGCTTGCGATCCTGCTTTTCATTGTTGACGGGATCAGTGCCGGGCCGCTGACCTATTTCGACGTGTCGTTCCTGTCGAGCGGCGGCGCGACCTCGGCGCTGGCGGCGATCGGCCAGACCATCGTCATCCTGTCGGGTGGCTTCGACCTCTCCGCCGGTGCGGTGATTTCGCTGGTCAATGCTGTGCTGGCATCGAGCATGGACCCGATGGCGCCGGGCGCCAGCATCCTGCTGTGGACGGCGGTCGGCATCGGCGTCGGCATGGCGGTCGGTGCCTTCAACGGCTTCTTCATCGCCGTGCTGCGCATGCAGCCCATCGTGGTGACTCTGTCCACCATGTTCATCCTGCAAGGTGTCACGCTGCTGGTGATGGACAAGCCAGGTGGCTTCGTGTCGCCCGATCTCGGCACCTTCTATCTGGGTAACGCGATCACCGGCTGGCTGCCAATGCCGCTGGTCGTGATCGGCGTCGTCCTGCTCGCCTGGTTCTGGCTGAAGGGAACCCGTTTCGGCACAGCACTCTATGCCGTTGGCAGTGACCCGGATTCGGCGGCTGCCGTCGGCATCAATGTCGTGCTGGTACGCTTTGCCGTCTATGTGATCGCCGGCGGCTGCTACGGCCTTGCCGGCGTGTTCATCAGCGCGCAGACCGGCAGCGGCGACCCGCTGGTCGGCAATCCGTTGCTGCTGTCGATGTTCGCGGCGGTGGTGGTCGGTGGCACGCGGCTTGGCGGCGGGCAGGGTGGTCCGGTGGGCACCGTCTTCGGCGCCTATATCCTGATGATGGTGGTGAACATCCTGCTGGTGCTCAATGTGTCGGCTTACTATGCGACCATCGCGGAAGGCACCATTCTGGTGCTGGCGGCCCTGGCCGGATCCTTGTCTCACGCATCGGTGCTTGCCGTGCAACTGCGCGCGGCGCGCGCCCGGCTCGCCGCCTGGCGCGCCGGCATCTTGCCCTCGCAGCTTGAACCGGTCGACAGGCGGCTGAAGATCACTGGGCCTTCGCAAGGCCAGCGCGGTCCGGCAGCGCCGCGCCCGGCTTTCCGCCTGCGCAACGCCGAGACGTTGCGCTATGCGCTGCCCGCCTATGTCTGCCTGCTCATCATCGTGGTCGTCACGCAGGTCTGGCTCGGCCGCGCCATCCTCAATCCGGGTTACTGGAACTCCCTGCTGGTGCTGTCGTCCTTCCTCGCCGTCCTGGCGCTGGGGCAGGGAACGGTCATCCTGACCGGCGGCCTCGATCTCTCCGTGCCGTGGACGATCGGCATTTCCGGCATCATCCTGGCCGGCATGGTCAATGGCTCCGACGCGGCGCTTGTCTATGCCTTGCCGGTCGTGCTGGTGATGGCCTGCGCCATCGGCTTCGCCAATGGCTTCGGCATCGCCTATCTCGGCATCTCGCCGATCGTCATGACGCTTGCCACGAACGGCATCCTGCAGGGCTTCGCGCTCATCTATTCGCAAGGAACGCCGGCCGGTTTCTCCTCGCCGATGCTGCGCTGGTTCATGACAGCCAAGCTCGGTTTCGTGACGCCGATCGTCCTGCTGATGGTCGTCTTCGTCGTCGGGGCGGTGCTGCTGCTTGGACGCACGGCGTTCGGGCGCCGGGTCTACGGCATTGGCAACGGGCTGCGCGCGGCGCGCCTGTCAGGCATCGGCGTCGAGCGTACGCTGATCCTGGTCTACATGTTGTCGGCCGTTTGTGCTGCTATCGTCGGCATCATGCTGACCGGTTTTTCCGGTCAGGCGAGCCTAGGCATGGGCGACGATTATCTGTTGCCGTCGATCGCGGTCGTGGTGGTCGGCGGCGCGCTGATCACCGGCGGGCGCGGCCACTATCTCGGCATGCTCGGCGGCGTGCTGCTTTTGACCGCGCTGCAGATGCTGCTGGCCGGCACCACGCTGCCCTACGCTACGAGGGCAATTCTTTACGGGCTGGTCGTTCTGGGTGCCGTCATGGCGCTGCGCGAACGGCGGCTGCAATAAAAAGGACAGGACGATGAGCACAAAGGCACCCGCATCGGCGGACGAATTTCTGGCCGGGCTGAAAGGACAGCGCGTACTGGTGACGGCGGGCGCCGGCGGCATCGGCTTCGCCATCGCCGACACGCTTTCGCGGCTCGGCGCCCGCATCGTCGTCTGCGATATTTCCGACGAGGCGCTGGCCGCGGCTCCCGGCAAGATCGATTTGGTCGCAGCGGTCAAGGCGGATGTCTCGCGCGACGACGACGTCGACCGGCTGTTCGAGACGGTCAAGGAAAAACTCGGCGGGCTCGACGCGCTGATCAACAATGCCGGCATTGCCGGGCCGACCGGTGGCGTCGACGAGATCGAGCCGGACGACTGGCGACGCTGCATCGACATCTGTCTCACCGGCCAGTTCCTCTGCGCCCGGCGCGCCGTGCCGCTGATCAAGGTGGCGGGCGGCGGCTCGATCGTCTCGATGTCCTCGGCGGCCGGCCGTCACGGCTACGCGTTCCGCACGCCCTATTCGGCGGCCAAGTTCGGCGTCATCGGTTTCACGCAGAGCCTCGCCAAGGAGCTTGGGCCACACGGCATCAGGGTCAACGCCATCCTGCCCGGCATCATCGAGGGACCGCGCATCGAAGGCGTCATCTCGGCACGCGCCAAGCAAGTCGGCATCAGTCATGAGGAGATGACCGGGCGCTATCTGCAGAACATCTCGCTGCGCCGCATGACCAGTCCTTATGACGTCGCCTCAATGGTCGCATTCCTGTTGTCCGACGCGGGCATCAACATTTCGGGCCAGTCGCTTGGCGTCGACGGCAACGTCGAAACACTCTGAGGAACACTCCATGGCTAATGTCGCGATTGTCGGAACCGGGTTCATCGGGCGGGCCTGGGCGATCAGCTTCGCCCGCGCCGGCCATGATGTACGGATGTGGGACCAGTCGCCTGCCGCGACAGGTGGCGCGCGCGACTATATAGAAGGTGTGCTGGGCGATCTTGCCGCGAGCGATCTGCTGCGTGGGCAGTCCGTCGACATCGTACTTGGCCGCATAGCCATCGTCGCCGAGCTGGCGGAGGCGCTGGCCGATGCAGCCCATGTCCAGGAGAACACACCTGAAAACCTCGATGTGAAGCGGCAGGTGTATTCCCTGATCGACAGCCTTGCTGGCCCGCAAACTGTCATCGCCAGTTCCACCTCGGCGCTGTTGCCGTCGAAATTCACCGACCATCTGCAAGGGCGGCACCGTTGCCTGGTCGTGCATCCGATCAACCCGCCCTATCTCATTCCGGCGGCCGAGGTGGTGCCGGCGCCGTGGACATCGGCCGAGACGCTTGAAAGAACCCGTGCCTTCCTCATCGATGCCGGCCATGCGCCGCTGGTGATGAAGCGCGAGCTCGACGGCTTCATCATGAACCGCTTGCAGGGCGCCTTGCTGGAGGAAGCTTTCCGGCTTGTCGCGGATGGCTACGCCAGCGTTGAGGATGTCGACATCGGCATCCGTGACGGGCTGGCGCTCCGCTGGTCGTTCATGGGACCGTTCGAGACCATCGACCTCAATGCGCCCGGCGGTGTGCGCGATTATGTCGAGCGCTACCAGGGCATCTATTCCAACATTTTTCCGCAGATGCTGCGCCGGGTCGACTGGGCGGGCGAGGTCATGAAAACCGTCGAGGCCGAGCGCAGCAAGCGCTTGCCTAGGGAGAGCCTGGGCGACCGGCAGGTCTGGCGGGATCGCCGGCTGATGGCGCTGGCGGCACACAAGAAGAAATCGGATCAGGAGTTCGGACAATGAAAGAAACCAGCCGCAAATCAGGCGCCACGGCGGCCAAAGGCAAGGTTATCATCACCTGCGCGGTGACGGGCGCGATCCATACGCCGACCATGTCGCCCTATCTGCCGATCACGCCGGACCAGATCGCTTCGGAGGCGATCGCCGCGGCAGAGGCCGGTGCGGCGATCCTGCACCTGCATGCGCGCGACCCGGAAACCGGCAAACCCGACCAGACGCCGGAGGCCTTCGCCCGCTTCCTGCCGCGCGTCAAGCAAGGCACCAATGCCGCCATCAACATCACCACCGGCGGCAGCCCCTACATGAAGGTCGAGGAGCGCGTGCGCCCGGCCGCCCAGTTCAAGCCGGAAGTGGCTTCCCTCAACATGGGCTCGATCAATTTCGGGCTCTATCATCTCGCCGACAAATACGAGACCTTCCAGTTCGACTGGGAAAAGCCCCATCTGGAGGCGACGCGCGACCTCGTTTTCCGCAACTCGTTCAAGGACATCGAGTACATTCTGGCGACTTGCTACGACAATGGCACGCGCTTCGAGTTCGAGTGCTATGACATTGCCCATCTCTACAACCTCTCCCACTTCGCCGACCGCGGGCTGGTGAAGCCGCCGTTCTTCGTGCAGTCGGTGTTCGGCCTGCTCGGCGGCATCGGCACCCATCCCGAAGACGTCGCCCATATGAAGCGCACCGCGGACCGGCTGTTCGGCGACCAGTTCCGCTGGTCGGTGCTCGGCGCCGGCGCCAGCCAGTTGCGCATCGCCGCGCAATCGGCAGCGCTCGGCGGCAACATTCGGGTCGGGCTGGAGGACAGCCTTTGGGCCGGCAAGGGCAAACTCGCCAAGTCGAATGCCGAGCAAGTTCTCCTGGCGCGCAAGATCATCGAGGGGATTGGCATGGCGGTGGCGACGCCGGACGAGGCGCGCGAGATCCTGTCACTGAAGGGCGGCGACAAGGTCGCCTTCTGACCAGGCGCTGCAGTCGTCGAAACAGAGGAGGATGGCATGAAGATCGAAGTCGTGGTGGACGTGAAGACGACGCTGGGCGAAGGCCCGCTCTGGGACGTCGAGCAGGAGCGCCTGTACTGGATCGACAGTTTCGACGGGCGTGTGTTTCGTGCCACCGCCGATGGGCGCGAGATCCGCTGCTGGGACGTGCCGATGAAGATCGGCTCGATGGCGCTGCGCAAGGATGGCAGCGGCGCGGTCGTCTCGCTGCAGCGCGGCTTCCATCTGCTCGATTTCGCCTCTGGCGATGTGACCTTGATCCATGATCCGGAGCCGGACAGGCCGATGAACCGTCTCAATGACGGCAAGGTCGACCGACGCGGCCGCTTCTTCGCCGGCTCGATGGACACGATGGAGGAGGGGCCATCCGGCGGACTCTACCGGCTCGATCCGGATTTCTCCGTCACCCGGATCGATTCCGGCATCATCTGCTCCAACGGTCCGTGCTGGAGCCCCGACGACCGCACCTTCTATTTCGCCGACACCTGGACCGGCGAGATCTGGGCCTACGATTACGACATCGACACCGGGGCTGCCACCAACCGCCGCACCTTCGTGCGCGTCGATACCAGCAAGGGCGGGGCCGCCGATGGCTCGACCGTGGATGCCGAGGGCTATCTGTGGAATGCGCTGGTCTATGACGGACGCCTGGTGCGCTATGCGCCTGACGGCAGCGTCGATCGCATCATCGACATGCCGGTGAAGAAGATCACCAGCGTCATGTTCGGCGGGCCGAAGCTCGACACGCTCTATGTCACCTCGATGGCCAAGCCGCCGCTGCCGCGCTTTCCCGGCGACGGTGTCCTGCGCGGCAGCCTGTTCGCCATATCAGGCCTCGGCGTGACCGGCGTTCCGGAGCCGCGGTTTGGCGGCTGACTTCGGCCCGCTGCAAGTTCAGCGGCACCATTTCTCGACAGCAATCGCAATCGCCTTTGTGCAATCGACGAGATCGCGCACCGAAACGCGTTCGTTCGGCTGATGCGCCTGCGCCGGATCGCCGGGGCCGAAATTGACGGTCGGCGTGTTGCCAAGGCCGGTCGGCAGGCCGATGTCGCTGTGCGCGCCGAAACCGCTGAGAATGGGCGATAGATTGGCTTCCTCGACCGCCTGCTGAAAGACGCCGACGAACGGATTGTCCGACGGGATTTCGGCGCAGTCCGCGTCGAGGATCCACTCTATGCGGGCCGGGTGCTTTCGCAGATAGGGATCTGCCTGGCAGACATTGGCGATATGCTCTTCGATTTCGCGTTTGACGTTGCCGCCCAGCCTGAACTCGTCATGCTCGCTCGGCAGATATTGCGCGTCGATGATGATCTCGCCGCGTCCTGCCATCGAGGAGGGGTGTTCGCCGGCGTTGATCTGGGTGACGATGATCTGGTTGGGCAGATCCATCAGCGGATGGTTCTTCCTGGGGTCGAACATCCAGCGCCGGTTGAGGATGTCGATGCCGTCGAGGATTTGCCGGCAAAGCTGGACGGCATCGACCGGGCCGCTCGAATACCAGGCATTCGGCGTGAGTTCGGCATGGCCGCCTATGCCGTCGATGATGATCCTGCCCCACAATATGCCGTGGCAGAGCGGCGCGATCTTGTTTGCCGTCGGTTCGGTCATGATGCCGGCGTCGGCGTGAAAGCCGCGATCGACCATGGCGAGCGACCCCATGCCGCCAATCTCCTCATCGACGACGGTCGTGAAGACGATATCGCCGGACAGGGGAATGTCGAGCTCCTTCAAGATCTCGACGGCCATCAGCATGCAGGCGACGCCGCCTTTCATGTCGACCGTGCCGCGGCCGTGCAGAAATCCCTCCTTGAGGACGGGCTGGAACGGGTCGGTCGCCCAGTGGCTGGCGGCGCCCGGTGGCACGACGTCGATATGGCCGGTGAGCATGATGGAGCGCCCGCCGCCGGTGCCTTTCAGGATGCCGCCGAGATTGGGCCGGCCCGAAAAAGTCCTGCCCTTGTTGGCGCCGGCGCGCCCCTTGTACTTTTCGTAGAGCGCGGGCCCATCCGGATCCCAGAGGTCGGTCGTGAAGCCGAGCGCTTCGATGCGCTTCTGCAGATAGAGCTGGCAATCACGCTCGCCGGGCCCGGCCTCCTTCGGATTGGATTTCACGATGGAGGGGAAGGCGACGAGATCGCTCAGCGTTGCGACGATGCGGTCGGCGGCTGCCTCGACGCGCGCGGCGATGATCTCTTCTTTGGACGGCATCATGATCTCCAACGTTGGGAAAGTCGGTCGGCGAGAAGGACGAACACCAGAAGGGCGCCGACAATCCCCACCTGCCAAACCGTGTTGATGTTCAATTGCAGAAGGCCGGTCTTCAGCGTGACCAGCAGCAGGACGGCCGCGAACACACCGCCGACGCCACCGCGTCCGCCGGTGATGACGATGCCTCCGAGCATGGCCGCGGTGAGCGATTCGAGTTCGAGGTTCTGGCCGATATTAGGCCTGCCGCTGCCGAGCCAGGCGAGTGAAACCAGACCAGCAGCACCAGCGAGCGCGCCGCTCAAGCAATAGAGGATGAAGCGCACGCGATCGACCGGAATGCCGACCAGTTTGGCCGAGCGTTCGTTGAAGCCCATGGCGTAGATCCAGCGCCCCCAAGCCGTCGAGATCAGCATCAGGCCGGCCAGGACGAAACATGGGATGGCGAGCGTCAGGAAAGGCAAGGGAATGCCCATGACGACGCCACGGCCCCAGACAAGCAGCCATGACGGCACGCCAGCCTGGGCGGCACCTCCGGTAACAGCGAGTGCCGCGCCGGAATAGACGAAGAATGTTCCCAGCGTCGCGATGAAGGGCAGAAGGGCAAGCCCGTTGACCAGCCATCCGTTCAACGCACCGAGCGTTGCGCCTGCCAGGATGCAGACGGCCGGCAGCAGGACAGGCGGCAAGCCCAGCTTGATGCAAAGCATGGCCACGATGGCCGAAAGTGAGACCGCGCCGCCGACCGACAGGTCGATGCCGGCGCCGCCGGCCAGGATGACCAGCGCCTGGCCAAGGCCGACCAGCGCCAGGATCGTCGAGAACTGAAGGATGGTGGTGACGGTGCCGAGGTTGAAGACCGAAGGTCTGAGCGCCAGCAGGCCGACAATCACGATCAGCCAGAGCGCGCAGAGCAAAGCCAGGGTGAGGGCTGGGCCCTGCAGGTTGCGGAGCGTTTTCATGCGCGGGCCCGCTGGATCAGGCCAAGCGGCAGCCGGTTGGAGACTGCCTCGAAGCCAAGCACGCCGATGATGAGAACCCCAGTGACGACAGGCTGCCAGAGCGAGGGGACGCCGATCAACAGCAGTCCGTTCTGGAGAATGCGCAGGAGAAGCACGCCGAGCACGGTACCGATCAGGCTGCATTTGCCGCCCAATATGCTGGTGCCGCCGAGAATGACCGCGGCAATGGCATCGAGCGCCAGTGTGCTGCCGATCGTCATTTCGACATTGCGGTAGGTGGCGACATAGAAAGTGGCGGCGATGCCGGTCAGAAAGCCGCTGATGAGGAAGGTCATGAAGCGGGTCTTGATGACCGGTATGCCAGACAGCCGCGCCTTCTCTTCCGAATTGCCGATCGCCAGCAGATGCAGCCCATAGGGCGTTCGCCGCAACGCCAGCCAGACGATGAGATAAGCGACCGCGATCACCAGGGCAGGAACCGGAATACCGAATACGGTCGTTGCAAGAACATTGGTGAGGCTCGAGGGCAGGCCGGAAAGCCATTGCCCGCCGAGCAGGACGAAGACGGCGGTGCGGTAGACGCCGAGCAGGCCAAGCGTTCCGACGATGGCCGGAACGCGGCCCAGCACGACGACGGTTGCCGTCACGCATCCCAGCAGTGCCCCGACCAGCGGGCCGACAATGATCGCCAGCGCCGGGTTGCCATCGGCACCGAGCACGCGGCCGATGGCGATGGCCGCGAGCCCCATGACGATGCCGATCGACACGTCGATGCCGCCCATGGCCAGAAGCAAGGTCATGCCGAGGCCGATCAGCAACAGTTCGACGCTGTTGCGCAGGACCGTCGCCGCATTGCCTGACGTGGCGTAGTGGGGCGATGCGACAGAAAAGATGATGATCGCCAACAAACAGGCGACAAGCAGAGACCACTCGCGTCCGTTCATGGAGAAGACCCCGTTTGCAGACTGTCGCACCGCGCTCATGTCAGGCTCAGAAATTGAACTTGTCGACATTGTCCTTGGTGAAGACAGCCGGCGGTCCGAGCAGCAGGATGCCCTTGGCGGCATCGTAGGTGACGGGCTTCTCCAGGCCGGCGATCTTGTTCTCCGCCTCGAAGGCCTTGCCGTCGATCAACTGCTTGCCGGCCCAGACCGTGAGATAGCCGAGCTGCTCGGGATCCCACAGCACGGTGAAGCCGAAGGCGCCACTCTTCAGGTAGGAGCGCGCCGTGTTCGGGCTGCAGTAGCCGGCACCGATGACGGAGCCGATCTTGCCGGCGGTTTCAATGGCCTGGGCAACGCCGGGGCAGGTCGAGGAAGCAACGGCAATGATGGCCTTGATGTCGGGATTGGCGGCCATGAGATCGCCTGATATTTGCGCGGCGCGCTCGGCCGTGCCACCGGCGAATTGCGGCGCGAGCAGCTTCAGCTTCGGATATTTGGCGGTGGCCTGCTTCTGCATGAAGCCGATCCAGGCGTTGAGATTGGACGCTGTCGCCTCGCCGGAGACGATGCCGATCGTTGCGTCCTCGCCGACGCGCTTGACGAGTTCGTCGACGATCGTGGTGCCGAGGCCTTCGTCGGTCGCCTGCGCCACATAGACAGCGCGGCCGCTGTCGGGCGCATCGCTGTCGCTGGTGAACAGTTTGATGCCCTTCGCCTTGGCGCTCTCGACCACGGGGGCGATGCTGGAGGCATCAAGCACGCTGACCGAAATCGCCTCGACGCCTTGGTCGATCAGGTTCTGGACGATCTGCAACTGGTCGACCGGGTTGGTGTCGACAGGGCCGGAATAGATGAAATCGACGCCAAGATCCTTGGCGGCGCGATTGCCACCGGCTTCCATGGCGTTGAAATAGGGGATGCCGATCAACTGCGGGACGAAGGCGACCTTGTGTTTGTCGGCGGCGTGCGCTGCCGTGGCAATGACGAGTGACAATGCGGAGGCGGCGAGCACTTTCTTGAACTGTGAAAGCATTGTGGTTTGATCCTCTCTGGAAATGACGTGCGTTTCAGTTTGTTTTTTCGAGCGCCCGCACGTCGGGATGAGCGCCTGTTATGAGCGAAACGACTTCCTCGTGATTGGTCTCGGTCGCCAGCCGTTCGGCCACCTTGCGGCCGCGCCGGAACACGACGATGCGGTCGGCAACCTCGAAGACTTCGGAAATGTTGTGGCTGATGAGGACGACGGCACAGCCGCGCGCGGCAAGCCGCCGGGTCAGCGCCAGCACCTTGCGGGTCTCGGCAACGGCAAGAGCCGCCGTCGGCTCGTCCATGATGACCAGTTTGGCGTTCAGATTGAGCGCCCTGCAGATGGCAACGGCTTGACGCTGGCCGCCAGACAGGCTGCCAACGGGCGCTTCCGGATCGGAAATATGAGCGTCGAGCTCCTTCAGCAGGCCATCGACGCGCTGGCGCATTTCCTGACGCTTCAGAAACGGAATGCCCAAAATGGAGCGTTTCAATTCACGGCCGAGAAACACGTTTTCGGCGATCGACAGGTTCTCCGAGAGTGCCAGTTCCTGGAAGATCGTCGCGATCCCCGATGACGCCGCATCCTTGGGCGAGGAGAAGGCAACCGGATTGCCCTCGATGACGAGTTCGCCATCGCTCGGCGCATGGGCGCCCGCCAGGATCTTGATGAAGGTCGATTTGCCCGCGCCATTGTCGCCGAGCAGTGCCAGCACCTCGCCGGAGCGGATCTCCAGGTCGACATTTGAAAGCGCCGTCAGCGCGCCGAAGCGCTTGGCGATGTTCCTGGCGACAAGAAAGGGTTCTGTCATAACGGGTTCCCCGGCGGTCGATCGGGCTAAGTGGCTAAACGGTCTTGCTCACCCAGCGCAGCACGTTGGTCCAAAGGCGCGCATAGCCGGGCCATTCGACGAAGCTGTTGGGCAGCCAGTGCGGGCCGATATCCGACGTCCAGACCAGGGTGCGACCCTCGCCATGGCGTCCCGTGACCAGCAGCGGGTGACCGCCCTGGTCCCGCGGCAGCCGAGCCAGGACTTCGACATCGTCCCGGTCGCGGGCAACGACTTCGTTGGCGCCGAGAAGAATGGGCCACTCGCCGTCGATGCCGGCAAAGAGCGGGTGATCCCCGGGGCCGATGATCTCAGGCCGAAAGCCCTCGGGAATTTCCAACCGGTCATCGTTGGGCAGGCAGGTCACGGGCAGCGCATCCTCGACCGCCGTGCGATGCCAGCGCGCCTTGCCGTCGATGCCCTGGAAGGAGAGGTAGCCGCCGATCATGATCAGGCCGCCGCCGGCCAGCGTCCAGTCGCGCAGCAACTTGAGCCGGTTGGGCACCGTCTTGCCGTGCAGCCAGACATCGGGATGCAGCAGCAGCGAGTTCGCGCCGATGTCGGAGAGGATGATCGCCTTGTATTGCGACAGACCCTCCATGGTGAAAGGCAGCTTTTCGACGGCCTCATGGGCGGGCATGTAGTCAAGATCGAATTCGCTGTCCTTCAAGGCATTGACGAGCGGTGTTGCGCCCAGATGAAAGGTGACGCTGCCGAACTGGTCGAAGCCCTTGTAGTGGGTCGCCGAACTCATCCAGCTCTCGCCGACCAGAAGGACTTTTGCTTTCGCCATGATCATATTCTCCTGATTTCGCCAGATGGGCCGATGCCCAGAAAACGATAAGTATTTGATTTAACTTGCCATCGCAGCGTCGTTCGCCAAGGCGGTGGCCTTCAGGGTCGCAAAATCCGCGATGTAGCCCTGCGCGCCTTCGACGGTGGTCGTCAGGCTCGCGCCGATCGCGGCATAGCGGGCGGCGGCATCCAGCGACGCGCCATGCAGCCAGAGGCTGAGGAAAATGCCGGCAAAACTGTCGCCGGCGCCGGTGGCGTCGACGCGGTTGACCGGCAGCGCCGGCACCTCGATCTGTGGGCCGCCACCCGACGGGAAGACGACCGCGCCAAACTCACCAAGGGTGAGCACGACCGACCCGCGCGGCTTGATGCGCGACAGCATCAGCCGCACCTCTTCGATCATGCTCGCCATCCCGGTGCGAAAGCCGAAAATCTCCCGCATCATCACGTCGTTGATGAAGGTCAGGTCGATCTGCCTGACCATCTGCGTAAAAGCTTCCGGCGTGCGCGCGCTCTTGGGCAGGCCGGCCGAATGCAGGCTCACCTTCCAACCCGCCTGATGAAAGCGCTCTATCGAGGCGATCATCGTCTCATAGTGAAAGCCCTCGATATGCAGGCAGGCCGGGCGCTGTTCGGGCTGGATGTCCAGATTGGCGGTCAGGTCGACCTCACCCAGTTCGAATGGTTCGCTGATGATAGTGCGGCTGCCATTGCGCTCGATGATGACGATCGCTTGCGAAAGCCGGTTGTTGGGCGTGCTGCGGATGGGGAGGGCGTGGACACCCAGTTTGGCGAGCTCGCCCAGCGCCCAGTCGCTCTCGGCATCCCTGCCGACCGCCGTCGCCAGTTCCACGTCAAGGGCATAGGGCACCCCGACGCCTGCCGCGGCAACCGCGAGATTGGCCGCCGGTCCGCCCAGTGCCTTTTCGATATGGCTGGCGGTGATGCGGTCGTCGCGATGCGGCAGCACGTCGACGCGGCACAGGAAGTCGACGCTGACGCGTCCGGCGACCAGAAGCCTTGGCAGGTGATCGAGATTATTTGGCCTGCGCGGCGCGCGGCCGGGCAGCGAGCGGGCGAAGGAACTCGGCCGGTACATCAGCGCGGCAACCGCCTTCTCGATGCGGTCGCGCGTGTCTTCCCTGAGGCCGGCGGTGCCATTGATGAAGTTCGACACCGTGCCGATGGAGACACCGGCGGTTCGTGCGACATCCGCTATGGTAGGGCGCTTGCGTTGCAATTGCCTGGTTCCGATTGAAGCGTTTCAAACGGTAGCAGCGAAGATGCGATGCCTCAACGGAATTATCTTCCAAAGAATTGATGCTGTTGCTCTGGACTTGGAAATCAAAACCATGACGCGGCCGAAATTCGAATTCGCGTTACCAAATTTGAACGATTTTCAATTTTTGGCTAAAGGTTTGTGCATTCGCATTTTCTGCACTTTGTTTGGCCGATCGGCCTGATTGGTGCTCGGCGCAGTTGCCATTTCGTCGGCCGCGAGCGGCTGACAGAATCCGACACGCGGCGTGTTTTTGCGGGCAAGGCGCCTTGTTTGGTTTCGACGCCTGACACTGGAGTTTGAGGGCGTTGCCACATTCAAATCCGGTTGGTACGTAGCTGACAAATTCCAGTTGCTGCAATTGCCGTAGCGTTTCTTGTTTCCAACGGATCGGCTTCTCATGACACTGCTGCTGAAGGTTTGCCGTCCGGAGTCGACCCATGACGGCTCCAGCGTCGATAAGTCGATAAAATGACGCCGGAGAACGGTCTGGCGATTCACAACAGACGTGAGATCGGAATTTCGTGATGACCGAGACCTCTACCAGTTCAGGTGCTGGACCAGCGTCGCCCCGGCGTCATCTCCTGATTGCTGGAACAGGCCGGGCTGGGACAAGCTTTCTCGTCAAGTATCTAACTGCCCTTGGTCTGGACACCAGCTTCGGGCGCTACGGTGAAGAGGGGGCTGGCTGGTCTTCTTCCGCCAATGCCGGTTTGGAACAGATGCTGCTGGTCCAGCCGGACCAGGATTTGCCCTATGTCCTCAAGTCGCCGTGGGCCGGGGAATATATTGAGGAGATCCTGGGCAGCAAGCGATTTGCGATCGATGCGCTGGTGGTTCCCATTCGCGATCTTGTCGAGGCCGCTACCAGCCGCGCCGTGGCGGAGTATCGATCGGTTCATCAGACCCAGCCGTGGGTTGCGGACAAGCTGGATCGAACCTGGGAGGTAGCCGGGGTGACCCCCGGCGGGCTCGTTTTTTCACTCAATCCGCTCGATCAGGCCAGGCTGCTGGCCGTCAGCTTCCACAGGTTGGTTCATCGTGCCGCCGAGGCCCAAATTCCACTTGTTTTTCCAGTCTTCCCGCGGATGGTTGAAGACTGGGAATATCTCTACCACACGCTGAAACCCATCCTACCCATAGACGTGTCTCCGCAAACTGCTCGGGAGGCACACGCCAGCGTTGCTTCGCTTGCCAAGGTCAGGATCGGCGACGAAGTTGCAACACAGAAAGGGCTATCGGCGGCGGATACAGTGATTCCCCAACCGCAAATCCGATACCCGAGCCCTGTGGAGGTGGACAATATTGCGTTACGCCGCGAGCTCCGCGGCGTTCGAGAGGAAAAGCTCGCCGCGGATGCAGCGCTCGAGCGCGCCAGGATCAACCAGGAAAAGCTGGCCGCGGATGCGGCGATCCAGAACGCAGGGATCAATGAGGAAAAGCTCGCCGCGGATGCGGCGCTCGATCGGGCCAGGGTCAGTCAGGAAGCGCTGAGTGCGGCCGTAGCGGCGCACGCCGAAGAGCGGACCAGACTCGACGCCGAAATCGACCGCCTTCGTCGTCAAGTAATTGCAATGAGCTTGCGTCGACGCCTGAGGCGGCTGGTCGGGTTGAAGTGATACGAGGCTAGATCAGCAACAGGCCCTTCATGCTGGAATGGCCTTTCCGGCCGACGATGATGTCGTGCGCGCCGATCTTCATTTTCGTGCCGGGCAGGACCGAGGGCGCCGGAGATCGCAAACAGGCCGGCTTTCTTCAATGGTCAAGAAATAGCAGAGCCGTCGGGTGGTGCCCGGCGGCTCTTCTTCGATCGGCTGCTGCCGTTTTAGCCGGTGCCTAAGGCGTTGTCTCCGCTTCGATCTTGGTAGCCATCTGATCGATCTTGCCGGCAAGGACGCCTTGGGCCCAGGCCGTGACATCGGCATCGACGGGCTTGTTGGCCATGTCCGCCAGCGCTGCGTCGAGTGATGCCGGATCGGTGCCGGCGGTAGCCGCGGTAGCCGCTGCCTCGGCCTGGTCGGCTGCCGTGTTGTCGGCGGTGACCACTGCCTGCTGAGCAGTGACCTCGGCCTGCAGAGCCGATATCTTCCCGGGCAGGGCCGCCTGGTCTGCGGGCGACATGGCGGCAATCTGAGCGGCCGTGAGCGACGTCAGCGCGCTCAGTTGCGAATTCAGGGTATCCAGTTGCGCCTGGGCGGCGGCCGCCGTGGCGGCTGCCTCGTCTGCCGCGGCTTGGGCGACCTTGGCTTTCGCCGACTGCGTCACAAATGCCTGGATGGCAGCGAACTTCTTGCTCTTGGAGTTCATGTAGGCGTTGATGTTGCGCTGCAGCGAGTTCAGCCGGCCAAGCTTGGCGTGGATGTTCTTCTCCTTGGGCACGGACGAGACCTCAGTCGTATCGACCGTGGTGTCCGTTTCCGACTTGGCCACCTGTCCCGGGGCTGACGACGACTTGCCGTGCGAAGCGCCGCTTTTGCCATGCGAGGCGCCAGCATTGCCGTTGCCATTGCCGCCGCCGTTACCGCCACCATTGCCACCACCGTTACCGCCACCATTGCCACCACCGCCCCCGTGCCCATTGCCGCCGGCTCCGGCGAGCGCAGGGGACGCCAGAAGCGTCAATGCGGCAAGCGCCGCGAACAGTGTTTTTCGGTTTGTCATGGGTAACCTCCTCGGGGAATCGCCATCCGCCCCGACAGCTAAGGAAGCGTCGTATGAGGAATTGCTAACTGTACAGAGTAAACTTTAGACAAATGCGGTCTCAATACGCGATCTGGAAACCAGAAGGCGCCATAACCTTTTGTTATTTCACAAAAATTATTGCCATGAAGCTGCTGCAGTACTGAAGTCCCATGTCGGCCGGACTATGGTCCTAGTTGCCAATCCGCGGCACGGCAACGGCCACGCAGGCGCCTGGTTTCATCCCGGCGAAGACGACTTCGACGGCATGCGGGTCGTTGCCCTAGATCAGCAGCAGGCCCTTCATGCTGGCGTAGCCCTTGCGCCCGATGATGATGTGGTCGTGCACGGCGATGCCCAGCCGCTTGCCCGCTTCGATGATCTCCTTCGTCATCTCGATGTCGGCGCGCGAAGGCGTCGGGTCGCCTGATGGGTGGTTGTGGACAAGGATGATGGCGGTGGCCGAGAGTTCGAGCGCCCGCTTGACCACTTCCCGGGGATAGACGGGCGTGTGGTCGACAGTGCCGGTCTGCTGCACTTCGTCGGCAATCAGTGCGTTCTTCTTGTCGAGGAACAGGATGCGGAACTGCTCGCGCGCTTCGAAGGCCATGGCCGAGCGGCAATAGGCGAGAAGCTGCGTCCAGGACGAAAGGACCTCGCGGCCATGGACCTCGCCGTGCGCCATGCGCTGGGCCGTCGCCGCGACAACCTTCAGGTCGAACGCCACCGCCGGGCCGATACCCGTGACCTCCTGCAGCAGGTTGACGGGCGCGCCAAGCACTTCGGCCAGCGTGCCGAAGCGCGCCAGGAGCGCCTTGGCGGCTGGCTTGGTGTCGGCGCGCGGGATCAGCCGGAAGAGCAAGAGCTCGAGGAGTTCATAGTCGGGCAGGGCGTCTGGACCCGCCGAGGCAAAGCGCTCGCGCAAGCGGTCGCGATGACCGAGATAGCCAGGTTTTTCGGCTGGAGCCGGCCTGGCCTTCGCCGCTGGCCGGATCGGCACCTCGGAGAAGAAACTCCGCTCGTCGTCGTCGCTGGCTTTCCCCATCTGCCCCCGCATCCGGCCAATCAGTCGGGCAAAGCCGTCGCCCGGTGTATCAAATACTAGGCCGGCAGACCGGGACGGTCGAGGTTGTTGGGCGAGAGCGTGAAAATCTCGCAGCCGGTGTCGGTCACGCCGATCGTGTGCTCGTACTGCGCCGACAGCGAACGGTCGCGCGTCACCGCCGTCCAGCCATCCGACAGCACTTTCACATGCGGGCGGCCGAGGTTGATCATCGGCTCGATGGTGAAGATCATGCCGGGCCGCATCTCGACGCCCTCATTGGCGCTGCCATAGTGCAGGATGTTCGGAGCGTCGTGGAAGAGCTGGCCGACGCCGTGGCCGCAGAAATCACGCACCACCGAGCAGCGCTCCGCCTCCGCAAAAGTCTGGATGGCGGCGCCGATGGCGCCGGTGCGGGCACCCGGCCTGACCACGGCAATGCCGCGCATCAGGCATTCATGGGTGACCTCGAGCAGCCGCTCGGCGGCGCGCTTGATCGTGCCGACCGGATACATGCGCGAGGAATCGCCGTGCCAGCCATCGAGGATATAGGTGACGTCGATGTTGACGATGTCGCCATCCTTCAGCGGCTTGTTGTCGGGAATGCCGTGACAGACGACGTGGTTGATAGAGGTGCAGGACGATTTCGTGTAGCCGCGATAGTTGAGCGTCGCCGGCAGTGCGCCGTGATCCATGCCGAACTCGAAGACGAAACGGTCGATGGTGTCCGTGGTGACGCCGGGCGCGACCATCGGCACCAGCGCGTCCAGGCAACGCGCGGTGAGGTCGCATGCTTTGCGCATGCCGGCAAAACCATCCTCGCCATAGAGGCGGATCTGGCCGGTGTTTCGGAGAGGGGCCGTGGCGGCGTCGAGATAGGTGACCATTTTGTCCGTATAGAAGGGTGGGCGCTGAGCGGGCGTGAAAATCCCACCAGATTTGGCACTTGAGGGCAAAAGGTTCAAGGAAGAACTGCCTGATGCAACCCAAGCCGTCGCGATATTCGTCGCGTCGGGGCGATCTCTCGTCGGTTTTTACACGGTTTGCTTTCCTTTCCAGCCATCGTGCGCTAGGGCGGGACGATGTTTTGGAGATCGCGTCCAGCCCAAAAGCGCGCCAGATCGCTTGAAGCGCCGCTGACGGCAGCCTGCTCCTGTCTGATGGGCCTGGTGCTGCTGGCGATGCTGTGCCTCGGCCGGCCTGATGTGCCCGCCTTCGCGGACCCTGCCCAGGGCGGCGCCAGCGTTGGCCTGGAACGGTCGGGCGAAGTCGCGGCGCTGCTGAGCGTCACCAACAAGGCCCAGGCCCTGGAGGTTCGCAGCGCCCGGCCGGTGCTGGCCAAGCTCGTCGGCGGTCATCCGGCGCTGCCGGCCCCGCAAGCTGTTTTCCTTTGGCTCGCTCCGATGTCGCCGGCGGTTGTTGTTGCCGGATCTGGCACGGTCTCCGCCGCTAGCGCGAGTACCAACCAGCCGCGTGCGCCGCCGTCTGCGCAGGCCTGAGCGGTCCAGGACCGCACGTTCACCACCATTTCCAAGCCATTCGCGTCGCAACCCGTGCGGCGGCCAGGAGCCGCGCATGGGTGGCGCGGCGCGTCATTTTCGGATGATTGCAATGCAACAACGTATCAAGACATTCAAAAGCCTGTCGCGTGCGGCCTCGGCTGCTTCCTTCCTGTCCGTCCAGGCGTTCATCTGCATCGGAACCGTTTATTGGGCGATCGCCGAGACGCTCTATCTGTCGGGAAGCGGAGCGCTCGTCCTTGGCGCCTTGTTCGCCCTGCCGTCGGCCTATGTTCTGCTGACGGCGGTGCGCATGGCCTTCGACGCGGAGACCGATCCGGCCAACCAGTAATCGCGTCGCCAACTTGGAAAGTGCTGCCGGACTACCTGGTGCCGGCAGAACTTTCCTCGGCGCGTTTGCAGCAAAAATGGCCGTTTTCGCAGTGACGACACATTTGCGTGCCACAAATCGGGTAACGCAACTTTTGACGACGAACGGCGTTGCTTGGGCGACGCCAGTTCGGGAGATGTCTGATGGACAGATTGCAATTCGAGGTGCCGGTGCGCATTGCGCAAGGCCCCGGCTTGCCCGTCGAGGAGATTTACAGCGTCGAGCAGGCGCTGGATTTTCTCCAGGACTGGCCGGCGCGCCGGCAGGGGCCGGTGTATCAGAAAGCTTTCAATGCCTGCTTTGGCGCCACGGTGGACGTGGTCAAGACCGAGGATGCCTGCCGCGCGTTCATGGCGTTCTGCCGTGTCACCGGACTGATGGCCAGCGACATGATGGCGCCGCGCAAGCGTGGCGGCGAGGCGAGGGCGCTGCAGGCCTGACGGCTGCTTCGCCTGTCATCGACCAACTCCGCCTCTCAACCAACTTCGCTTGAACGCGTGATGATCTCGCGTGCGGATCATTGCGTGTGTCCTTCCATGATGACGCATCGATGGCGGCGTTAAGCTTCCGTTTCCACCTTGGCGGCTACGCCATTGCTTGTTCGGCGATGGTTGATTCGTTGCGTCAGTCTCAGGGTTTGGAAGATGTCCCCAGAAAAAGTCCGTGCATTCCCAATCGACCGTCAGCTGTTCCTAGTCAGAGAAGTTGCAGCCAAGCTCGACAATCTGCATGGCGAACCTGCAGCCTCGTTCTGGAGGGCTAAGGCAGCCGAGTTGCTTGACCTCGTTGTAGGGTCAGGCAGGGACAGAGCAACAGCCAGTGATGAAGTACGCAGGTTTTTCCTGGCCGTGCAAAGAGAGCTTTCGGCTGGACTGGCGGCTGAGGCGGCTCCAGTTCTTTCCGCCTGAAGAAAAGACTATTTTGTATTACGCTACGTCGTTTACGCCAATGGCGCGTAAACGACGCCTTTTGTTGCGTGTTTCTGTGCTTTAACTGTACCGAATTTACATGGCAGCCGAGTCTCGCGTTGTTTCTGGATGGCTGAAACAGAGATTTCCCGGCCTTTCAGGGGGGGCGGCGGTAGCGGCCATTCTCATGGCGCTGACGCTCTTCGTCGGTTCGACGGGCCCTGTCGAAACGACCTGCACGGGGCCAAGTGGCGGCGTCGAGAATCGCGCGGGGGCCGGAACACAGTTTGATATCAGCTAAAGACCTGATCCGCGAAGCGGGATATTGAAGAGGCGGGGTCCCTTGATGGACCAACCCCGCCTCAAGGTATTTTGGGCTTAGGCGCCCTGCAGACGGGCTATGTCGGCAGGAGTGGCAGGGCGCTCGACGATGGTGCGGCCCGTTGCATCCTTCATCTCGAACTTGCCGTTCTCGACCTGCTCCTTGGTTCCGTCGGGATGAGTGACCTCGACCTTGTTGCCGTCCACTTCGACCTTATCGCCGGTCGTCGGATTCACATGCTCGTGGCCTTCATCGTTGGCGTCATGGTTGTCGCCCGCCCCATTGTCATGGCCGCTGGACCCGGAATTGCCACCGTCATCTCCCCCGCCGCCGGGGCCGGAATTGCCGCCTGAACCGGAGCCGCCGCCATGGCCCTCTCCGCCACCACCGCCACCTTCCCCCTTCGCGTAGGCTGCGGCGGGGCCGATCTTGGCCACGGCGTGAAGGTTCAGTTGATAGGGGGCTGCCGTCAGAGCCAACGCTGTCGAGGCACGCAATGCCAGACGGATGAATCGCCTTGAAGTCAAATTATGCATGATGGTCCTCCTTGCTAACCTGGAGGCAACGTGGCCGTCGCTCGATTATTCCGGCATTGGCCGGGAAGAAGCTGATGAAGCGATATCTAAGACCTATGTCGCAGATATCTCGGACCAACATCCTGCCTGACCGGTGCTTGCAATCGCCAATGGAACACCGAACCCGATGAGGCCGACAATCGAGCGGCATTGCGCCGCTTCGATATGTCAAAGTTAAATGCGGAGAGGTTGCTTCGTTGCTAATTAAGTGGTGGCGGGGGGCTGCTCGGGAGGAGCGCCCATGGATATACGAGATCTCGTTGCGAAGATGTCAGCCAAGCTGTTGAAGGGCCGTGGCAAGTCCCTTTCGCTGTCCACCAAGCCGATTCGTACATCCTTGGCCGACATTCCCCTTAAACCGCGGCAGGGGATTGTGCATCGCCCATCGCCTCCGGTTCGTCCGGCCAGCAACATGTAGCTCCAAGGCTGTCGCGAGCGAAGGTTGCCTCACACTGCTGGGGGGCGGGAGCACGGCCGCCGCGAGTTTTGTTCATCGCGATGTCGCGTGCACCGGTCTAACAGCGGGCCGCTGTTTGAAGCCAATTCAAAAAATGAACGGAACTTTTTTAGCCGTTCCTTCATATATGCGTGCTTTCTAATTTAAACTATGACTTTCAATTGCTTCACCCTAATTCGAGTCATGGCGACCGGCATACGCCGGAGTACAAGGGCGAATGTTGCCACCATCTTCGCCCTAAGCCTGCCGATCGTTGTCGGCGCCGCCGGCTTCGGTGTGGAGACCTCCTACTGGTACTACAACAGCCTGAAACTGCAGGCGACGGCCGATGCCGCGGCCTATGCCGGCGCGCTGGAGAAAATCTCGGGTTCCGACACGCCGACGATCGTCGCGGCAGCGACCCAGTCGGCAGCGACGAACGGGCTTGGCTCGGGTACGATCGTCGTCAACACGCCGCCGGCGTCTGGACCGAACACGGCGAAGAAAGCGGTCGAGGTCATCGTCGGCCAGAAGCTCGACCGGATCTTCACCTCGATCTTCACGCAAGGCCAGGTTCCCGAGCAGGCGAGGGCGGTGGCCCTTATCACCGACGCTTCGAAAGCTTGCGTGCTCGCGCTCGATCCGTCCGCTTCGCAGGCCGCGCTTTTTTCGGGCAACACCAGCGTGAAGCTCATCGGCTGCTCGGTCATGGCCAATTCGATCGCCTCGGATGCCATCAAGCTTCAGGGCTCGGCGGGCCTTCAGGCCGATTGCCTGATATCAGGAGGCGGTGTCTCTCTCAGCAATCCCGTCACGACCGTTTGCGCGGCCCCGATCACGCAGGCGCTGCCCGCCGCCGATCCATTTGCAGACGTTCCGGCGCCGGCGGCCTCGAACCCCTGCCAGAATGCCAACAAGTCGCCGCTGAAACCCGGCACCTACTGCAATGGGCTCAGCCTTAGCGGGACAGTCACGATGCAGCCTGGCGTCTATGTCATCCAGAGCGGCGATTTCAAAGTGAATGCGAACGCCAACGTCTCCGGTGACGGCGTCACCATCTACCTCGCCGGTGCCTCGCGTGTCTCGATGAACGGCAACGCCACCGTCACTCTGAGCGCGCCGACTTCCGGCATCTATTCCGGCGTGCTGATGTATGGCGACAGAACGAGCACCGGCGGACAGAGCACCTTCAACGGCACGGCCGATTCGCTGCTGACGGGGGCGCTCTATTTCCCCAGGCAGCAGGTCAACTATCTCGGCAATTTCTCCGGTGTAAACGGGTGCACCCAGGTCGTTGCGGACTTGATCCAATGGTCAGGGAATTCAACCATCAATCAGGATTGCTCGAGCCTCGGAATGCGCAACATTCCGGCTGCGCAGTCCGTTGAGCTGGTCGAGTAAGCGTCCGTGGAACGCCGATCGATGCCGATCCTGAACGATGATGCGGGGGTTGCCGCGGTCGAGTTTGCGTTGGTCTTGCCTTTCCTGTGTGTGGCGCTGCTCGGCATCGTCGACGGCTGGTCCTATGTGACGAGTTCGCTGTCGATGCGCGCCGGGGTGAAGACCGCCGCGAACCTGGTCATGGAAGGATCGACCAGCGATACGGCGACGCAGGCTGTTGCCATTTCGAGCTGGGAGAAGCGACCGGCGGACGGCCAGGTCACGCTAAGCCGCATCTACATGTGCGGGACGACCGTGGTTGACGCTTCCACCTTGTGCAGTGGGCCGAAGGTGCCGTCGGTCTTTGTCCAGATCCAGGCATCGGCCACCTGGACACCGCCCTTCACCTTCGGTGTCTTTTCTGCTCCAAGTGTCATTGGCCACCTGGAGGTGATCCGTGTCCGCTAGCTCTTGGGCAAGCGCCTTCAGGCGGGATCGATCGGGCGGGGCCGGGTTGGAGTTCGCGCTGATCGCGCCGTTCCTGATCATACTGCTGTTCGGGATCTTCGCTCTGGGCTGGTCGATGCACTCCGTCTCCAGCGTCCGCTATACGCTGGAGACGTCATCGCGCTCGCTGCAGCTTCAGAACACGCTGACCCAGGCCGACATCCAAGCGATTGCCACGCAGAAATTGCAGGCCCTGGGTTTGCAGGATGTGAACGTGACGATCGCCATCGACCCGGCGAGCGGCGGCTTCCGCATGGCGCATCTGACCGCCACCTATGCCTTCGTTGTCGACTTCCCTTATCTCAGCGCCTTCCCGATCAACTACGCCACCACCGTTACCGTGCCGCTGGTTGGCAGTTAGGCTCGCGGGCCGCTCAGGATGTTCGCTATTCGAGACCCTTGGCATGATCCGAGGCTTTCGACCACATCCTCAGCGCTTTCTGGTCGAGCGCTTTTGGTGGAAGCTCAGGCCGCGCCAAATCGAGGCGATGGCGGCCCGCTCGCCGCATCGTGACAGCACCATGGTTGCGGAACTGCGTCATAAGATGCGAATTTGGATGTTACCAGATTTGCGAGGATGCCACGATGCCCACATGCAGGACTATGCTTTGCACGGCAGCGATGGTGATTGCCGCCACAAGTTTCGCCAACGCTCGGCCTGACACGCGGAAGATGACGTGTACACAGACTCAGGCCCTGATCCGGAGCCAACATGCCGCTGTGCTGAGCACCGGACCGAACACCTATGATCGCTATGTCCGCCAGTTCGGCAATGAGTGCGATGCTCCTTCTGTGCCAATGGTTGATTATGTCCCGGCCAGTGACGGTCAGTGCATGGTGTATCGGTGCGAAGAACCGTCGCCAATGGTTCCGGATTGATCCAAGGCCAGTGCGGTTTCCCAAGTTCTCACGGAAGCTCAGAAACTGGCTGATGCCATCTACTTGACCTTTTGGATTTCCGGGCCCGGCGTCTGGTCGGTCGCCGGCGCCGGCTTGCAATCCTGGCCCTTGCAGTCGAGGACGGGGTCCTTGATGGGAGGCAGGCAATTTTGCCCCTCGCAATGGACTGGCGGCTGCGGTGGCGTTCCTTCGCCGTTTGGCGGAACAGGCTTATCTTCAGCGTGTACGGCCGATAGTCCTACCAGGGCGACGATGGCTGTGCCCAAAAGCGATATTCGCAGCAAGTTCATTCCCGCCTCTACGGCTGAGAGCATGCAGAACTTACACTTTCGAGCCGGGACCGACATACTGCCACCCGCCAACGACGTTAACGGCGCGTTTCCACCAAACTCGACGCGGATACGTCGCGGACGTTGTCGATGGTAAGTCTTTGGGAAGATCTGGTACGCCCAAGGGGAATCGAACCCCTGTTACCGCCGTGAAAGGGCGGTGTCCTAACCGCTAGACGATGGGCGCGCTCAGACGAAGCGGCTTATACTGACGTTGTGCGCAACCGGCAACCCGTCAGTTGCCGCCTTGGACAACTTTTTTGCGGGCTTTGGAAACACGGCTGTTTCGTCACGGCTACCGGCCTGATCATTAGCGGCGATATCCCATCGCTTCGTCATTCTAGGGCGGTGCAAGGAGCGAAGCGACGCGGCGCAGACCCTAGAATCCATGCCGCGACTTTTGAAACGCCGCAGCGGTGCAGAATTCGGTTCCGCAGCACTCTTTGGCCAGGGCGCGGCATGGATCCTCGGGTCTTCACGACGGAGCTTCGCTCCTGCTCCGCCCGTGGATGACGAAGTTGGGGACGCTTCGGCCAATCTCGAATGTTCAGGAGGCTGGAACGACATTGACGGAACGGCCTTGACTGCCAGTAGGCTCCGGTCCCCGCCAAAACGTGCGGTTAGCCGTCGTCACCACCGCCGCTGCGCCGGCGGCAGCGCCAGTTCCAGTCGCGCTCGGGGCCGACGTCGACGTGGACCGATTCGGTGTGGCAATAGGTGCCGACGCCGCCGCGGCCGGGCATGGTCCTGATATAGTTCGCCAGCTCCCATTTGGAGACGCCGGGCACCTGGATGTCGGCGGCGGCGCAGTACATGTGCAGCGAATTCTTGGCGCCGTTGGCGCGGCGGTTGCGGGCCGGGTCGCGATAGCCCGAGGTGACCACCATCTTGCGGCCGTAATGGCCTTCGATCGTCTTCAGCACGCGCACCAGCGACGGTTTCAGGCAGGCGACATCGACGGTCTCGTTCTGCTTGAGCAGCCCGTTGGGCGCCAGCCGGGCCATGCCGGCGGCGGACGCAACCTGATAGCTGCCGCCGATTGGGCCCTCGTCCTCATTGAGGTCGACGTCGCTTTCGTCGTCGAGGCCGGATTTGCGCTTGATCTCGAACAGGGCGGTCTGGCGCACGCCGGGCAAGGCATCGCCGCCCGTGATGTGACCGGCTTCGTCACCGGTCGAGGCCAGCTGTATCGGCTTTGCCGTGGAGTCGGCCGAGGCCAGCGTGATGATCGGCTTTGCCGCCGTTGCCGGCTTGGCTTGCGCGGCCGGCTGTTCGCCCGACCTGGTGGTGACCAGGGGCGCTGGCGTTGCCGAAGCGGGCGTGGCGCCAAACATCGAGGCCAGGAAGCCTTTCTTCTTCGGCGCCTCGGCTGGCAGTGCCTCGCCTGATGTCACATAGACCGGATTGTTCATCACCGGAGCGGCGGCCGGCTTCGGGGTCGTCACGGTGGCATCGGCGGCAGCGATCTTCTGGGCGACCGCGTCGGTCTGTTGCGCCGTCTGGGCCGGCTGCTGCAAGGCCTGCGGCGTTTGTCCCGCGATCGTTTCAACGCCGGCCGGCGTTGTCAGTGGAAAGGCGGCTTGCGGCTTGGCCACAGGTACGTAGGCGACCTTTTCGGGCAGCGCCGTGTCGCCTTCGCTCATCACGGTCGTTTGCGTGGTCGTCGTCTGCGATGTCGAATCGGCGGTGGTGATCGCCTTTCCGGTGGCGGCCGCATTGATGTTCGAGGCGGAGGCATTGTAGCCGGGCATGCCGACCGACATTGTCTGGTCGCCGGCCGAGGTGCAGGAGGCTAGGAGCACAGAGCAGAGCGCTGCCACGATGGCGCGGCGTTCTCCCTTTGCGAGGCTCCATCCTGCTGATTTCAAAGTCAAATTCCCCCTCGATGTCCGGTCGGTATATCCTTGCCGCAGCCTAAGACGTCT
The DNA here is from genome assembly GCF_056403815.1 of Mesorhizobium sp. P2_E9. Classification (NCBI taxonomy): domain Bacteria; kingdom Pseudomonadati; phylum Pseudomonadota; class Alphaproteobacteria; order Hyphomicrobiales; family Phyllobacteriaceae; genus Mesorhizobium; species Mesorhizobium sp. P2_E9. The sequence continues at coordinate 97,945 of NZ_JBFUET010000004.1, forward strand.
GCGTCGAGGTGACCTTTGTCTCCGATCCGGAAACGAGACCTGTGTCAAATCCGCAAGCCTGAAAGTATTTTTGCAGTGATTGCCGAATTGCGGCTGCTTGATGGTTGACGACACCATTTCGCCCGCTTTTACCGGGCCGTCAACTCACCAGACATTACAGTCCGTTACACACGCACCTTCACATAGCTGCCGGGAGCATCCCCCAAGGTTTTCATATGCTTGCCGGGTTTGCGGGCAGGCACGCGGGTGTTGTCCTTGGCCTCTATCCAGCTTTGCCAGTGCGGCCACCATGAGCCCGGATGGTCGGTTGCGCTGGCTATCCACTGGTTGAAATCGCCTGTTGGCGTGCCGCCGGTCCAATACTGGTATTTGTTGGATGCGGGCGGATTGACGACGCCGGCGATATGGCCGGATCCCGCCATCACATAGTCGACCTTGCCGCCGAAATATTTCGAACCGAGGAAGACGGACAGCGCCGGCGCGATGTGATCTTCCTTCGAGGCGAGGTTGTAGACCGGGATGGTGATGTCGCCCAACGAGACCGTGTGGCCGGCGAGTTCCATCGTGCCCTGCGATAGCGTGTTATCGAGGTAGCAGTTGCGCAGGTAGAAAGAATGGTTGGCCGCAGCCATGCGGGTCGAATCGGCGTTCCAGTAGAGCAGGTCGAAGGGCAGGGGATCCTTGCCGCGCATGTAGTTGTTGATGACATAGGGCCAGATCAGGTCGCCGGAGCGCAACATGTTGAAGGCGGTCGCCATTTTGGTGCCGTCGAGATAGCCCTTTTCGTTCATCGACTTTTCCACCGCCGCGACCTGGTCCTCGTCGACGAACACTTTCAGGTCACCGGCATAGGTGAAGTCGACTTGCGTGGTGAAGAAGGTCGCCGACTTGATGCGGTCGTCGCCCTCCTGCGCCATCAGCGCCAGTGCCGCCGCCAAAAGCGTGCCGCCGACGCAATAACCGATCGCGTTGACGTCGCGTTCACCGATGGCCCTCTCGATCGTGTCGAGGCCGTATTGCAGGCCCTCGCGGATATAGGCCTCCCAACCCTTGGCGCCGTGGCGTTCATCCGGATTGATCCAGGAGATGACGAAGACCGTGTGGCCTTGCTCGATGGCCCAGCGGATGAAGGATTTCTGCGGGTTGAGATCGAGTATGTAGAACTTGTTGATCCAGGGCGGGCAGATCAGCAGCGGGCGTTTCAGCACCGTCTCGGTGGTGGGATCATACTGGATGATTTCGGCGACATCGCTGCGGCCGACCACCTTGCCGGGCGTGGTGGCGATGTTCCTGCCGATCTCGAAGGGCGAATAGTCCGCCTGGCGCATTTTCAGATCGCCCTTGCCGGCGGCGATGTCCTCGGCCAGCATCTTCATGCCGCGCACCAGGTTCTCGCCGTTCGAAGCGACGGTTTCGCGAAACAGTTCCGGATTGGTCAGGATGAAATTCGACGGCGAGATGGCATTGGACACCTGCTTGACGTAGAAGCTCGCCTTGTGGCGGGTGTGCTCGTCCAGACCTTCGGCGTGATCGACCAGTTCGGACGCCCAGCGCGAGGTGACGAGATAGGCCTGCTTGAGGAAATCGAAGAAGGCGTTGCGGCCCCATTCAGGGTCCTGGAAGCGCTTGTCGCCGCGTTCCGGCTTGACCGCATCGTCTGGGCCCTCGGCGTTGGGACTGACACGCTGGATGGCGTTTGCCCACACGGTCATATAGCCGGCGAACAGCCGCGTCTGCGCTTCGAGTGCGCGCTGCGGGTCGGCAAGCCAGTATTCGCTGAGCTTGGAGAAGGTCTTGACCATGTCGACGACCGGCTCGGCGACGTGGTCGCGCACTTCGCCGCGTTCGCGCGGTTCGGCCCAAGCGGACGCCGCCTTGCCGGCCTGCTCGACCATGCGCGCCATATTCAACGCGAAACGTTCCGGGTCCTTAACCAGATATTGCTCGACGGTCGAAGGCTCGTCATCTTCCGTTTTGCCCGAATCGGGTGTTTTGGACATGGTTCGCGGGGTTCCTCCCGAAGCGTTTTCTTGACATATTAACATGGGACATCCGACAGGGTCCAATCTCGCTCTACCTCGGCTGCCAAGGAAACAATATGACGATTAATATTGGCGAGACTGTTTTTTTTGGCGCCGCACGCTTTTGCCGCATCAGCGCGGCGATCGTCCTGTTGGGGATCGCCGGGTGTTCAAGCACGAACAGCAGCGGTCCGGTGCCCATGGCCGACAATGCAGGCCCGAAGGATACCGGCACGTTTCCGAACCTGAATATCCCGCCCAAAGTGGCGAACAAACAATTCACGCCAGCCGAGACGAGCGCCAAGCTCGCCGAACTCAAGGCCGATGAGAATGGGCAGGGCGCCAAAAGAGGCGGTGGCGCAGCGGTCGCCAACCAGGCGGCGCTGACGGATCTGGCCAAGAAGCACGGTCCGCAGACGCTGAAGCAGATCGAAGGCAAATGCGACCCCGCCCTCGACCCTACCTGCAAATGAGTATATAGCGCGCGCCCAACACCCCTTTTGCTGTCTGGAACTGCCATGGAAGAGTTTCACAAGGTTCGCCGGCTTCCGCCTTACGTGTTCGAGCAGGTCAACCGGCTCAAGGCCAGCGCCCGTTCGCGCGGCGCCGACATCATCGACCTCGGCATGGGCAATCCGGATCTGCCGACGCCGAAGGCCATCGTCGACAAATTGTGCGAAGTGGTGCGCGATCCGCGCACGCACCGCTATTCCTCCTCGCGTGGCATTCCGGGCCTGCGCCGCGCCCAGGCCGCCTATTATCAGCGCCGCTTCGGCGTGAAGCTCAACCCCGACACGCAAGTGGTGGCCACGCTTGGCTCGAAGGAAGGCTTCGCCAACATGGCGCAGGCGATCACCGCGCCCGGCGACGTCATTCTGTGTCCGAACCCGACCTATCCGATCCATGCCTTCGGCTTCATCATGTCCGGCGGTGTCATCCGCTCGCTGCAGGTCGAGCCGGACGATGGTTTCATTCCGGCGCTGGAACGCGGTGTTCGCCACTCGATCCCGAAACCGCTGGCGCTGATCCTCAACTATCCGTCGAACCCGACGGCGCTGGTCGCTTCGCTCGATTTCTACAAGGACGTGGTGGCGTTCGCGAAGAAGAACGACATCATCATCCTGTCCGACCTTGCCTATTCCGAAATCTATTTCGATGGCAATCCGCCGCCTTCGGTGTTGCAGGTGCCGGGCGCGATCGATGTCTGCGTCGAGTTCACCTCAATGTCGAAGACCTTCTCCATGCCTGGATGGCGCATGGGCTTTGCGGTCGGCAATGAGCGGCTGATCTCGGCGCTGACCCGGGTGAAATCCTATCTCGACTACGGCGCCTTCACGCCGATTCAGGTGGCGGCTGCGCACGCGCTCAATGGCGACGGCGCCGATATCGCCGAGGTGCGCGACATCTACCACAAGCGCCGCGACGTGATGGTCGATGCCTTCGGCCGCGCCGGCTGGACCATTCCGGCCCCTGCGGCCTCGATGTTCGCCTGGGCGCCGATCCCCGAGCCGTTCAAGCATCTCGGCTCGCTCGAATTCTCCAAGTTGCTCATCGAGCACGCCGACGTGGCGGTGGCGCCCGGTGTCGGCTTCGGCGAACATGGCGATGATTTCGTGCGCGTGGCGCTGGTGGAGAATGAGCACCGGATCCGCCAGGCGGCGCGCAACATCAAGCGCTTCCTGTCGACCAGCGCTAAGCAGCCCAACAATGTGGTGCCGCTGTCCGCCCACCGGTAAGCAAAATTCGATCTGATTTGAGGGACGTCGCCTTCCATGGCTGAAGCACTGCGTGTTGGAATTGCCGGTCTTGGCACGGTCGGTGCGTCGGTGGCGCGCGTGCTGCGCGACAAGGCGGCTGAGCTGACCCGGCAATGCGGTCGCGACATTGTCGTGTCAGCGGTTTCCGCGCGCGACCCGAAACGCGATCGTGGCGTCGATGTCAGTTCGGCAAAATGGTTCGACGACCCGGTCAAGATGGCGCAGACCGCCGATATCGACGTGTTCATCGAACTGATCGGCGGCGACGAAGGGCCGGCGCGGTTGTCGGTGAAGGCCGCACTCGAAGCCGGCCGCCATGTCGTGACCGCCAACAAGGCGCTGCTCGCCAAGCATGGCGTGGCGCTGGCCGAGATCGCCGAGAAGAAGGGCGTGCTGCTCAACTACGAGGCGGCGGTGGCTGGCGGAATTCCCGTCATCAAGACGATGCGCGAGGCGATGGCCGGCAATTCGGTCACGCGCGTGTTCGGTATTCTCAACGGCACCTGCAACTACATCCTGACGCGCATGGAGGCCGAGGGCATCTCGTTCGATGCCTGCCTGAAGGACGCGCAGCGGTTGGGTTACGCCGAGGCCGACCCGACCTTCGACATCGAGGGCCATGACACGGCGCACAAGCTGTCGATCCTGACCAGCCTTGCCTTCGGCACCAAGATCGCCGCCAACGACATCTACATGGAAGGCATTTCCAACATCACCCAGGCCGACATCCGCGCGGCCGGCGATCTCGGTTACCGGATCAAGCTGCTCGGCGTTGCCCAGCGCACCGAAAGCGGTATCGAGCAGCGCGTGCATCCGACCATGGTGCCGACAGCCTCCGTCATCGCGCAGGTGCATGGCGTCACCAATGCGGTGGCGATCGAGACCGACATTCTCGGCGAACTGCTGCTCTCCGGCCCCGGCGCCGGTGGCAACGCCACCGCCTCGGCCGTCATTGGCGACGTCGCGGATATCGCCAAGAGCCGGCCCGGCTTCCAGCATGGCCCGGTCTTCGGCCGCCCAGCGAAGGAGTTGCGACCCTACAAGAAGGCGCAGATGCGCAGCCACGCCGGCGGCTACTTCATCCGGCTGACCGTGCATGATCGCATCGGCGTCTTTGCTGCGATCGCCAAGCGCATGGCCGACAACGATATTTCGCTGGAATCGATCGTCCAGCACGCAATCAGCGGCGAGGCGGCGGCGCAGAAGACGGTGATCCTCGTGACGCACGAGACCACCGAGGCCGCCGTGCGCAAGGCCGTGGACGGCATCACCAAGGACGGTCACCTGACCGACAAGCCGCAGGTCATCCGCATCGAGCGGGCAGGGTAGCTCCGTCCCCGGGGGAAGAATCCCCGCCGGCCTCGCGGTCGATCCGATTGGCTACCAGCCGCGAATAGGCCGGAACGAAATCGTTGCGGCGCCGTTCTCTTGGTCAGCAACCAAGGGAGCCACTTCATGGCCGATACCAACAAGTCCGACACCCCTCACATCGACGACATCCAGAAAACGCTGGAAAAACAGATCGCTGAACTGCGCAAGGAGATCACCAAGATCAACAAGAGCATTTCGGCGCGGGGCGCGGAAATGCTCGATGACGCCAGCGAGCAGGCTTCTGATTTCTACGATACCGCGGCGGCGCGTGCATCGCGGACGGCACAACAGCTGCGCAGCCAGGCTCAGGCGGTTTCGGACGTCGCCCGCGACAATCCGGGCACGACGACCGCCGTGGTCGGCGTCATCGGCCTGCTCGGCTTCCTGGCCGGAATTGCCGTCGGCCAGTCGTTGAACAACGACACGTCGCGCCGCTGGTATTGAGCGTGTCGGCCTTGAGCCGGCGTTGCCGGCTCCCGTTTCAAGAAATCATTTTTAGGAGGGCACCGTGGCTTCATCCATGCTGATCGGCATTCTGATCACATTTCTCGTCATCATTCTCGTTCTCTATCTCGTCCAGCGGCTGCCGCTCGACGCCAAGATGCGACAGATCGTGCAGGTCATCGTCATCATCATCGGCATCATTTCGCTGCTCAAATATCTAGCGGTTTTCTAGATCGCGACAGCAACAATTTGCGCGTCTTCAAGGCGGGCCGGTCGTTTCCGACCGGGCCGCCTTCTTGTTGGGAATTGGGTTCAATCGATTGATATTGCTGGCCTTTCGATAAAACATCCGGCAGGTCTTGCCGTTGTCATGCTCGTTTGACAAAACAGGCGCGCCTCCGGCGGGAGGCGACGTGCGAACGAGGATTTCCCGAAAATGAATGTGGCCCAGAACATTGTCGCCGGCCTTGACCGGATACTCACCATGGAACTGGTGCGCGTCACCGAAAGGGCCGCCGTCGCCGCCGCCAGGCTGCGCGGGCGCGGCGACGAGAAGGCGGCCGACCAGGTCGCTGTCGACGCCATGCGCCAGGAGCTCAACCGCCTTGCCATCAAGGGCACGGTGGTGATCGGCGAGGGCGAGCGCGACGAGGCGCCAATGCTCTATATCGGCGAGGAGGTCGGCACCGGCAAAGGTCCGGCAGTCGATATCGCGCTCGATCCGCTCGAAGGCACGACGATCTGCGCCAAGAACCTGCCCAACGCGCTTGCCGTCATCGCCATTGCCGAGAAGGGCAGCCTGCTGTTCGCGCCCGACGTCTATATGGACAAGATCGCCATTGGTCCGGGCTATGCCGAGGGCGTCATCGATATCGATGCCTCGCCGGCCGAAAACATCGCCAGCCTCGCCCGCGCCAAGGGCGTCCCGGTGTCTGACATCACCACCTGTATCCTCGACCGGCCGCGCCACGCCAAGCTGATCGATGCCGTGCGCGCCACGGGTGCCGCCATCCGGCTGATCGGCGATGGCGACGTCGCCGGCGTCATCCACACCACCGACCCGGAAGAAACCGGCATCGATATCTATCTCGGCACCGGCGGCGCGCCGGAAGGCGTGCTGGCGGCGGCTGCGCTACGCTGTACCGGCGGCCAGATGCAAGGCCGGCTGATCCTCGATACACCCGAGAAGATGGCCCGCGCGGCGAAGATGGGCATTTCCAATCCGAAGCGGATCTATCATGCGGAAGACATGGCGCGCGGTGACGTGCTGTTCGCCGCCACCGGCGTCACCGACGGCAACATGCTGGCCGGCGTCAAGTTCGGCCGCACCTTCATCACCACGCACACGATCGTGCTGCGCTCCTCGTCACGGACCGTGCGCGAGATCAAGGCCCGGCACCAGGACCTGGATAAGTTCTAGATCTGCTTGCGAAGCGGCACCGCAGTTGCTAGCGCTTGGCTGCATCTGAACCCTGGCCGCGCAAGGATTGACGATGAATGCGTTCGACTGGCACGCGGATCCGATTTCGCGTGCCACGCCCATCACGAAATCCTACCGCAACACCCAGCATGTGCGCCGCTTTCTCACCGGCGAATGCGGCGATGCGTTCAGGTTCGATCGACCTTTCATGGCCTGGCTCAAGGACGGTCGGGAAAAGACGATGGGGGATGCAGCCGACGAATGGATCCGGCACCAGGCTGAAAAGCGGAAAGCGTAGTTTTTCTTGAATTTTCCCGCGATGCCACCCGCCGCGAACCGCTTGGCTTTGCCTGGCTTCAGGCCGTTGTTTGTGCATGTCGTTGTCCCGAAACCGCTGCGCAATTGTGGGCGACATGCATTATCCTGCGGCCAACCATGAATTGGCAAAGCGCATGATGGGGGACAAGCGCCTCTTCCTCGATGTCAGGCAGTCGGCGACCGGTCTCTCCTGGGAGCATCGGCTGACCGAACGGCAGGATATGGTTGCGCTTGCCATCGCGCAGGGCCACGGCGTGCCCGACATCGTCGCGCGCGTGCTTGCCGGACGCGGCGTGACCGCCGATGAGACCGAGCGCTTCCTCGATCCGACGATCCGCGACCTGTTGCCGAATCCGGCCTCGCTGACCGACATGGACAAAGCCGCCACCCGCATCGCCGCGGCAGTGATGGCCAGGGAGAAGGTGGCGATCTTCGGCGACTACGATGTCGACGGCGCCGCCTCGTCGGCCTTGCTGAAGCGGTTCCTGGCGCATTTCTCCATACCGTCGGAAATCTATATTCCAGACCGTATCTTCGAGGGCTACGGCCCCAATCCCGACGCCATGCGCGAGCTCGTCTCGCGCGGCGCGTCGCTGATCGTCACCGTCGATTGCGGCACCAACAGCGCCGTTTCCGTCGATGCTGCCAATGAAGCCGGCGCCGATGTCGTGGTGCTCGACCACCATCAGGTCGGCGGCGCCTTGCCGGCGGCAATTGCCGTCGTCAATCCAAACCGTGACGACGATCTTTCCGGGCAGGGCCGTCTCTGCGCCGCCGGTGTCGTCTTCCTCACCCTGGTGCAGACCGCAAAGATCCTGCGTGGCCTGAGCGATGTCGCGCCGCCCGACCTGCTTTCGCTGCTTGATCTCGTGGCGCTTGCCACCGTTTGCGACGTGGTGCCGCTCACCGGCGTCAACCGTGCCTTCGTCGTCAAAGGGCTGCAAGTGGCGCGCCAGCAGAAGAATGAAGGGCTGGCCGCATTGGCGCGGGTTTCGCGTATTGGCGAGCCGATCAGCACCTTCCATCTCGCCTATCTGATCGGTCCGCGCATCAATGCCGGTGGGCGTATCGGCGATGCGGCGCTTGGCAGCCGGCTGCTTGCGACGGACGATCCGGTCGAGGCGCGGACCATCGCCGAGACGCTCGACCGGCTGAACCAGGAACGGCAACAGATGGAGCAGGAGATGCTGGCCGCGGCGCGAGCCGAGGCAGATGCCGAACTCGCTGGCGGCAACGGACCGGCGATCGTCGTCACCGCCAGCAACAATTGGCATCCCGGCATCGTCGGCCTGCTCGCCTCGAGGCTGAAGGATCATGCACGTCGGCCAGCTTTCGCCATCGCGTTCAACTCTATGGGCATCGGTACCGGTTCGGGCCGTTCGGTGTCGGGCTTCGATCTCGGCCGATTGGTGCGCGAAGCCGCCGATGCCGGGCTGATCGTCAAGGGCGGCGGCCATGGCATGGCGGCCGGCATCACGGTGGAGCGCGCCAAGCTGGGCGAACTCAGGGCGTTCTTCGAGCAACGGGCGGCTGCCGACGTGTTTCGGCTGCAGGACGAGGAAAGCCTGGCAATCGACGGCGCGCTTGCCGCCGAAGGCGCGACGCTCAGCCTGCTCGATGCGCTGGAAAAGGCAGGCCCCTTCGGCGCCGGCCACGTCGCGCCGGTCTTCGTGCTGCCGCGCCATCGGCTGGCCGACGCCCGGCCGGTCGGCACCAACCACATCCGCTGCGAATTGCAGTCGGACAGCGGTGGCCGCATCCAGGCGATCGCCTTTCGCGCCGTCGACACCGCACTTGGCGAATTCCTGTTCAAGAACCGGGGCAAGACCGTGCATGTCGCCGGCTCGCTGTCGGGCAACTACTGGAATGGCAACCGCACGGTGCAATTCCGCATGATCGACGCGGCGCGGGCGTGAGGTTTGATCAGGCCAAAACGGTCTGCAGCCGGCTGAGTTCGCCGATCTGCGCCATCGTCGCATGGTAGCCGAGCTGGATCGCCTCGTCGGCGCGATGGAACTCGGTGAGGCCGATATGGCTGAGCTTGGGCTGCAGCGACATGTCGGGCGGATCGCCGGCCAGCCTGGCGCGCGAGATGCGATCCTGGATGATGTTGAAGGCTTCGACCATGACGCCGGTGATGCCGAGGCGCGTCTGATGCGACTGGTGGTTTGGGTCGACATGGCCGGGGCGCGGCGCGTCCTTTTCGACGACCAGTTCGCCGGCGCTGTGCTTGATCACGGCGGCGCGGCCGAACAAATCGTAGTGAAGGTTGACCGCCACGACGAGCGGCTGCTCGTAGGCGCGGCAGACCGATACCGGCACCGGATTGACCAGGGCGCCGTCGACCAGCACACGGCCGTTGCAGTTCACGGGCTCGAACACGCCAGGCAGTGCATAGGAGGCGCGCATGGCGGTGATCAGCGAGCCGCTCGATAGCCAGATTTCGTGGCCGGTGCGAATTTCGGATGTGACGGCGACGAACGGCTTGGGCAGATCCTCGAAACGGATTCCGGCCATATGCTCGCGCAGTCGTGCATCGAGCTTCATGCCGCCGAAGAGGCCACTGCCGCGCAGATTGAGGTCGAGCAGACCGAAGATGCGCCGCTTGGTCAGGCTGCGGGCGAACTCTTCCAGCTCATCCAGTTTGCCGGCGAGATAACAGCCGCCGACCAGCGCGCCGATCGAGGTACCGGCGATCATCGAAACTTCAATGCCGGCTTCATCGAGCGCGCGCAGCACGCCGATATGGGCCCAGCCTCGGGCGCAGCCACCGCCAAGGGCGAGCGAAATGCCTGTTTTCTTTGCCGGTTTCTGCTCGGACGCGCCGCCGGACGAAGCGGGACCGTTGGCCTCCCTTACGTCCGGTCTGTTACGCAATGACGCCCACTCGAGCATCACGATCTCCCTTGTCCCAAGGCTAATATACGGATGGGCCGTATCGAAATGATGAATCTGTGTGGTTGGTGTGAGGCAGAAGGTTCAAGACGATGGCTTCCGATACGTGATTTCCGCATCGAACAGCGGTTTGCTGCCGTCGTCAACAAGCGTCCCCTTGCCGTCGACCAGCCCCACCGTCCGATAAAAGCATGAACGCCGGCCCGTGTGACAGGTTGCGTCGTGGCCCAACACTTTTACGCGAAGCCACAATGCGTCCTGGTCGCAGTCGGTGCGCATCTCGACGACGTGCTGGAAATTGCCCGAGGTTTCGCCCTTTTTCCAAAGCGCATTGCGCGAACGCGACCAGTAGTGGGCGATGCCGGTTTCCAGCGTCAACGCCAGGGCCTGCGCATTCATATGCGCAACCATCAACAGCATGCCGTCTTCGGCATCGGTGACGACGACGGTGACAAGACCGGCGGCGTCGAAGCGCGGTGAGAACACCGCGCCTTCTTCCTGGGCCTTCTTGTCTGATGAAGCTTTGAGAAATTCCAGTGCCGACATCGCCGGTCTATTTTCCTGTTGACCGTGACGCCGGCGAGGGGCTTACGCCCCGCCGCCGCGCACCATGGTGACAAAACGAACCTGCTCCTCGGGCGTGTCCTTGAAGACGCCGGTGAAGGTGGAGGTCAATGTGGTAGAGCCCTGCTTGCGGATGCCGCGCATCGCCATGCACATGTGCTCGGCCTCGATCATAACGGCGACGCCGCGAGGGTTGAGCACATCCTGGATGACGCCGGCGATCTGCGCGGTGAGCGCCTCCTGCGTCTGCAGGCGATGGGCAAAGATATCGACCACGCGCGCGATCTTCGACAGGCCGACGACCTTACCGTCAGGCAGATAGCCGACATGCGCCTTGCCGATGATCGGCACCATGTGGTGCTCGCAATGCGAATGGAATGTGATGTCCTTGACGATAACGAGATCGTCGTAGCCGGCGACTTCCTCGAAAGTGCGGCCGAGTTCCTCCGCCGGGCACATGTCGTAGCCGCCGAACATTTCGCGATAGGCCTTAGCCACGCGCTTGGGCGTGTCGATCAACCCTTCGCGATCCGGATTGTCGCCTGTCCAGCGCAGCAACGTGCGCACGGCGGCCTCGACTTCGGCTTCGCTTGGCCGGTCGGTGACCGGCTTTTCCATGTAGGCGGACTGGGGCATGAGTTTCTTGATGACGGCATCCATAAAAGGCGTCTCCCGTAGTTCCTCTCCAAGGAGGAACGAGTTGAACGGACCACGACCTTTCGGTGTCGGAAACTCGCCCCGTTTCCAGCCCCGTAAGCGGCGTGAACTTCCCGGCCAGGACAGCGGCGCTCATCGCCTTGTCGTTACCGGACTGCCCGCATTATATAAGATCGTAGCGAGCGAAAGGAAGACGCAGCAGCGGCAATCGCTGTTCGCTTGGCGGCGACGGATTGGAAAAATATGATCAACGACGTCTACAATGCGAAAATTCTCGGTTTTGCCGGAAACATCGCCCGCATCGGCCGCCTCGATCATGCTGACGCGACCGCCAAGGCGCATTCCAAGCTGTGCGGTTCGACCGTTACCGTCGACCTCAAGATGGAAGACGGCGTGGTCACCGACTTTGCCCATGATGTGAAGGCCTGCGCGCTTGGCCAGGCATCGTCCTCGATCATGGCGCAGCATGTCGTCGGCGCGAGTGCCGAGGAATTGCGGGCGGTGCGCGACACCATGCTGAAGATGCTGAAGGAAAATGGCGAGCCGCCTCAGGGCCGCTTCGCCGATCTGAAGTACCTGGAGCCGGTGCGCGATTACAAGGCGCGCCATGCCTCGACCATGCTGACCTTCGACGCCGTGATCGACGCCATCGGCCAGATCGAGAAGAAGCGCGCCGAAGAAGCAGCCTGACCTTGCGTTTTTTCACCATGCGCGGACTTCGCGACCGCTCGCAACACAGTTCTTTCCGCGGCTTGGTGTTCGTCTGGAGCCTTGCCGGTGCGCTCGTGTCGAGCGGCAGCACGAGCCGGGCCGACGTGGCAGTTACGCGCGATATCGGCGACTATCTCATGAAGGCCATCCAGGTCTGCTGGAACATGCCTGCAAATACCACGAGGGTTGCACGGGTTCAGGTCAGCCTGAACAAGGACGGATCGCTCGCTGGCCCGCCAAAAATCCTCGGTCCCGTGACGCCGCCTCCGGACAAGGTTGCCGAGGCCGCCGTTCGAGCGATCACGCGCTGCGCGCCGTTTCCCGGGCTGATATCTTACGCGGCCCACTATGATCTGTGGCGCGATGCCGTCCTCACATTCAACCCGGCAGAAGCCCCGCCGGCTGGGCCTTCGAAGATGGATGCGAACGACATCGACAAATTTCTCGAAAAATACAAGAAGGCAAAGTAGCTGGAGCCAGGCTCGGGAACCGGTTCAAGCCGTTGGTTCCAGGGTCCGTCTGCTTTCGGCAAATTCGCTTCTCAGCCAGTCTGCGAAAGCCGCGGCTGGTTCGGAAAGATCCTTCAAGCTCCTGGCCACCAACCAGTAGGCGCCGGACGCAACGTCGATGTCGAACGGCTTGATCAACGCGCCGGCTGCGACTTCCCCACCGATTTGCAGGAGGTCGCCCAGCGCCACGCCATGTCCGAGCAGGGCGGCCTGTTTCGACAGCGAGGCGTCGGCTAGCATCGGGCCGCGGGCGGGCACGGCATCCGCCGGCACGCCGGCCGCTTCGAACCAGCGTGCCCATCCCTGGCGATTTTCCTCGTGCAAAAGTGTGTAGCGGGCAAGGTCGATCGGCTTCTCAAGGGCAGGGCCCGAGGCGAGCAGTGCTGGCGACAGAACCGGTGAATCGACGGTCGAGGCAAGCCGCTCGGCCTGACTGCGAGGCCAAGAGATGGCATGGGCGCTGAAGCGCAGGGCAAGCTCAGGCTGATCGCTGCGGAATTCGATCAGCCTGGGGTCGACTTCGAGCGAGACGTCGATGTCGGGCCGCAATTGGCGAAACCGGTTGAGCCGGGGCACCAGCCACACGGAAGCAAGCGACGGCTCGACGCTGACCCGAACCACTGACTGCGCGGGGACAGCGACCAATTCCGAAAGCAGTTTGTCGATGTCATCGAAACTCCTGACCAATTGGGGGAGCAACCGGCGGCCCGCATCCGTCAGTTCGACGCGGCGGTGGTGACGTTCGAACAAGGGCTGGCGCAGGAAGGTTTCGAGCTCGCGGATCTGCCGGCTGATCGCCGCCTGCGAGACGAAAAGCTCTTCGGCGGCCCGGCTAAAGCTCAGATGCCGGCCCGCTGCCTCAAAACTCCTCAAAGCCGTCAATGGCAGGCGTCCGCGCTTCATTTCGCATAATCCAAGGTTATCCGAAGTGGAAATTATACTCGTTTGAAGGCCAAGGCCAGCGGCGGTCTAATCGCGTCAAAGGAGACCGACCATGATCCAGTTCCTGAGCATCTTTGGCGATGTCATGCGGATCGCAACGTTTCAATGGCGTGACGAAAGGCATCATGCAAAGTGCAGCGAGGAGCCGGCCAGCCCCGGCCGCTGGGCGCCTCCGGTTGACAGGCAGCCATGTCGCCGCTCCCGCCCATGACAGCACGGCGGATAGGGGTCGGGGTTGCGTTCTCCTGACAAAGCTCACATCTATCGCGAGACAGAACGCGATACGGAGACCGCGGTGCACGACCCGCATGGGCATGCCCATACTGCCAGACCGCCGGTGCGCGGCCGCAACTGGCCCGGCCCGTGGCGCAAGACGCCTGGCCGTCTCCTCGGCACGTCGTTCGTGCGCCTTTACCAGCTGACGCTGTCCGGCTTTGTCGGCAATTCCTGCCGGCATTTGCCGACCTGTTCGGAATACGCGCATGAGGCGATCGCCCGCCATGGCCTGTGGGCCGGCGGCTGGATGGGATTTTTCCGCGTGCTGCGCTGCGGACCCTTCGGCACGCATGGCATCGACCTGGTGCCGGAAGTACTGGCCGATCGCTATGTCTGGTTCATGCCGTGGCGGTACTGGCGGATCGGCCGCAAGCACGCCGAAACGAAGGCATGATTGCGCCGCTCACGTCTCGGGCGGCAGTGCGCGTTTACGATCCGGTAGGGTTAACGCAAGCCTGCACAAAGACTGCGCATTTGAGACAAAATCGAGACAAGAGACCTCGCTAAGCCCGCTCGCGAACACCCCCTTCTGGAGCGAGCATCAATGCGTAACATCGACCGTCTTCCCTTTATCCTGGCTGGAGTCCTGTTCCTGCTCGCCTGGTTGCTGGGGTTCCCGATGCGCGCGCAATCGGCGCCGCTTGGAGATGTGCAGTGCACGCTGATCGCCGATGCGACGAGCGGCAAGACGCTCTATCAGGACGGCACCTGCGACCAGCGGTTCAGCCCGGCCTCGACGTTCAAGGTCCCGCTCTCGCTGATCGGCTATGATGCCGGGATCCTGAGCGACGAGCACACGCCGAGCTGGGATTACAAACCCGAATTCAATGCGGTTAAGCGGGATCAGAAGACCGTCGATCCGGTGATCTGGGAACGCGATTCGATTATCTGGTATTCCCGCGAGATCACGCGCCGGCTCGGTGGTGAAAAGTTTTCCGGCTATGTCTCGAAACTCGACTACGGCAACAACGACGTCTCCGGCAATCCCGGCAAGGATGACGGCCTGACCCATTCCTGGGTGAATTCCTCGCTCAAGATCACGCCGGTCGAGCAGGTCGATTTCCTGCGCAAGCTGCTGGCCCGCAAGCTGCCGGTCTCGGCCAAGGCCTACGACATGACGTCAGCCATCATCCCGACATTCAAGGCCGGAGGCTGGACGGTGCAAGGCAAGACCGGCAGCACAAGGCTGGCCAACGATACCGACAAGATCAGGGACACGCGCTCGCTCGGCTGGTTCGTCGGCTGGGCGAAAAAGGATGGTCAGCAGATCGTCTTCGCCCGTCTTATCGTCGATACAAAGCGCACCGATGTGCCGAAAGGCTGGAGCACACGCTCCGGATTTCTGAAGGACCTGCCGCTGCTGATGAAATAATCTGGTCAGGCGGTTCGGCGGGCGCGGATGATGTGGCCGCCGGAATTGCTCGTCATTCCCCTCGGTGCTCCGGAAAAACGGGCGGCAATATCGCCGCTCTCGATATCTTCGATCTCGTCGAAGCCGAGCTCGGTCAGGGATTCCGCCAGGTCGGCTGGAACAAAAAAGCTGATCCATGGCTCTCCGACTGCCGCGACGCGCGCGGCATGGAAGGCGAGGGCCGCCTGTCCCGCCGCATCGCGGTTCTCAGCCGGTTCGCTGTAGTCGAACACGACCTCCGAGCCGGGGATGCCGGCAATCCAGGACAGCGTTTTAAAGATCGCTTCTTTCGTCAGGTAGGGCACGACCCCCAGCCACATGAAGAAGCTGGGCTCGGTCGACCGCAAACCGGCCGCAGCCAGTTCCGTAGGCAGGCTTTGCCGCTCGAAATCGACTGGCACGAATGTCGTGGCGGGTGGCTCGGCAAGCCCGCTATCGGCAATGCATTTGCGTTTCCAGGCTTGCGTCGCCGGGTGGTCGACTTCGAATATCCTGAGATCCGGATACGGATTGCGCAGCGAGAACGTATCGAGGCCGGCGCCAAGCACGACGAGCTGCCGGATGCCGCGATGGACCGCCGCCGCCAGCCAGTCCTCGGCGAAGCGGGCGCGCGCGGTGACGAACAGGCGCATGCGCCGGCGGCGCTCGTCTTCCTGCTCGAGCTCCTGTGCCGTGGGCGCAGCTTCACCCAGAATCGCGATCGCGTAGGGATCGCGAAACAGCCCTGCCTGCGGTGAAAACTGATGCAGGGCTCTCATGCGTGCGACGCCAAGGGCGGTTCGGCTGGGTGTTGCGTGTTCCATATCGACAATTCCAGACGATTGCGGCGATGTTCGCAAGCCCGGGCGACGGACCTGCGACATCTCTGGCGACATTTCCTGACGGCCAGGCCAATCAGCGCTCTTTACCTGACGCGGCACTGCCTCTAAAACCCGCCCGCTTGCCGGACGCATCCGGCCCCCCACGACCACCCGCGCTCGTTTGCGGGACTGGATAGGAGATACAAATGCTGAATTCCGTTTCCCTGACATTTCCCGATGGTTCCGTCCGCGACTACGACGCGGCGATGACCGGTTCTGGCCTTGCCGAATCGATCTCGAAGTCGCTGGCCAAGAAGGCCGTCGCCTACGCCATCGATGGCACCGTGCGCGATCTCTCCGACCCGCTCGGCAAGTCCGGCAAGGTCGAGATCATCACCCGCGACAACGCGCGCGCTCTTGAGCTTATCCGTCACGACACCGCGCATGTGCTGGCGGAAGCCGTGCAGGAGATATGGCCGGGAACGCAGGTGACCATCGGGCCGGTGATCGAGAACGGATTCTATTACGACTTCGCCCGCAACGAGCCGTTCACCCCAGACGATTTTCCAGTGATCGAGAAGAAGATGCGCGAGATCATTGCGCGCAACAAGCCGTTCACCAAGGAGGTCTGGTCGCGCGACAGGGCGAAAAAGGTGTTCGCCGACAAGGGGGAGCGCTACAAGCTCGAGCTGATCGACGCCATTCCCGAGGACCAGGATCTCAAGATCTATGCGCAGGGCGACTGGTTCGATCTCTGCCGTGGCCCGCACATGGCCTCGACCGGCCAGATCGGCAACGCCTTCAAGCTGATGAAGGTGGCCGGCGCCTATTGGCGCGGCGATTCCAACAACCCGATGCTGACGCGCATCTACGGCACGGCCTGGGCCGACCAGGCGCAGCTCGACGCCTACCAGACGATGCTGGAGGAGGCCGAGAAACGCGATCACCGCAAGGTCGGCCGCGAAATGGACCTGTTCCATTTCCAGGAAGAGGGACCGGGCGTCGTCTTCTGGCACGCCAAGGGCTGGAAGATGTTCCAGAACCTGGTCAACTACATGCGCCGCCGTCTCGACGAGCAGGGCTACCAGGAGGTCAACGCGCCTCAGGTTCTGGACAAGAGCCTGTGGGAAACGTCGGGCCATTGGGGCTGGTATCGCGATGCCATGTTCAAGGTGACGGTTGCCGGCGACGACACCGACGATGACCGCGTCTTCGCGCTCAAGCCGATGAACTGCCCGGGCCATGTGCAGATTTTCAAGCATGGGTTGAAGTCCTATCGCGATCTGCCCGTAAAACTTGCAGAATTTGGCAATGTGCATCGCTACGAGCCGTCGGGTGCGCTGCATGGGCTGATGCGCGTGCGCGGCTTCACGCAGGACGATGCGCATATCTTCTGCACCGAGGAGCAGCTCGCGGCGGAATGCCTGCGCATCAACGATTTGATCCTGTCGACCTATGCCGATTTCGGTTTTGAAGAGGTCAGCGTCAAGCTGTCGACACGGCCTGACAAGCGCGTCGGCACCGACGAGGCGTGGGATCATGCCGAGGCGATCATGGGCAATGTCCTGGAGACGATCAGGACGCGGTCAGGCAACCGGATCAAGACCTCGATCAATCCGGGCGAGGGCGCCTTTTATGGGCCGAAGTTCGAATATGTGCTGAAGGATGCCATCGGCCGCGAATGGCAATGCGGTACGACGCAGGTCGACTTCAACCTGCCGGAACGCTTTGGCGCCTTCTATATCGGCTCGGATTCGGAGAAGAAGCAGCCTGTCATGGTGCATCGCGCCATCTGCGGTTCGATGGAACGTTTCCTCGGCATCCTGATCGAGAACTATTCCGGCCATTTCCCGCTGTGGTTCGCGCCGCTGCAGGTGGTGGTGGCGACGATCACCTCCGAGGCGGACGGCTATGCGACCGAAGTGGTGGCAAAGCTGAAGGCTGCCGGGCTTCTGGCGGAAGCCGATCTGCGCAACGAGAAGATCAACTACAAGGTCCGTGAGCACTCGCTGGCCAAGGTGCCGGTCATCCTCGTCTGCGGCAAACGCGAGGCGGAGGAACAGACGGTCAATATGCGCCGGCTTGGCTCGCGCGACCAGGAATCGCTTGGCCTTGCCGAGGCGATCGCGCAGCTGACCGAGGAAGCGGTGACGCCGGACCGCAGGCGCAAACGCGCTGCCTGATCCGCATAGCCCCAGGAATGGCGGTGGAGCGATCCACCGCCATCTTCATATCCCTGTCACGCCGATCTTGTAACGAATCGCTATGCTCAAGCTGAAATTGCGCGAAAAACCATTTCCCGAACTTTCCTACGCCAATCCGCACCAACCGGTGCTAACGCGCTGGGTCATCCATTCCATTGAAGGCCTGTCGGGGCGCGACCGTTATGCCGCGCTCTATGATTTCTGGCGCCGCCAGGTGGTGCCATCAGGCGAGCGTGTGTTCAGCCGCATGCTCGACCTGATCGACGTGCGGATACGCACCGCCGACCAATGGCCGCCCGCGCCATTGCCGGACACACCGCTGGTGATCGTGGCCAACCATCCGTTCGGCATCGGCGACGGCATCGCGGTGCTGTCGCTGGTGGAGCAGCTCCGGCGGCCGTTCCGGGTGATGATCCACAAGGATCTGCTCAAGATCCGCGAGATGGAGCCCTATTCGCTGCCAATCGACTTTTCCGAGACCAAGGACGCGCTGAAGAACAACATGGCCGTGCGCCATGAGGCGGTGCGTCTACTCAGGGAAGGCGTCACCATCGTGGTGTTCCCCGCCGGTGGCGTCGCCACCGCGCCGAAGGGCTTCGGCCGGGCACGCGACCTGCCATGGAAGATGTTTCCGGCACGCCTGGTCCAGGATGCCAAGGCGTCCGTCATTCCGATGCATTTTTCCGGACAGAATGGCAGGCTGTTCCATCTGATCAGCGGGCCGATGAACATGGCCGAACGCGACGGCCGCGTGGCCAAATTCGTCGGCAAAGCCTCGCTGACGCTGCGCCTTTCGATGCTCATCCACGAATTCGCGCGGCTGTCCGGGAAGGCGATCGACGTGCGCGTCGGCGATGTGCTGAGCTGGAGCGAACTGGAGCCGCTGCGCGACCGCAAGGCATTGCTCGACCGGCTTTACCGTGGTGTGTTCGACCTGGAGCCGCAGCTGCCGCGCCGTCGCATTCCTTTCCTGCCGGCACGAACAAAGCTGGCAGCCTGAAGGCTAATCCGCGCCTTCTTCAGGATCCATCGCCGCCGCTTCGGTCGCCAGAACCTCGATTTCCTGGTTCTGTCCGGCCACGACCGTGAAATCCTTCTGGTAGATGCGGTCGCGGTTCTTGGCGATGATGGTGTAGTCGCCTTCGGCAAGCACCATCGAGGCAAAGGCGCCGACGGTCTCCTTGATCGGATCACCGGATTCGTTGAGCAGCGACCACGACGTGTCGGCGATGGCCTCGCCGCCGGTCTCGCGCACCAGTTTCATGGTGATCTCGGCGGCGTGATGCTCGACGGTGGCTTCGGTCAGCTTGCCGGCCTCGACGCGGATGTCGGAGCGGATGACCGCGTTGACCGCGCCGTAGGTCGAAACGACGTGGTAGATGCCGGCATTGAGCCGCACGACACTGTTGGGCTCTACATCGGGAATGATCAGCGCGCGGTCGCCATTGGCCTCGGCGGTGCCCTCATAGATCGAGAAGCGCAGTTTTTTCGGCGGAATGCGCACGCCGCCGGACAGAACGGCGTCGAGTTTCAGGCCGCCGGCGTCGAGCACGAGGCTTTCCCGCTTGGCTTCCTTGCCGACAGTGATGCGCTTGGTGGCACCGGCGCGGCCATAGGAGGCATGGACGAGGTAGCTGCCGGGTTCGAGCTGGAAGACGGCGCTGCCGCCATGCGCGGAGGCAACCATCGGCAATTTGCCGTTGACGGCTTCCGGTTTGAAGACACGCCAGACGAGGCCGCGGGTGATGTCGGTGCCTTTGTCGGTCAGCTGGGCCGACAAGGTGATGGCGCCACCGCCGCCAAGCGCCAGCGGGGTTTCGCTCTTCGGCGTCGCATAGCTCGAAATTCCGGGAAGTTTAAGGTCGCTGACGCCGTCCTTTTCCTGCGCAGCAGCCATGGAGGCCGGCAGCAGGAACAGTGCGGCGCAGAGCCAGACCAGGAAAAGACGCAGTCGCCCCTCAAACATGCCTTGCGTTGAAGCCCATGGCGGTGGCAATTTCAAGGCTTAAGAGTCCAATCGAAGACTCTTCAGCCCGGCGCTTGCGCGCCTTTGCCCGAGCCGCCCGAATTCCCGATGGTGCGCTTCAGCTCAAAACAGGGTGTTTCAGGAGACTTGCGCCCATGGCGTCGCCGATCATCGACTTCCTGCTGACCCGAAATTCAGCGCCGATTCCCGACCTCAAGGAGCCGGCGCCGAGCGACGCCGATATCGCAACGATGATCGCCGCCGCCACGCGCGTGCCCGACCACGGCCGGCTCGAGCCGTGGCGCTTCATCCTCTATCGCGGTGATGTCCGCATTGAGATCGGCAGACAACTGGCGGCGCTTGCCGAACAGCGGGAAGGGCCGCTACCCGAGGGCCGCCGCAACCAGGAACTGGCGCGTTTTTCGCGCGCGCCGCTGGTGATCGGCGTGGTGTCGGTGCCGAAAGAGAATCCCAAGATCCCGCAATGGGAAATGTTCCTGTCGGGCGGCATGGCGGCGATGAACCTGATGATTGCAGCCAATGCGCTAGGCTATGGCACCAACATGATCAGCAACTGGTATTCCGACGTGCCGGAGGGCAGGGCGACCCTCGGACTGGCGCCGCAGGAGCGTGTCGTCGGTTTCGTTCACATCGGCTCTTATGCCGGCCCGGCGCCGGAACGGCCACGGCCCGATCCGGCAAAGCTCTATGCCGATTACGCAGGGCCCTGGGCGGGCTGAAATGTTCTACGAGCCGTCCAAGGGGCACGGGCTGCCGCATGATCCGTCGAAGGCAATCGTGGCGCCGCGCCCGATCGGCTGGATATCGACATTGAACGGGGCAGGCGAGATCAATCTGGCGCCATACTCCTTCTTCAACGCCGTTTCGACACGGCCGTTCATCGTCTGGTTTTCTTCGGAGGGCGAGAAGGACAGCGCCTCCTTCGCCCAGGAGACCGGCGAGTTCGTTGCCAATCTGGTCGGCCGCGATCTTGTGGAGAAGATGAATTACACCTCCGTCAATGCGCCGCGCGGCGTCAACGAGTTCGTCTATGCAGATCTCGCCATGGCACCATCGCGTCTCGTCAGGCCGCCGCGCGTGGCGGCAGCGCCTGCCGCGCTCGAATGCCGTGTGACGGAGGTGTTTCGCCCAAAGGCGCTGGACGGAATGCCGACCAGCGCCGTCGTCGTCGCCGGCGAAGTGGTCGGCGTCCACATCGACGATGCCTTCTTGAAAGACGGCCTGTTCGATATCACCAAGGCAGGCAATGTCGCTCGTCTCGGCTATATGGACTATGCCAGCGTCAGTGACGTCTTTTCGATGCGCCGGCCACGCTGGGGCAAGGAGTAGGCTCCAGATTCGGCAGATCACCCCAGCTTGTCAGCTTTTGCGTCGCGCCGTCATGACGGTTCTGATATAGCCGGGCTCTCCGATCCGGATGCTTCCATCGGGGAGGCCGAGGATGCGGTCGAGAGCGATCTCGTAGAGCCTGACGCGTTTTTCCAGCACTTTGATCGCAATCTCCATATCGGCGTCGCTGCCGCCGGTAATCGCCTTGGCGACGACGTCATGCGTGGCCAAGCCGAACTGCATGACAATGTCGGCGACACCTTCCGGGTCGAAGGTCCTGAAGGTTCCGTCTTCGACGCCTTGCCGGATGATCTTGACCAGCAGGGGGGAAAACGACGCGCTAGCCGCCAGGTTGATGCGATGGAAAAGCACCAGATTTTCGGGCCGGAACATCGTCTCGAAAAGAGCCCAGGCCTCCGCTGCGGTCTCGATCTTGGCCTGCCGCGACTGGCTGAGCAGGCCATTCAGGCGGCCAAGCGGGTCGAGGCCGGGGTCGTCCAGTATCTCCTGGACCCCAGCCAGTGCTTGTCTGGCGAAGCGGTCGGCCAAGGCTTCGAGCAGTGCCTCCTTGGAGGCGAAGTAGTGATAGAAGGCGCCCTTGGAGATGCCGGCGGAGGCAATCACCTCGTTGAGGCTCGCCCTGTCATAGCCCTGCGTCAGAAACAGGGCCTGGGCATGGTCCAGGATGTCTTCTCGTCTGATCTCTGGATGCTTGATGACACGGGGCATGACGAACCTTCTGCACGCGATGGCCGTTCCCGTCCAGCACGGGATATAGGATCATCCGCTTGAACTATAGACCACTGGTCGGTATGATAGACCATTGGTCTGTTTCGGCCAATGCCGCGGGGGGCATACCGTGGAAGGTCGATCATGATCGCGAAAATGGTTCTTCAGACATTCATCTGGTTCGGCGTCATGGGCACCTTGCTCTTCGTGTCGGCCGGCACGCTGCACTGGTCGGGAGCCTGGATCTATCTGGTGGTCATGGTGGGGCTCAGTCTTACCCTCGGCATGGCGCTGGCTCGGCGGGACCCCGGCCTGATGAATGAGCGACTGAGTTCTCCCATCCAGAAGAAGCAGACCCCTGCCGACAAGGTGCTGCTGTCCATACTTCTCATCGCCATCTTTGGCTGGCAGGTCTTCATGGGGCTGGACGTCCGTTTCGGCTGGTCGATGGTTCCCGTCTGGGCGCAGGTGGTCGGCGCGCTGGTCCTGCTGGTCGGCATCTGGATCTGCTACCTGACCATGCTGGAGAACAGTTTCGCGGCACCGGTGGTGAAGATCCAGGACGAGCGCGGACAGCGCGTGATCAGCACGGGGCCCTACAGCTATGTCCGCCATCCGATGTATGCCGGCACCATCCTCTTCTTCGCCGGCACGGCACTCCTGCTTGGCTCCTGGTGGGGACTGGTATTGGTGCTCGTGTTCGTGGTTCTCCTGGCCATTCGCACCTTCATCGAAGAGAAAACGCTTCGTACCGGCCTGCGCGGCTATGACGATTACGCGGCTGAGGTTCGCTACCGCCTGATCCCGATGGTCTGGTAGCGGCCAGGCGAAATGGCTAGCGCCTCGCGCGGTTCGCCATCGCCGCAGATTCCTTAGCTGTGAACACGCGAATAGCGATTCCCCTTCATCCAAACACAGGCTAAGAGAGCGACTTCGGCGTTGCGTTGGCGCATCGACCTTGGGGATAGTGCGGGGGCACCGGCGACATGAAGAAACGAGACTCGCTGGGAACCCGGCTGCGCTACGGCTTCGACAAGAGCATGGCCGCCGGCCCGATCGCGCTGATTGGCTGGCTCGCTGTTGTTTCCCTGCTGATCATCATCGCCGCCGCGGCTTTCCTTGCGGCGACCCGCATCGCACCGGAGGGCGGCGAGCCGCTGAACTTTTTCGAAGCGTTCTGGGAATCGCTGATGCGCACGCTCGATTCCGGCACGATGGGCGGCGACACCGGCTGGGCCTTCCGCCTCGTCATGCTGGTCGTCACGCTTGCCGGCATCTTCGTCGTTTCGGCTCTCATCGGCGTGCTCAGCGCCGGCGTCGATGGCAAGCTCGATGAATTGCGCAAGGGCCGTTCACGGGTGCTGGAGGCCGATCACACCATCATCCTCAACTGGTCGCCGTCGATCTTCGACGTCATCTCCGAACTCGTCATCGCCAATGCCAGCCGCCGCCGTCCGCGCATCGTCGTCATGGCCAATATGGACAAGGTCGCGATGGAGGACGAGATCGCGGCCAAGGTCGGCAAACTGGGCAATACGCGCATCATCTGCCGCAGCGGCGACCCGACCGATCTCTATGACCTGGCGATCGTCAATCCGCAGAGCTCGCGGTCGGTCATCGTCTTGTCGCCGGACGGCGACGATCCGGATTCGCAGGTCATCAAGACAGTGCTGGCGCTGGTCAACGATCCGAACCGGCGCACCGACCCCTACAACATCGCCGCCGAGATCCGCGATGGCAAGAATGCCGAGGTTGCCCGCGTCGTCGGCGGGACCGAGGTGCAACTCGTGCTGGCTGACCAGCTGATCTCGCGCATCGTCGTGCATTCGAGCCGGCAATCCGGCCTCAGCGGTGTCTATTCAGAGCTGCTCGATTTCGACGGCTGCGAAATCTACACGACCGAGCAGCCTGATCTCACCGGCAAGACCTTTGGCGAGGCCGTGATGGCGTATGAGCACTGCGCGCTGATCGGGCTTTGCGACCAAAAGGGGCGCGTCAATCTCAACCCGTCGTCGGAGCTGGTGATCGGTGGGGATATGCGCGCCATTGTCATCGCCGAGGACGATGCGGCGATTAAGCTCGGAAGCACGGGGATCAAGATCGATGCGGCGGCGATCCGCGGGCCACGGTCCGTCGAGGCGAAGCCGGAGCGCACGCTGATCCTCGGCTGGAACCGGCGCGGCCCGATCATCACCTATGAACTGTCGCGCTACGTCGCGCCTGGTTCGATCCTGACCATCGCCGCCGACACACCTGGCCTCGAGCAGGAAGTTGCCGGATTGCCGGTTGCCGGCGACAATCTGTCCGTTACCTGCCGCATCACCGACACCTCGAGCAGCAAAGCACTGGAAAGCCTGGACGTGCCTTCCTACGACCATGTGCTCGTCCTCGGCTACAGCGAAACCATGGCAGCGCAACCGGCCGATACGCGCACGCTGGTGACGCTGCTGCATCTGCGCAAGATCGCCGATGATGCCGGCCTGCACATCTCCATCGTCAGCGAGATGATCGACGTGCGCAACCGGGAGCTTGCGGCAGTGACCAAGGCCGATGATTTCGTCGTCAGCAACCGGCTGGTCAGCCTGATGTTGGCTCAGGCGTCCGAGAACCAGCACCTGGCCGCGATCTTCGATGACCTGCTCGACGAGCAGGGTTCTGAAATCTACATGCGTGCGGTCGCCGACTATGTCGCCATCGACCAGCCATTGACCTTCTGGACAATCGCGGAATCGGCGCGGCTGCGTGGCGAGATCGCCATAGGATATCGGCGCATCCGCGCCGGAGACACCGATCAGCGGGCACTGGGCGGCGTCACCGTCAATCCGCTGAAGTCGGAAGCGTTGGCCTACCTGCCGGAAGACCGTATCATCGTGCTGGCACGGGATTAGGCGGAAATCCCAGCTGCTCTCGCACGCGCCAGAAGCCGTTCGGCCAGCCGCAGATGCGGGCGGTCGAACATCTTGCCGTCGATGCCGACGACGCCGGGATTCCCGGCCGCCTCGAACGCCGCGACGATTGCCGCCGACTGTTTCACGGCCTCGGCCGAAGGCGTGAAGGCGGCGTTGATGACCGGTACCTGATCAGGGTGGATCGCCATCTTGCCAGTGAAGCCGTCGCGCTCGGCCTCCGCGCATTCCGCGGCGAAGGCCGCCATGTCGCGAAAGTTCGGGAACACGGTGTCGATCGCCGCGACCTCCGCCCCACCGGCGGCGAGGATGGTCGTCAGGCGAGCGTGGCGGAACACGTCGGTGTAGCGGCCGTTCTCGTCGCGGGCAGAGCGCGCGCCAATCGCCGCCGAGAGGTCTTCCGCGCCCCAGGTGAGACCGGCCAGCCGTGCGCTCGCGCCGGCATAGGTCGCGGCGGCGAGCACACCCGCCGGCGTTTCGGTGATGATCGGCAGGATTTTGATCGCACCGTCGGGCAAGCCGTTCTCGGCCTCGCGAACCCTGAGCTTTGCCGAGAGCTGTTGGACGTCCTGGCCGCTGTTGGACTTGGGCAGCATGATGCCATCCGGCTTTGCCGGAACGAGCGCGGCAAGATCGTCGTCCGTCAGCCCGGTCGAGAGGTCGTTGACCCTGATGTAGATCGCCGAGTTGGTTTGCCCCCTGCGTTCGACGATAAAGCGTGCCGCGATCGCGCGCGCCAGCACCTTGTTCTGCGGCGCCACGGAATCCTCGAGATCGACGATGACCACGTCGGCGCCGGCGCCAAAACCCTTCTCCAGCTTGCGCTCGGAATCACCGGGGACGAACAGCAGCGAGCGCATCAGGCGACCTTCTTCAGCATCATCGCTTGCCTTGTGCATTTGGCGACGAGATCGCCATGCTGGTTGTAGGCACGGTGTTCGAATTCGACGATGCCGCGATCGGGCTTCGATTTGGACTCGCGCACCGAGACGACTGTGGTCTCGACGCGGATGGTGTCGCCGTGGAAGACCGGATGCGGAAACACGGTTTCCTTCATGCCGAGATTGGCGACGGTCGTGCCGACCGTGATGTCGTTGACCGAAATGCCGATCATCAACCCGAGCGTGAACAGCGAGTTGACCAGCGGCTTGCCCCATTCGCTCTTGGCGGCGAAATCGAAGTCGATATGCAGCGGTTGCGGGTTCAGCGTCATCACCGAAAACAGCATGTTGTCACTCTCGGTGACGGTCTTGCGCAGCGTGTGCTGGAAGACATGGCCGACGACAAACTCCTCGAGATATAGCCCGGCCATTTCTGGTCTCCTGCGCTGATTGACGGTTGATAGGCGCTGCATCCAGCGCTCGCAAGCCAGTTAATGAACATGGTGAACCGTTCGTAAACCATTTCTGCCTACCGTCTCCAGCGGGGCCGGAAACCTTCCGGCAAGGGGCGTAAGCAGACGGGCATGGTTGTTGTTTCGCATTTCCTGAAGTGGATCTACACGGCAAGGGTGTCCGAGCGCGCCGCCGCGGCTAATGCGCTGGCCCGGGCCTATGTCAATTCCGAATTGCCGTTCGAGGACCGCTGCGCCGCCGAAGCGGCGCTGACGCTGCTGCTCGACGATGCCTCGTCGAAAGTGCGGCTGGCGATGGCCGAAGCGCTCTCGATGAGCCACCACGCGCCGCTGCAGATCATCAGTGCACTGGCCTCGGACCAGCCGGAAGTCGCCGGTGTCGTGCTGGCGCGCTCGCCGCTGCTCACCGATGCCGACCTGATCAACCGCGTGGCGTCGAGCCAGAAGGCAACGCAGAAGCTGATCGCCGACCGTCCGCTTGTCTCGATGGCACTGTCGGCCGCCATCGCCGAGATCGGCGAGGCGGAAGCCTGCGCCGTGCTGCTGGCCAATAGCGGTGCCGACATTGCTTCGCTGAGCTTCCGCCGTATGGCCGAACGCCATGGGCATTTGCCGCTGGTGCGCGAGGCATTGATATCGGATATCAGGCTGCCTGCCGACTGCCGGCACATGCTCCTTATCAAGCTCGGTGAGACATTGAAGACATCGCCGCTGGTCATGGCATTGATGGGCGCCGCACGGGCCGACCGCGTCATGCGCGATGCTTGCGTCAAGGCCTCGGTGACGCTGATCGAGGGCACGCGCCAGGAAGAACATTCGGCGCTGATCGAGCATCTCAGGCTGCGCGGCGATCTCACCGCAAGCTTCCTCATCCGCACCATCGCGCATGGCAAGGTCGATTTCTTTGGCTCCACGCTGGTCGCGCTCAGCCAGCAATC
The DNA here is from genome assembly GCF_056403815.1 of Mesorhizobium sp. P2_E9. Classification (NCBI taxonomy): domain Bacteria; kingdom Pseudomonadati; phylum Pseudomonadota; class Alphaproteobacteria; order Hyphomicrobiales; family Phyllobacteriaceae; genus Mesorhizobium; species Mesorhizobium sp. P2_E9. The sequence goes on from NZ_JBFUET010000004.1 coordinate 125,488, forward strand.
CGAGCCGCGGGTAAGGACGCTGCTCGCCGGCGGGCACGATGTCGCCTTGCAGGCGCTGTTCCGCAGCGCCGGCTTGGCTGCTGCCACCCATGCCATCATCCTGCGCGCGCTGAAAATCTGGCGCGAGGTCGCCAATGGCAAGCGCGTCGCCGGCGTGCAGGAAGTCAGTTGGCTGATGCTGAAAGAGGTGGGCGGGCAATCCGCCGAAGGCGATCTTGCCGCCCTGATCAAGTCGATCCATCTCGATGCGCTGCGCGAGAACGCGCGTGGGCACGCGCTGGCGATCGCGGCGGCTTAGCCCTTATCCCTCGCGAAAAAATCCGGAAAATCTTCTATCGCGGCGGCGACAATGCGCAATGACGCCGCGATCTGCAGCATGTCGCCGGAGGCGTTTCGCTGGGCGATGGTCGTCGCATATTGGCGAGCGACGGCGACGGTCGCTGTCTGCGGGTCGCCAGGGGCGCGGAAGAGCAGTTCGCGTGCCAATCCCCTCAGGAAATTGGCGATCGAAAGCGCGGTTTCGGACGGAACGGCATGCGCCTGTTGCGCCTCGCGCAGCCGCAGGATCTCCAGGCCGACCGTGACGGCGGCGACGCCGCCACCCAGGACCGCATCGCCCTTCCTGCCGGAATTCTGCACCAGTGGCATTAGCTGGTTGATGCGGTCATAGGCGAGGCTCTCGAAGGCCGAACGCTTCGGCACGCGCTCGTGCAGGCAAAGCCGCGCCAGATCCTCGCGCATGGCGCGCACGATCCGGTTTGCCGCCAGCCACGGATCGGCGGGTAACACGACAATGAAGACGCCGATCGCCAGCAGGATACCAACCAGCACCGACGCCGAGCCGGCGAAGAATGGGCCAGGATCGTAGGTCATCGCCTGATGCGGGCTGAGGAACGCAAGGAAGTTGATGGCGAAGGCCGTGGCCACGCCGACATAGCGCGGATTGGCCATGCCCAGCGCCGTTGGCACCAGGATCGGCACGACAAACAAGACGAACCAGCCGAAGCCGGGCAGGGCAGGCATCGCGATCTGGCCGACCAGAAAGGCAAAGGGCAAAGCCAGAAGCGTTCCCTTGAAGAAGCCCCAGGACACCTGCACCGGATCGGGGCGAGCGGCGAAAAGGCTGGATACCACGGCAACGAGAATGACCGTGCCCGCCGCCTCGGACCATTTCGTCGTCAACCAGAAGGCCGCGACCAGCAAGGTGGCAAGCGCAGCGCGCACCGCATTGCGCGATGCGCCGGGGTAATCGCGGTGGACCACCAAAGCAGGCTGCCTGCTGCCGCGGATCGGGCGCGTGACGGGTGCGCGCAAGGCGTCGAGACCACGCAGCACCTGCTTGAAAGCCTCGGCGAAATCGGCGGCGATGGTGAGACGGGTGATGGTGCCGACCCTGTCGTCACCTTGGTCGACCGAGACATCGGGAATTTGCCGAGCCTTGACCGAGATCGCGTCGAGCCGTGTCACCCAGGGGGCCGTATCGTCCAGTGCGACGGGCTTTGCTGCCAATTCGGTGACAAGGGCGTGCAATTCCGAACGCACCGGGATAAGCGCGGCGTTTTTCGGAGCGGCGTGCGAATGCAGCGCCCGCGCCGCTGACAGGGCCGAGAGCAATTGTCCAATGGTGCGCCGCACCGGGTGGGCACGCGGCGCGAAGCTCGGCGCTTCCAGCCTGGCATAAGCGCGCATTTCGCCCAGTGTCTGGGTGTCCGCGACGAGTTTACGATGCAGTGTGGAAAGCGTCGCTGCATCACCTCCGGAGAAGGCGCCTGCGGCATAGGTGGCCAGGTCGAGAATGCAGCGTTTCAGCCGCGAGATGATGGCGTCGCTGGCCAGTTTTGGCAGGATCAGCCGGCTGGTCAGCCCGGCGCAGACAATGCCGAGCACGATCTCCGCACAGCGCGCGACCGCGAGGTCGACGACGAGGTGTGGTTGTCCGAAGGCCGGCAGGCCGATGATCATCGCGGTGTAGCCGGCAAGGGCGGCACCATACGCTTCGGGATTGCGCAGCAGTGACGAGACAAAGGTGCAAATGCCGATCCAGACGGCAAGCACGGTCACCAGCACCCATGGGTTGGTGCCGAACACCGTGGTGATGCCGATCGCCGCGACGCCGCCGGCCAGAGTGCCGAGCAACCGGTAGAAGCCCTTCGCCAGCACCATGCCAGCGACGGGCTGGGCAACGATGAACACCGTCATCATCGCCCATTGCGGGTGGTCGAGCTTCAGCGCGTAGGCGGCCAGCAGCGCGATCAGGCCGGCCGAAACGGTGCGCAGGGCGAAAATCCAGTCCGAGCGCGTCGGCTGTGTCAGCCCGGCCAAGCTCGTCTCGAAATAGGCTTTCAGCCGTGCCCAGGTCACATTGCTTATCTCCGCAAGCTGAGCCTGTTATGGACCGGCGGGTAGCTAGATATCCAGCACTTCCGTCGCTGCGAATTCGGCGCGTTCCTGGATAAAGCGGAAGCGAGCTTCCGGCTTGGTGCCCATCAGCTCATCGACCCTGTCCTTGGTGGCTGAATCGATTTCGTTCACATCGACCCTCAGCAGCGTGCGCTTCCTCGGGTCCATGGTGGTCTCCTTGAGCTGCGCGGCCATCATCTCGCCCAGACCCTTGAAACGGCCAAGCTCGACCTTGCCGCGCCCGGTGAACTCGGTGCGCAAAAGCTCGTCCTTGTGTGCATCGTCACGGGCATACGCGACCTTGCCGCCTTGTCGGATCGAGTAAAGCGGCGGCACCGCCAGATAGAGATGGCCGCCACGCACCAGCCCCGGCATCTCCTGGTAGAAGAAGGTGATCAGCAGTGAGGCGATGTGGGCGCCGTCGACGTCGGCGTCGGTCATGATGATGACGCGGTCGTAGCGCAAATCCTCGTCGCGGTACTTTGAGCGCGTGCCGCAGCCGAGCGCCTGGATCAGATCCGATATCTGCTGGTTGGCGGCCAGCTTGTCATTGCCGGCACTGGCGACGTTGAGGATTTTTCCGCGCAGTGGCAACACGGCCTGGCTGGCGCGGTCGCGCGCCTGCTTGGCCGAGCCGCCGGCCGAGTCACCTTCGACGATGAAGAGTTCGGCGCCGGCCGCGGCGTTCTGCGTGCAGTCGGCGAGCTTGCCCGGCAGGCGCAATTTGCGCACCGCGCTCTTGCGCGACACTTCCTTTTCCTGGCGCCGGCGCACCCGCTCGTCGGCGCGCGCGATCACCCATTCAAGCAGCTTCGAGGCTTCCTGCGGATTGTCGGCCAGCCAATGGTCGAACGGATCGCGAATCGCGGTCTCGACAATGCGAATGGCCTCGATCGTCGCCAGCCTGTCCTTGGTCTGGCCGACGAATTCCGGTTCGCGGATGAACACAGACAGCATGCCCGCCGCCGAGATCATGACGTCTTCCGAGGTGACGATCGAGGCGCGCTTGTTGCCGACAAGATCGGCATAGGCGCGCAGACCGCGCGTCAGCACGTTGCGGAAACCGGCTTCGTGCGTGCCGCCTTCACCGGTCGGGATGGTGTTGCAGTAGGAATTGATGAAGCCGTCGCCGCCGAACCAGGTCACCGCCCATTCGAGCGAGCCATGGCCGCCTTGTTTTTCGCTTTTTCCGGCGAAGATTTCGCGCGTCACCTGGAAGTCGTCGCCGAGCGATGCTTTGAGATAATCCTTGAGGCCGCCGGGGAAATGGAATTCCGCTTTGGCCGGCGTCTGGTCCTTTTCCTTGATCAGCGAGGGATCGCAGGTCCAGCGGATCTCGACGCCACCGAACAGATAGGCCTTCGAACGCGTCATGCGGTAGAGCCGCGCCGGTTCGAAGGCCGCGCCCTTGCCGAAAATCTGCTCGTCGGGATGGAAGCGGATTTTTGTTCCGCGCCGGTTATGGACCTCGCCGAGGTGCTCCAGGCCGGTCACCGGGACGCCGCGCGAAAAGCGCTGGCGATAGAGCTGGCGGCCACGTGCGACCTCGACCTCGAGATGATCCGACAGCGCGTTGACCACCGACACACCGACGCCATGCAAGCCGCCCGAGGTCTCGTAGACCTTGGAGTCGAACTTGCCGCCCGAATGCAGCGTCGTCATGATGACTTCGAGCGCCGGCTTCTTGAATTTCGGATGCGGGTCGACCGGAATGCCGCGGCCATTGTCGGTGACTGCCAGATAGCCGTCGGCCGAGAGCTCGACATCGATGAAGGTGGCGTGGCCGGCGACCGCCTCGTCCATCGAATTGTCGATGACCTCGGCGAACAGATGGTGCATCGCCTTGTCGTCGGTGCCGCCAATATACATGCCCGGCCGGCGGCGCACCGGCTCCAGGCCTTCGAGCACCTCGATGTCGGCGGCGCTATAGCCCTCGCTGCCATCCTTGGTCGCGGCCGGACGTTTGGCGGCCTGCACCAGCGGGTCCGCCGGGCGCGCGGGTGTGCGAACCGGCTGTGGCTGCTTGTCCATATTGCCGAAGAGATCGTTGTTGTCGTCCATGCCTGCCATCGGGTCCGATGCTGCGAATCACCCGTCGATACTGCCACGCTTTGCGGCGCCAAGCGACGGAGGTTCCTGTTACGTTCGGGGATTTGACCCGTCTTATCCTAAAACCATTCGATAACCAAGCGGGCGGAAATACGTCGAATGCAGCCGCACAAGATTCCTGATTCTTTAACAATGCGGCCTAGCGTGAGCCCAACATAATAAGAAACTGCGGGCATCAGGGGTTTCGGCGTGAGGGGCAAGGCCATAACGATGATCGGCATCGCCGCCGTTTTCGGCGCGATCTCGATCTTTGCCGCGGATTTCTGGGTCAAGAGCCAGGCCAGGCCCGACGCCGAGGAGAAGACGGCATCGATCGCTGCTCCGGCACCGCCCAGGATCGAGTTCAAGACCATCGTGGTGGCGAACGCGCCGTTGCGCTACGGCATGGAACTCGACCGCGCCAAGCTGAGCGAAATCCCGTGGCCGCAGGATTCGCTGCCGCAAGGGGCATTTCCCACCATCGATGGGTTGCTTGGCGAAGGCAGCCGCGTGGTGCTGTCGCCGATCGAGGTCAACGAACCGGTGCTGCTCAGCAAGCTGTCGGGTCCGAACGGCCGCGCGACGCTCTCCAACATGATGACGCCCGGAATGCGGGCAGTCACCATCCGCACCGACGAGATCGCCGGTGTCGGCGGCTTCGTGACGCCGGGCGACCGCGTCGATGTCGTGCTGACGCGCGATGCCGGCGAAATCCAGGAAGTCGCTAAGAACGCGCAAGGCGCCGCCGGTTCCACCATCACTTCCGAGATCGTCGTCGCCGATGCCAAGGTGTTGAGCGTCGGCCAGGGCGCCGACGTGCGCCAGACGACGCCGCAGGTGACCAATTCCGTGACCATCGAGGTGACGACCGAGGGCGCGCAGAAAGTGGCGCTTGCCCGCACCGTCGGCACGCTGTCGCTGTCGCTGCGCTCCTCCAGCGAAGGCGGCGACGGCAACAACGGCGTCACCACCATCTCTTCCTTCGGTGGATCGGTGGCGGCCAAGGCTCAGGCCGCGGCCGGCTCGCTGTTCGATGCGATGACCAAGGAGCCGGAGAAGCCGAAATTCAAGACGGTCATCGTGACGCGCGGCACGAAGGCCGAGGAATATCAGGTTCCTGCGCGGGACCAGAACCAGAAGTAAAGGCCGGTGGGGACCGGACGGGACAGGGCAATGTTGATGCGTACCCTCTATCGAATGACAGGCCGGTCGCGCTTCGTGCGCACGCTGGCAATGGCGGTTGCTCTGGCGGCGAGTGGCATGCTCGCCATGCCCGGCGCGGCCAAGGCGGACAATGACATCGTCTATGTTTCGGCGACCAAGAATGCGTCGATCAAGGTTGCCAAGGGCAAGCCCAAGACGATCATAACGAGTGCCGCTTTCTACCAGATCGTCATCGGCGATCCGGAGATCGCCAACGTCAATCCACTGACCGACAAATCCTTCTATGTGCTCGGCAACAATCTCGGCACCACCGGCATTGCGCTGTTCGACGACAAAAAGCAGCTTGTCGGCACGGTGGATATCGAAGTGACGCTCGACACTGATCAGCTGGCCAGCACCATCCGCGCCAGCGTGCCGGACGCCAAGATCAAGGTCGGCTCCGCCAATGGCCGTGTGGTGCTGTCGGGCGAGGCGGATGACGCGGTCGCCGCCGAGAAAGCAAACAAGATCGCCACCCGCTTTTCCGGCAATGAGGAGGTGATCAACTCGGTCAACATCTCGTCGTCGCAGCAGGTCCAGCTCAATGTCCGCTTCGTCGAGATCAACCGTCAGGCAGGGCAGGATCTGGGTGCGAAATACAGCGCCAATTTCGCCTATGGCTTCGGCGGACGCGATGTTACGCTCGACCCGGGCTCGGTGACGGCGGCCGGAACCGGCGAGATCATCGGCCGGCTGCTGTCCAATGGCCTCTCGATCGACGTCGCCGTCAAGGCGCTGGAGGAGCGCGGCCTGGCCCGCATGCTGGCCGAACCCAACCTGATCGCCCGCTCCGGTGAGACGGCGAGCTTTCTCGCCGGCGGCGAATTCCCGATCCCGGTTTCGGAGGACAATGGCAAGATCTCCGTTACCTACAAGAAATACGGCGTCAGCCTGGATTTCACGCCGACCGTGCTCAAGGGCGGGCTGGTCAGCCTCGACATCGCACCGGAAGTCTCTTCGATCGATGCTTCGGCGTCCTACAACATCGGCAACATTTCGGTGCCGGGCTTCACCGTGCGCCGTGCCAAGACTTCGGTCGACCTGAAGAACGGCCAGAGCTTCATGATCGCAGGGCTATTGCAGTCGCAAAACGACATCACCACGTCGCGCGTGCCCGGCCTCGGCAAGATGCCCGTCCTTGGATCGCTGTTCTCGTCGAAATCCTACCAGCGGCGCGAGACCGACCTGGTCATCCTCGTCACGCCCTATCTGGTCAAGCCGGTCGATCCGTCGAAGAAAATGGCCGAGCCGACCGATGGTTCGCAGCCGGCCAGCAATGTCGACTACTTCCTCAACAACACCGAGGAAGTGAAGACGTCGGACAGCGGTCGCGCGCTGGCGATGGCCGATGGCAGCGCCGCACGAACCGCTCCCGCCACCACGGTCGGGCACTTCCTCGACCTGCCGAAGGACTGAAGCCATGCGACTGGTCCTGAAATCGAGCATCGCCTTGCTTCTTGCCGGTCTGGCCGGCGGCTGCACCAGCGACGATTACACGCGCAGCGAAGGGGTGACGACCGGCCCAGGCAACGCGCAGGCCGCCAACACCGTCATGCAGATGGTCGATCCGTGGAAATACGGCGTCCAGAATACGAGGCTTCTCGTACCTGCCAAGCGCGGCGACGCCGGACCTGTCACGCCCGATCAGGCCGCCGCTTCGAAGGCATCTCAGGCGACCGCGGGCAACTGACCCCAACGGGCGATCAAGCCCACAGGCTGACAAAAAATGGCTAACGGCATCAAGACCAAGAAGATCCTGCTTGTATCGACGGACAGGACCTTCGTGCAGGACACGCGGACCGCATTCGCCGCCTCCGAGATCATCCAGCTTTCGGCGGTGGAGAAGAGTGTCTCGGAGTTGCGTGGCGAGATCCAGGAGACCGACTTCGGCGCCATCATCGTCGACATGGACGCGGCGAAGCTGGAGGAGGTCGAGTCGCTGCAGCGCATCATGCGCCGGCTGGAGGGCAAGGCGCCCGTGGTCGTGGTCACCCAGGAGTTCAACGCCGCCGCCGTGCGCATCCTGGTGCAGCTCAAGGTCGCGGACTTCCTGGTCAAGCCGATCACCACGGCCGATTTGGTGCGCTCGGTGGTGCGGGCGCTGCAAGGGCCGGGGCGTGAGGAAAACACCGAGTCGCAGATCTACACCTTCATGCCGGCCGCCGGCGGCGTCGGCACCACGACGCTGGCGCTGCAGACCGCCTTCCAGCTGCATCACTCGGTGACGCGCGGCGCCTCGACCTGCGTGGTCGACCTCAATTTCCAGCAGGGCGCCTGTGCCGAATATCTCGACCTCGAGCCGCGTTTCGACATCACCGAGATCGAGAACCAGCCCGAACGCCTCGACCGGCAATTGCTCGACGTGATGCTGTCCAAGCATGCCAGCGGACTTTGCGTGCTGGCGGCACCGACGCATCCCTCGGAGATGCGTTCGTTCAAGACCGATGTCGTGGTGCGCATGCTGGACCTCGTTTCGGCCTATTTCGACAATGTCGTCATCGACATGCCGCGCACCTGGTTTCCCTGGACAGAGACCGTGCTGCTCGGCTCCAACAAGCTCTATATCGTCGCCGAGATGACGGTGCCGTGCCTGCGCCACACGCAGAGGCTGATCCAGGCGGTCTATGAGACCGCTGGCAAGGAAGTGAAGCCGAACGTCATCGTCAACCGTTTCGAGCAGAAGATGTTCGACAACGGCATCAAGCAGGCGGACGTCCAGGAGATCCTCGGCGAACATTTCGTCGGCGGCATCGCCAACAATTACCGGCTGGTGCGCGAGGCGGTCGATCGCGGCGTACCGCTGCACGAGATCGACCCGAACGCCAATGTCATCAACGACCTGAAGAAGATCATCCTTCCGGAAGAGGCGGTCGCGACCGGGGTCAAGTCGAAGTCGCTGTTCAGCTTCGGCAAGGGTCTGTTGAAGAGGAAGGCCGGATGACCAGTCGTTTTTCCACCCTGCAGAACCGCGACGCGCGCCCGCTCCGTCCGGCTGATACAACCCCGGTGGCGCATCATGCGGTCGTCATCCCGACCAACCGAAAGGCTTTGTCGGTAAAGCCGGACATCGCACCGGCAAAGAGCGCCAACAAGGTGCTCGATGCGCGCGTGCGCATCCACCGGATGCTGCTGGAAGAAATCAATCTCGTTGCGCTGGAGCGTTTGCCCAAGGAGGAGATGCGCCGGCAAGTCCATGATTTCGTTTCGGAAAAAACCCGCCAGGAGCGGATGGCGATCAACACCGTCGAACTCGAAGCGCTGGTCGACGACATCGTCGACGAGATGGTCGGTCTCGGTCCGCTCGAGCCGCTGCTCAAGGATCCCGACATCAACGATATCCTGATCAACGGCCACGAGAACTGCTTCATCGAAAAGAAGGGCAAGCTGCAGAAGGTCCATATCCCGTTCAAGGATGAGGCCCATCTGCTCAGAATCGTCAACAAGATCGTCGCCGCGGTTGGCCGCCGGGTCGACGAATCGCAGCCGATGGTCGATGCCCGCATGCTGGACGGCTCGCGCTTCAACGCGGCCATCCGCCCGGTGGCCGTCGACGGGCCGCTGGTGTCGATCCGCAAATTCTCCAAGAACAAGCTTGGCCTGCACAGACTGGTCGAATTCGGCGCCATCACCCAGAACATGGCCGAAGTGCTGGCGGCTGCCGTGCACGCCCGCAAGACGACGATCATCTCGGGCGGTACCGGCACCGGCAAGACGACGATGCTCAACGCGCTGTCGGCCTTCATTCCCGAAGACGAGCGCTTGATCACCATCGAGGACGCGGCCGAACTGCAGCTGCAGCAGCCGCATGTCGCGCGCATGGAGACGCGCCCGGCCAACATAGAGGGCCATGGCGAACTGAAGCAGCGCGATCTCGTCAAGAACGCGCTGCGCATGCGCCCCGACCGCGTCATCCTCGGCGAGTGCCGCGGCGAGGAGGCTTTCGACATGCTGCAGGCGATGAACACCGGCCACGAAGGGTCGATGGCGACCATCCACGCCAACACGCCGCGCGATGCCATTTCGCGCCTCGAACAGATGCTGGGCATGACCGGCATGCCGATGACGGTGCAGTCGATCCGCAGCCAGATCGCCAGCGCCATCGACATCATCGTCCAGCTGACCCGGCTTTCCGACGGCAAGCGCAAGGTGACAAGCGTTGCCGAGGTGACCGGCATGGAAGGCGACGTCATCCAGATGCAGGAGATCTTCCGCTTCGTGCGCACCGGCATGGATGCCGATGGCGGCATTCTCGGCTATTTCGAGGCGACGGGCATACGGCCGCGCTTCCTGGAGGATCTGCGCGCCATGGGCATCGAGTTTCCCGGGCGATATTTCGAACCCGGCCGGCCGCAGGAGTAAGCCAGGTGTTCGACGGGCTGAGCGTAATCTATGTCGTCTATGCCGGAGCGGCACTCACCGGCATCATGATCGCCGAGGCCTGCTATCTCCTCTATGCCGGCCGCAGCGACAAGCGCACCGCCATCAACCGGCGCATGAAGCTGCAGGAAAACAAGATCAGCCAGGAACAGGTGCTGATCCAGCTGCGCAAGGAGCGCGGGCTCGACGCAGGCACCTCGCTGTTCTCGCCGGACCGGTTCCGCGCGCTGCGCACGCAATCTGGCATGATCATGCCGCTGCCGAAATTCCTGATGATCACCTCGGGCGTGGCGATGGGCATGACCCTGGTCGCCATCTGGTATGGCTTGCCGCTGCTGATGGGGCTTCTGCTGTTCGTCGTGCTGATGCCGCTGGTGCCGGTGATGGTGATGCGCTTCAAGCGCAAGCGCCGGCTCAAGCGCTTCGGCATGCAACTGCCCGAGGCATTGGAGCTGATCACGCGCGGCCTCAAGGCCGGTCACCCCGTGCCGGTGGCCATTGCCATGGTGTCGCGCGAGATGCCCGATCCGATCGGCACCGAATTCGGCGTCATCGCCGATGAGGTCACCTATGGTTCCGATCTGGTCTCGGCGTTGAATTCGCTGTTCGACAGGGTTGGCCATGAGGATCTGCCGCTGTTCATCACCGCCGTCTCGATCCAGTCCAGTTCGGGCGGCAATCTGCGCGAGATTCTCGACGGCCTGGCGTTGACGATACGCGAGCGCGGCAAGCTGCGCCGCAAGGTGCGCGCCATTTCGACCGAAGGCCGCATGTCGGCCTACATCCTGACGGCGATACCGGCGCTGCTGTTTGCCGCCATCATGGCGCTGATGCCGGGCTTCTACCGCGATGTCTGGGACGAGCCGAAGACCTGGTATCTGATCGGCGGGTCGGTGACCTGGCTGATGCTGGGCAATCTGATGATGTTCAAAATGTCGAATTTCAGGTTCTGACATGCAGGGCCTCATCGAATTCCTCGCCTCGCTTGCACCGACCTCCCTGATGCCGGTGGCCATCCTGCTGTTGGCCCTGGGCTCCATTGCGGTCGCCTGGCCGATGGTCATGGCGAAGGGCGACCGCAACGACGTGAAGCGCCGGCTCAAGGTCGACCATGGCGCCGTGGCCGCGAAGGCCGAGCCGCTGCAGAAGAAGAACACCAACGTCGTGCGCGAGAAGGCGGTGAAGCGGGCGCAGGAATTCTACGCCAGGAGCGATCCGGAAAATGTCGCCCGGCTGCGCATGAAGCTGATCCAGGCCGGCTATATGGAGCCGCGTGCCGTCGGCACGTTCTTCATCATACGCTTCTCGGCGCTGGTCGTCGGCGCGATCGGCGCCTTTGTCCTCAACCAGTGGCTGGCCAGTGCCGAAGCAACGATGACCAGCCGCTGGGCGTTCGTCATCCTGTCGGGCGTTGCCGGCTATTTCCTGCCTGGCCTGGTGCTGACCCAGAAGGTGCGGGAAAAGATGCGCGAATACCGCAACGGCTTTCCCGATTTCATGGATCTGATGATCGTCTGCTCGGACGCCGGCATGAGCATGGAGGCCGGCATCGAGCGCGTTTCGAAGGAACTCGCCAAGACCTATCCCGCGCTCAGCCAGAACCTGCAGCTGGTGTCGCTGGAACTGCGGGCCGGGCGCAGCCTCGACGACGCGCTGAAGGCACTCGCCGACCGCCTCAGCCTGGACGAGGTCCGCTCCTTCGCCACGCTGTTGCAACAGTCGAAAGAACTCGGCACCAGCCTGTCGGGCGCGCTGCGCGTCTTCTCCGACGAAATGCGCCACAAGCGCATGTCGCTGGCGGAGGAAAAGGCGCACGCACTGCCGGCCAAGATGTCGATACCGGTGACGGTGTGCATCCTGCCGGTGGTGCTGATGATCGCGATCATTCCGATCATCGTCAAAATGACGGGTCACCACTAAGCTGTACTGGTATTCAGGTGAGGTCGACCTGCAAGTGACAGGCTTTCTGCGTTCAATTCCTGAACGCGGTCCTCCGACGGGAGAACCCCATGCGAATAGTGTTGTGTGCCGTCGCTCTCGCCGCTGCCCTGTGGCCCACCTGGGCCATGGCCGACGATTGCGGCGATGCTGTCGCGCTGTTGCGGCAGGCCTATCCCAAGGTTCAGAAAAGCGCCGACGGCGGCTCCTTTACGCTCGAACCCCATACCAGCATTGCGCTGGCGGTCCCGCAGGACCTTACGCCGGGCCTGGTCTGCAAGGTCTGGCCTGCCCATGACGATCTGCTGCTGGTTGCGGTGCCGCTGATCGACAGCGCCAAGTCCAGCGACGGCGAGCATTTTGGCGACATCGAGCTTCTGGTCGTCGACAGGAAGACCCTGCAGGTGCGCCAGCGCCTGCTCCAGCCCGGATTGATGAATGACGATGCCATCGCCATCCGCGGCATCGAATTCGATACCGGCCGTTATGGGCTGGCGCCCGGCGTCACCGCCTTCGGCGTGCGTATCGACATGGCCAACCATTCGCAGCCCAATCCCTTCAACGAAACCGACCTGCGGCTCTACGCCATAACAGGCAATGCGCTGCACGTGGTGCTCGACGGCCTCGTCGTGGCCGGCTTTGGCGGCGAAGGCGACACCAGCTGCGCGGGATCCTTTCATTCCAGCCGGGTCAGCCTGGCGATGAGCCCGACGATCCATCGCGGCTACCACGACATCATCGCGGTCGAGCGCAAGGATACCGACGAGCCGGCTCCCGACAAGGATGGCGAGTGCCAGTCGCATCCCGGCAAGTCGGTGAGCCGAACCTACCGGCTGCGCTTTGACGGCAGCCGCTATCCGGTCCCAGTCGCGCTCAAGGTCCTGGACACGCCGTGAGAGCGCCGCTTGCGCTGAGATTTGAGACGTCCTGACCGCCCGGCTGTCTCAGCCCAATGTAAAGGTTAGTTATCGAACTTGTGTTAGCTACCAACTGTTGGCGCTTCACTTTGCCGGTTGGCGTGCTTCGTTCGTGAATCCATCTCAGGTCCTGAAACATGTCGCCTTCGAGAAGCAACATTGGCGAACTTCGAACCGACCAGCTTGATGGCTTGAGATGTCTGGCGTTCGCAATGGTGTTTTTTTCCCATTTCAAGGCGCCTGCCGATTATACCACACTTGTCATGATCCAGACCCAGGGGTGGGTTGGGGTCGAAGTATTCTTTGCCCTGTCCAGCTTCCTGCTCTTTCGGCTGTTCGAGCAGGAACAGGTACGAACAGGAACAATTTCCATCTCGCAATTCTTCGTGCGAAGGCTGTTGCGCATCTATCCGTTGATGGTGCTTTTCCCGCTTGCGATGCTGCTCATCTACGGCGCCGACAATTCTGCCGCCTACGGATGGCTTCTCGGTGTGGTCTCGTTTGTCGGCAACTATATCTACTGGTTTCCGGAGGTCGGATGGTCGCTCAGATACACGGGCCAGCTCTGGTCGCTATGCTATGAATTCCAGATCTATCTGTTTTTGCCCTTTTTGTTTCTCATGTACCTCAAGGTCGGCCAGCGCGCCCTTGCCACCGGCCTGCTTGGCATTCTGCCCTTGTGCCTGCTTGGGCGAGCGGCATTCGTCCTGAGCGGGCTGTCCTTTCAGATGATCTATATGACACCGCTTCTGAGGCCCGAATCGACGATCGTCGGGATTCTCATCGCCATGGGCCTGACCAGAAAATTCCCTCTGCCGATGGTCGCCACTGCATTCCTGGCAAGCGGCATCGGACTGGTCGTCCTTCCTCATGACCAGATTCCCGGCGGGCCGGTCTACGTCTTTCTCCTGGCGGGCATTTTTGCTGGTTCGCTGCTGCATTTGGCGCTGTATGCGAAAAACGTCGCCAGCGTGCTGCGCTGGCCGCCATTGGCGTATCTTGGAACGATTTCCTTCGGCCTCTATGTTTTCCACCCCTGGTCATTTGAGGAAGGCAAGGTCCTGCTGGGGTTGGTCCGTATTCCGGAAACCTACACCACGACCTGCCTGGCGGGCCTGGCGCACTGCATTCTGCTGGCAACGTTGAGCTACCGGATGCTGGAACAGCCGCTGTTGAGACTAAAGCCGCGTCAACCAGCGCGTCTGCCGGGGTTTGAGGCGTTGCGGACCAATGGTTAATGGCCGGTATTCCTGAAACCAAATCTTAGGTGCATTTCGGCACCGAAGTTTAATCGCTTTTCTGTACCGTGACTTCCTGAAGAACGACCCGACAAATCGGGCGACGGGGCAGGGCATGCGTCAGATAAAATTTGCGGCGGTGGCCACGATGGCGGCCGTCTTGATGATCACCGGGTGCACGACGAACAACAACGTCGACACGACCAAGACCACGGCCATTCCGCCGGCGGCAAAGACCGTCGACACCTCTGATCTGGCGCAAGGCAAGGCGCAGTTTCGCGACGCCAATTACGGTCTCGCAGAACAGCATTTCCGCAAGGCGGTCGAGCTGAAGGCCGACAATGCGGAGGCCTGGATGGGGCTGGCCGCCTCCTATGACGAGCTCGGCCGCTTCGACTTTGCCGACCGCGCCTACGGCCAGCTCTTGAAGGTCGCCGGCCGCAAACCGCAGATCGTCAACAATATGGGCTATTCGCAACTGCTGCGCGGCAACAAGAAAAAGGCCAGGGCGCTGCTGCTCGAGGCGAAGGCCGGCATGGCTGACCCCACGGTCGTCAACGCCAACCTCGCCTTGCTCAACAAGGGTTGATGCCCGCTTTGATCCTCGTGCCGATCATGGGCGCGATTTCGGGACAGGTGGTATCGACGCTTTGTAAACCCTAAACGCAGCTTGGGTCGAAAGATCGGCTGAAAACCATGTCCGAGGGCTGCCGCTAACCTAGAATGCGGCGTAACCGCCGACGCTCGAGAGGCCGCCGCCCGATATGCTGGATTTCAGTTCGCTCCTGCTTGCGGCCGCGCTGTCGGGTACTTGTCTGGCCGTCACCATGTTTGCCATCTGGTTGACCGCGCCGCGGGCGCGTTTCGTGCTGACGGTGGCGTGCGGCATTCTCGTGCTTGTCGCGCATGTGATCCTGTTCTGGCGCTACACCAAGGAGCCTGATCCGCTGCTTTGCCAGATCGCGCTGGCGCTGCTCAGCCTGGGCTTCCTGATCCTCTGCATTTCGGCCATGCAGTATCTCGGCGTACCGGACTACAAGCGCGCGGTTGTGCCGACATTTGCCGCCATGGCTGTCTGCGCGGCGGTGACCTTCGTCGGCCTTGACGGTATCGGCTTCGTGGTCACCTACGTGACGGTCACCGTGCTGCTGTCGACGATCGGGGCCATGTTCTGGGTCAATGGCAGTCACGATCGCCGGATCCTGCTGGTGGTTTCGTTCCTGAGCGGCACTTGTGCGGTGTCGTTTGCCCTTTGCGGCGTGGTTCTGATGGCCAAGGGGCAATGGACGCTCGGCGCGGCGCCCGACAATTGGGCCGAACGTCTGAATTCCGTCGTTGCGGTGGCCTGCATGACCGGTCTCGGCGCCTTGACGCTATCGCTGCACCATCTGCAGGCGCAGATCGAGCTGAAGGCCGAGACGATGACCGATCCATTGACCGGGCTGATGAACCGTCGCGGGTTGACGTCGCACTATGGCGAGCGGCCCTTCGGGCCCTTCATGGCGGTCGTCATGTTCGACCTCGATCACTTCAAGAGAACGAACGACGTGTACGGTCACCCGGTCGGAGACCAGGTTCTGTGCCGTTTCGCAGCCGTCATCAGGAAGTATGCCAGGACTGGCGTCGATGCCTTTCGCCTGGGCGGCGAGGAGTTCGCGATCGTCATGTCGCGGATGACGGAAGAGCGGGCGCATGATCTCGCCAGCAAGATCGGCGTTGCCTTCGGCACCGAAATCGTCCCCACCCCGCTCGGTCCGTTGCGCAGCACTGTCAGCGGCGGCATAGGCTTTGGCGGCGCCGACGGCAGCAGCCTCGACGAGGTGCTGGCCGAGGCGGACGCAGCACTCTACGCGGCCAAGCGTGCCGGCCGAAATTGCGTCATCAGCCATAAAAGGATGGGCAAGGCCGAACCCGTCAAGCCGGCCTTGCGCTCAGCGTAGAGCGGGCTACTCCGCCGCCCCCAGATAGTCCTCCAGCGGCGGGCAGGAGCAGACCAGGTTGCGGTCGCCGGCGACATTGTCGATGCGCGACACGGGCGGCCAGTATTTGGCTGCCGTGTCGGCGTCGCCGGCGGGATAGGCCGCTTCCAGGCGCGAATAGGGGTGGTTCCACTGGCCGGCCAGCACCTCCGCGGCGGTGTGCGGTGCGTTGACCAGCGGATTGTCGGCCAACGGCCACTCGCCCTTCGCCACCTTGGCTGCCTCACCGGCGATGGCGATCATCGCCTCGCAGAAGCGATCCAGTTCGCGCTTGGGCTCGGACTCCGTCGGCTCGACCATCAGCGTGCCGGCAACCGGAAACGACATGGTCGGCGCGTGGAAGCCGTAGTCGATCAGGCGCTTGGCGATGTCATCAACGCTGATGCCGGCGCTCTCCTTGAGCACGCGAGTGTCGAGGATGCATTCATGCGCGATGCGATCGTGCCGGCCCTTGTAGAGCAGCGGGAAGTGCGGCGCGAGCCGTGTCGCCACGTAGTTGGCCGAGATGATGGCGGTCTCCGTTGCCTGCTTTAGGCCGGTGGCGCCCATCATGCGGATATACATCCAGGTGATCGGCAGGATGGAGGCGCTGCCGAAGGGTGCCGCCGACACGGCATGCGCCGAGCCTTCGGTGACATGGCCCGGCAGATAGGGCTTCAGATGCGCCTTGACGCCGATCGGACCGACGCCCGGGCCGCCGCCGCCATGCGGAATGCAGAAGGTCTTGTGCAGGTTCATGTGGCAGACGTCGGCGCCGATATCGGCGGGGCGGGCAAGTGCTACCAGCGCATTGAGGTTGGCGCCGTCGAAATAGACCTGGCCGCCATGCTCATGAATGAGGGCGCAGAGGTGGCGCGCGCCTTCTTCGTAGACGCCGTGCGTCGAGGGATAGGTGAACATCAGCGCCGCGAGATTTTTTGAATGCTCGTTGGCCTTGGCGCGCATATCGTCCATGTCGATATTGCCGTCCTCCAGGCAGCGCACGACGACAACGCTCATACCGGCCATCGCAGCACTTGCCGGATTGGTGCCATGCGCGGAGGAGGGGATCAGGCAGACGGTGCGATGGCCTTCGCCGCGCGAGCGGTGGTAGGCGCGGATGGCGAGCAGGCCGGCATATTCGCCCTGGCTGCCGGCATTGGGCTGCAGGCTGACCGCGTCGAAGCCGGTGATTTCCGACAGCCAGCCTTCCAGCTCGCCGATCATGGCGCGGTAACCGGCAGAGTGCGCCGATGGCGCGAAGGGATGCAGATTGGCGATGCTTGGCCAGCTCACCGGCATCATTTCGGCCGCCGCGTTGAGCTTCATGGTGCAGGATCCGAGCGGGATCATTGAGCGGTCGAGCGCCAGGTCCTTGTCGGCCAGCCGGCGCAGCAAGCGCATCATGTCGGTTTCCGACTTGTTCTCGTTGAAGACCGGCTGGGTCAGAAACTCTTTTCCGCGCGGCTTGCCGGGCACGGTGATGCTGGTTGAAGCTTCAGTCTTGGCGCCGAATAGGGCCGCGATCGCGTCGAGATCGGCGTCTGTCGAGGTCTCGTCGAAGCTGATGCCGACATGGTCGGCGTCGATGACGCGCAGCAGCCGGCCGGTCTTTTCGGCGGCGGCGGCAATCTGCGCGGCCTTGCCCTTCGCCTCCACCGTCACCGTGTCGAAGCGGCTGGCGCCCAGCACCGAAACGCCTGCGGCCTTGAGGCCGCTTGCCAGGCGGTTGGCCAGCGCGTGGATGCGCCCGGCAATCGCCTGCAGCCCGGCGGGGCCGTGCCAGATGGCGTAGGCCGTCGCCATGTTGGCGAGCAGCGCCTGCGCGGTGCAGATGTTGGACGTCGCCTTGTCGCGGCGGATATGCTGTTCGCGCGTCTGCAGCGCCAGCCGGAAGCCGGGCCGGCCCTTGCTGTCGGTCGACTGACCGACAAGGCGGCCGGGCATCAGGCGCGTCAGTCTGTCTGACACAGCGCAATAGGCGGCGTGCGGGCCGCCAAAGCCCATCGGCACGCCAAAGCGCTGCATTGGACCGACGGCGATGTCGGCGCCAAGCTTCGCCGGCGCATCGGTCAGCGTCAGGCCAAGCGGATCGGCGATGAAGACGACAATGGCGCCGGTGGCGCGGGCCTTGTCGATCGCCGCCTTGTGGTCGCCATAGACGCCAAAGGTGTCGGGCCAGGAGACGAGCAGGGCAGCGGTGTTGTCGTCGATCGTCTCGCCGTCGATCTCGATGCCGAGCGGCTCGGCGCGGGTGCGCACGACATCCAGCGTCTGCGGATGCGGTGTGCCGGCAAGCGCCACCTTGGTGCGCTTGTCGCGGTGGTGGCGCAGCGCAATGCCGACCGCTTCGGCGACCGCGGTCGCCTCATCGAGCAGCGACGCCGAGGCCACCGGCAGGCCGGTCAATTCGGTGACCAGGGTCTGGAAATTGAACAGCATTTCCAGCCGGCCCTGGCTGATCTCTGCCTGATAGGGCGTGTAGGCCGTGTACCAGGCCGGGTTCTCGAACAGATTGCGCTGGATGACCGGCGGCACGTGGACGCCGTGATAGCCAGCGCCGATGAAGCTTTTCAGCACCGTATTTTTCGCCATGGTCGCCGACAATTCGGCCAGCGCTTCGGCCTCGCTGGCTGGCGCGGGCAGGGCCAGCGGCACGTCGAGGCGAATCGACTGCGGCACGGCCTGGCTGATCAGCGTTTCGACCGAGGGAACGCCGATCACCGCAAGCATGGCTCTGACGTCGCTGACATCAGGACCGATATGGCGGGCCGAAAAGGGGGTAAGTGCTGTGCTCATCGTTTTTAAGTCCTGTAATCAGGCGATATGGGCTTTGTAGGCGGCTTCATCCATGAGGCCGGCAAGCTGGCTTTCGTCGGCAAGCTTCATCTTCCACAGCCAGCCGGCGCCGGTTGCCGCCGAGTTGACCAGCGACGGGTCGGACGACAGCGTGCCGTTGGCCTCGGTGATCTCGCCATCGACCGGCGCATAGACATCCGAGGCCGCCTTGACGGATTCGACCACGACGGCGGTATCGCCTTTGCTCAGCTTCTTGCCGATCTCGGGCAGCTCGACGAAAACGAGATCGCCGAGCTGTTCCTGCGCGTAATCGGTGATGCCGACGGTGGCGATGCCGCCTTCGACGCGGAGCCATTCGTGATCTGATGTGAAATAGGTCGTTGCCATCGGGATTATCCTTTGCGGTAGCGATGAGGAGTGAAGGGCAGGGAACTGATATCGACGGGGATTTTCGTGCCGCGCACGTCGGCGAAAACCCTTGTGCCGGGCTTTGCCAGCGGTGCAGCGACATAGCCCATGGCGACCGGATGGCCGGCCGAGGGACCGAAGCCGCCCGATGTGACATGGCCGGCGGGGTTGCCGTCGGCGTCGAACAGAGCAGCACCGGCGCGCACCGGCTGGCGGCCTTCCGGCTTCAGCCCGACGCGCTTTTGCGTCGGGCCACGCTCCACGGCGGCGCGCAGCGCATCGGCGCCGATGAAGGCGCCTGAAGCGCGGACATCCTTGGGGATCGCCCACATCAGCGCGGCCGCAGCCGGGTCGGTCTCCGGCGTGATGTCCTGGCCATGCAGGCACAGTCCCGCCTCCAGCCGCAGGCTGTCGCGCGCGGCGAGGCCGATCCACAGCACGCGCTCATCCTCGAGCAGCTTCGTGACCAAATCCCGCGCGTCCGCTTCCGGCAGGCCGATCTCGAAACCGTCCTCGCCGGTATAGCCGGAGCGGCTCATGAACCAGTTTTTTCGGGGCTCGACACCGTGCATGAACAGCAGCGACCCGGTCTCGATGCCGGCGCGGGAGAGGGCTGCCCAGGCCTCAGGTCCCTGGATGGCGAGGAAGACACGGTCGAGCGGCTCAACCTTCACATCGAAATCAGCGGCCAGCGTGCGCAAATGCTTTTCGTCGGCGACGGCGTTGCCGGCATTGGCGACCACCATGAAGCGCTCGTTGCCGAGGCGGGTGACGATCAGGTCGTCCAGGATGCCGCTGGCCTCATTGAGGAAGAAGGACAGTTTCGACTGCGAGATTTCGAGCGCGCCGGCATCCAGCGGGCAGGCGCGGTTGAGCAAGGCAATCGCGCCTGGTCCGCTGACCTCGAACAGTTTCATGTGCGAGATGTCGAACAGGCCGGCATGTTCGCGGGTGTGAAGATGTTCCTTCATGACGCCGGCCGGATAGGTCAGCGGCATCGACCAGCCGGCGAAGGCGCCGAAGCGCGCACCGGCGGCTGTGTGGATATCTTCAAGGGGAAGGTGTCTGCTGTCGTCGCCCGTCATGTCATCTCCAGAGTCGCACGCAATCGGCCGCTGATGGCGACCAGTCCGTGCCCCTCTGTCTGAAGCCTGAGAGACTCGCGCAGCCGGAACTCTGTCAGCGGCGCTTACACCTTCGGCGCGGGGGCAAGCCCCGACTTTCCAGAGTGTCTTTCCCGTCTACGGTTCTTGTTGCCTGAGAGATTTCGGGCGATTTCCCCTTCGGCGGCAGCTCTCGCTGCTCTCTCCCGCAAACAGGTAGGACTCAAAACCTCAAGTCCTCGACGCGCCATCCATAGCCCGTCGGCGACACCTTGTCACCTCCCAGCGACATCAAAGGTGCGTTGGTATTCAGGTGATGCCGGCAAGTCTTCGCTAACCACGCCGTTTGCCGGTTTTTCAAGACACTCCTGATATAGGAGGCCGATGTAACGCTTCGGGGCGGACGGGGACGACAATGGGCGAATTGATCATGAGCGCGCCGGTGGCGGGGCTGACCTCGAAGAATCGCATTGCCCCGGAAGATGTGGTGATGCTGCGCCGCGACGTGTTCGCCGATGGCGTGGTGACCCGAGGCGAGGCCGAGGCGCTGTTCGCGCTCGACCAGACGGCCAAGGACAAGTGCGCGGATTGGGCGCCGTTCTTCGTCGAGGCGGTGACCGACTACATCGTCCATCAGGAAAAACCGTCCGGCTACATCTCGCAGGACAATGCCGATTGGCTGGTCCGCACGATCTCGCGCGACGGCATGGTCGACAGCCGCACCGAGCTCGAATTGCTGGTCCATGTGCTGGAAGAAGCAAGATCCTCGCCGAGCAAGCTTTGCGTCTATGCGCTGGAGCAGGTCGCCCATGCCGTCATCGACGGCAAGGGGCCGCTGATGCTGGGTGGCGCGCTGGTGCCCGGGCTGATCGCCAAGGCCGAGGTCGAGCTGCTGCGCCGAATCCTCCACGCCCATGGCGGCGACGGCAACATCGCCATCACCCGTGGCGAGGCCGAGGTGCTGTTCCGGATCAACGAGCAGACTGCCCAGGCCAAGAACGACCCGTCCTGGAATGATCTGTTCGTCAAGGCGATCGCTAATTTCGTCATGTGCTCGGCCGGCTATGAAGCCCCGACCCGCGATGTGGCGCTGCGACAGGAAAGCTTCCTCGAACACGCCGATCCGGAAATCGGCGGCTTCTTCAGCCGCATGGTCTCCGGCGGTCTTGCCGGCATCATCGAGGCCTACCGGTCCCCGGATGATATCGAGGCCGAGTGGGAAGCCAAGAACAGGGCGGCCGAGGCCTTGGCCCGCCGTGCCGAGACGATCGATGCCGGCGAAGCCAAATGGCTGGTAGGACATATCGGCGTGGACAGACCTCTCTACGAAAACGAACGCGCGCTGCTGACCCTGATCAAGCATGCTTCGCCGGAGATCCATCCGGCGCTGAGGCCGTTGCTCGACAAGGTCGCCTGAAAGAACAAGCGTCCGCTTCGCGGCATTCCCCCTCTCGGTTTCGATAGGGTTCGTCGGCGATGAAACTCCTCTAGTGTCGGGTGGGGACGTCCACTCTCAGGGGGAGAACAACACATGACCCCTCTTCGCAAGATGCTTTCTCTAGCCTTCGCCGCTGGCCTTGGCTCGACGACGCTGGCCTTTGCCGGCGGGATGACGCCGCAACAACAGGCTGATGCGCGCACCAAGGTCGAAACAGCCGTGTGGCTGGCCAACATCGCCAAGGCTGACAAGGACGGCGAGGCGATGCTCGTCGCCGCAAGAATGCTGGCCGAGGCCGGCCCGGTCGCCGAGCAAGGCGCCAAGATGAAGGACGGCAAGACGACGCTGATGGACACCGGCAAGATGGCCAAGATGGCCAAGGAGATGGGCGCCGATGCCAAGAAGGCCGATGCCGTCGCCAGCATGGCGACGTCGAACGGCGAAACGGCGCGCAGCGACGGCTACTGGTACTACAGCTGCGATTCCTACAACAACTGCCAGTGGATCTACGCCGGCTATTGAGTGGGGTCGGGGGGCTCAAATCGTAGCACGGCATTGGCGATCGGTCCGTGGCTCCCACGGGCCGATCATCATTTTGTGGCGAGGCTAGATGCCGCCATACCAGTCGTAGCCATTGTCTTCCCAATAGCCGCCGCGACCGCCGCCGACATTGGCGAAGCCGTCGACCAGCTCGATCTTGTAGAGATATTTCGGCATCTTGTAGCCGAGCTGGCGCTCGACGCGGACGCGCAACGGTGCGCCGTTCTCGACCGGCAACGGCTTGCCATTCAGGCCATAGGCCAGGATCGTTTGCGGGTGGCGGGCGTCGATGAGGTCGATCGTGCCGTAATATTTGATGTCACCGGACAGGCTGCGGTCGATCGTGTCGAGGCAATGGAACATGACATAGCGCGCCTGCGGCTTGACCACGGCCTGGTCTAGCACCAGCGACAGCGGCGTGCCGGTCCATTTGGCGATGCAGCTCCAGCCCTCGACGCAGTCGTGGCGAGTGATCTGCGTGCGGCTCGGCATGTTCTGAAGCTGCTCGCGGGTCAGCGACAGCGGCTTTTCGACCAGTCCCGAGACTTCCAGCCGCCAGTCGGCGAAATTGTTGGCGAGCAGGCCCTTGTAGGTGTCATCGTCGGGGGCGGTGACGCCATTCGGCCGCTGCGGCTGGCGGATGTCGGCTTCGGTAAATTCCGGCGCCAGTGCGTCGCGTCCGGCCAGGAAGCGTTGCGCCCGGTATGTCAGGCCATTGGCGTTTTCGAGGAAACTGCGCAAGCCGCTGCCTATGCTCAGCTGGCTATCGAAGGCGTCGCAGCCCGACAGCATGATGCCGGAGGCGCCGAGGCTGGCTGCGGTCAGGAATTTCCTGCGGCTGATTTCGAATTTTGCCATGTCACGCACTCCTCTCGGTCGTCTTGTCGTCATGCGCGGGAGGGTCGGTGCGGTACCAGCCGGTGATGATCGAGCGCAGTTCGTTGATCGGGCCGGCGGCGAGGATCATCAGGATGTGGATGATGAAGAAGCCAACCAGCAGCAGCATGACGGTGAAATGGATAGTGCGCGCCGTCTGCCGGCCGCCGAGCAGATCGTTGAGGAAGGGCAGCACCGAATTCATGCTGGGCGACATGGCAAGGCCGGTGATGATCATCAGCGGCAACAGCACGAACAGCACCCCGCCATAGGCCATCTTCTGCAAGGTGTTGTATTCGCGTGTGTGGTGGAATTTCAGCTTCGCGTGGTCGATGATGTCCCGCGGCAGCCGCTTGAGGTCATCGAGGCGCGGCGCCAGATCGTGCCTGATATGGCCGTTGATCAGGCTGGCGACCAACCAGACGATCAGGGTCGTCGTAAGGATCCAGGCGAAGAAGAAATGCACGACGCGGGCGGTGCCGAGATCATAGTAGGACGGGATGGTCGCCCAGGACGGGAAGCCGCGCGCCGTCTCGTTGCCTGGCGGACCTGACCAGCCAAGCACGCCGGTCGTGTCGAAGCGATGCCCGAAGATTTCGGTGTAGCCACGTGGCCCGGCGTTCGTGTTCTCGGCGCCGATCTCGAAGATCGTGTTGTTGTAGCCGAAGCCGGATTGCTTGCCGATATAGAGCTGCGGCCGGGCGTTGAAGATTTGCAAGCCGGAAAGCAGCATGAAGAACAGCGAGATGGCCCAGAGCCAGTGCGTCAGCCGCGTCCAGCGCGACTGCCGGTAGATCAACGTTTTGTCATTCGAAGCGGGAACGCCCGGTCCAATTTCGGATTGGCTTCTGGCAACCGATTCCATCTTGTCTTGTCTCCCGGCCTTGCGGCGCGACCTGCGCGTTCATTGTCCTCCTGATACGTCGCGATCCAAACCGATGTTTCACCCGATCACGGATTTATTATGGGCCGCCCAGGCTGACGGCGAGATTGACGGCGGCGGCGACGATGACGGTGTTGAAGAAGAAGGACAGGATCGAATGGACAAGCACGACACAACGCATATGCGTCGTCGAGATGTTGGTGTCGGCGGTCTGCGCCGTCATGCCGATGACCGTCGAAAAGTAGAGGAAATCCCAGCCTTCCGGCCGCTTGTCGCCTGGAAACAGCAATCCGCCGACCGGGATTTTCTTCTTGGTCGTGGTGTCGACCTCGTCGCCGTCCATCCAGTAGACATGGGCATAATGGAGTGCCGCCATGGCATGGATGGTGAACCAGCCGAGCGGGATCGACAGCAGCGCGAAGACGAGCTCGATGGGATGGCCTCTGTCCTTCTGATTGATCAGCAGGAACAACGAGATAAGGGCAAAGCCTACGACAACAAGCGTCACCGCGAAGATGACCAGCACCGGCATGTCGGTGGCGCGTGCATTCTTGCTCAGATACTTACCGGTGAATGTTGGCATCTGGCTGACGACAAGAATGACGTAAGCGGCGAAAAATGCGTTGGCGCCGATCGAGTAGGCGAGCGGGGCGTGCAGCAGCAACGCCACAACAAGCGCCACAGCGCCAAAGCAGGCCGACATTGCGAACAGCATGTGGCGCTGCATGGGGGTCGTGATCGGGGTTTCGGCGGCCATGGCGGTCTCCACCCTGGATGGCGCTCGGTTTCTAGCTGGGTGTGGCGGATTTCAGCGCGCGCCGCAAGATACGGTCAAGTTCACCGAGGAATCGCGAACGGTCCTGCGGCGCGAAGCTGGCGTTGTAGCCCTTGCTTTCGCCGGTCTCGCGCAAATGCTGTTTGAGGTCGCGCATGGCGACGGCCATGCCGATGGTTTCCGGTGTGAACGGGCGCCCGGTAGGCCCAAGCACATGCGCGCCGAGCGCCACCGCGCGGGCAGCAAGCGGGATGTCGGCGGTGATCACGATGTCGTTGGATTTTGCGTTCTCAACAATCCAGTCGTCGGCGGCGTCGGCGCCCTTGGAGACCACGACATTGCGGATCATCGGGTCGCGCGATGGCCGCAGACCGCCGTTGGAGACATAGGTGACGGCGACGCCGAGGCGCTCGGCGACTTTCTCGACCTCGGCCTTGACCGGGCAGGCGTCTGCATCGACGTAAATGGCAGGTGCGGGCATTGTCTCTCCGAAACGGACAGGGGCCGGAAACATGTCCGGCCCCTGCCTGAAATCCTACAGTGTTCAGGCCGGCAAGGCGCCGGACTTCTTCGCCGTCCAGGTGGCGATATAGTCCATCAGGCCCGGGTTGAGGCAGTCATAGGGCTCCAGCCCGATTGACTTCAGTTGCGCCCGGATGCCGTCCATCCGCTTCGGGTCGACGCCGGATTCGATGATCGACGAGACAAAGGCGGTGAAACCCGGCGGCGACCAGCCGTCTTCGACGAAGCGCTCGGGGTGGATGAAGGACAAGCCCTTGAACGGATGGTCGCGCTCGACCGGGCCGTGCATGTGGACGCCGCAGCCGGTGCAGGCATGGCGCTGGATCAGTGCTGAGGGGTCGACCACTTTGAGCTTGTCGCCGTTCTCGGTGACGGTGACATCGCCGGTGCCGGCAACGGCAACCACCGAGAACACAGCACCGTCCGGCTTCCAGCATTTGGTGCAGCCGCAGGCATGGTTGTGAGCGATCTGCCCCTTGACCTTCACCTTGACCGGCTTGCTGGTGCAGGCGCAGACCAACGTGCCGCCGGCAAAGCTCGCGCTTTCCTTGGGCAGGCCATTGTCGATTTTCGGATGCAGTTTCTCCGCCATTCTTTTCTCCTCCCAGTTGTGAACCACAGAGGTCGCTGGCCGGTCGGTCGGCGGCGTGTGGCCTTCCTTCAGTAAACGACGACGCTTCGGATCGACTTGCCCTCATGCATGAGGTCGAACCCCTTGTTGATGTCCTCGAGCTTCAGCGTGTGGGTGATCATCGGATCGATCTGGATCTTGCCGTCCATGTACCAGTCGACGATTTTTGGCACATCGGTGCGGCCACGTGCGCCGCCGAAGGCGGTGCCCATCCAGGTCCGCCCGGTGACCAGTTGGAACGGCCTGGTCGAGATTTCCTGGCCAGCACCCGCAACGCCGATGACGACCGACTTGCCCCAGCCGCGATGCGAGGCTTCCAGCGCCTGACGCATCACCTTGGTGTTGCCGGTGCAGTCGAAGGTGTAATCGGCGCCGCCGATCTGGTCGGCGCCACGCTTGGTCATGTTGACCAGGTGCGGCACGACATCGCCGTCGATCTCCTTCGGATTGACGAAATGCGTCATGCCGAACCGCTCGCCCCACGCCTTCTTGTCGTTGTTGAGGTCGACGCCGATGATCATATCGGCGCCCGCAAGCTTCAGGCCCTGGATGACGTTGAGGCCGATGCCGCCGAGACCGAAGACGACAGCCGTGGCGCCTTGCTCGACCTTGGCGGTGTTGATGACGGCACCGATGCCGGTGGTGACGCCGCAGCCGATGTAGCAGATCTTGTCGAAGGGGGCGTCGGGATTGACTTTGGCGACCGCGATCTCGGGCAGCACGGTGAAATTGGAGAAGGTCGAGCAGCCCATATAGTGAAAGATCTTGTCCTTGCCGATCGAGAAGCGCGACGAACCGTCCGGCATCAGGCCCTGGCCCTGCGTGGCGCGGATCGCCGTGCACAGATTGGTCTTTCTCGACAGGCAGGACGGGCACTGCCGGCATTCCGGCGTGTAGAGCGGGATGACATGGTCGCCCTTCTTGACCGAGGTGACGCCCTTGCCGACATCGACCACCACGCCGGCGCCCTCATGGCCGAGGATGGCCGGAAACAGCCCTTCAGGATCGGCGCCCGACAGAGTGAACTCATCGGTGTGGCAGATACCGGTCGCCTTGATCTCGACCAGCACCTCGCCATCGCGCGGACCGTCGAGGTCGACCTCCATGATCTCCAGCGGCTTTCCGGCGGCGACAGCGACAGCGGCGCGGGTTTTCATCAGGCGTCCTCCAATGCGATTTTTTTCCAAGGTTTCAGGTTTTATCGACACGATCAACTGGAAGCTGGTGCCGAGACTGGGCCACAGCGATGAATTGGAATCGCAAATCGATTGAAAGGCAGTGATTTGCATGGTCGGCTTGACCCCGCAAGCA
Organism: Mesorhizobium sp. P2_E9; assembly: GCF_056403815.1. Lineage (NCBI taxonomy): Bacteria > Pseudomonadati > Pseudomonadota > Alphaproteobacteria > Hyphomicrobiales > Phyllobacteriaceae > Mesorhizobium > Mesorhizobium sp. P2_E9. The sequence continues at coordinate 152,893 of NZ_JBFUET010000004.1, forward strand.
CAGGCCATAAAAGGAACGACCGACCGGAGGGGAATGACCTCAGCATGTTCACGAAAATCCTGATCGCCAATCGTGGCGAGATCGCCTGTCGCGTCATCAAGACGGCGCGCAAGATGGGGATTGCCACGGTCGCGGTCTATTCCGACGCCGATCGCGACGCCGTGCATGTCGAGATGGCCGACGAGGCGGTGCATATCGGGCCTTCGCCCGCCGCGCAGAGTTATTTGCTGCCGGAAAAGATCATCGCCGCCTGCAAGCAAACCGGCGCGCAGGCCGTGCATCCCGGTTATGGCTTCCTGTCCGAGCGCGCCGCCTTCTGCGAAGCTCTGGAAGCGGAAGGCATCGTCTTCATCGGCCCAAAGCCGAAGGCGATCAAGGCGATGGGCGACAAGATCGAATCGAAAAAATTCGCCAACGCCGCCAAGGTTTCCACCGTGCCCGGCTGGCTCGGCGTCATCGAGAATGCCGACCATGCCGAAAAGATCGCCGGCGAGATCGGCTATCCCGTGATGATCAAGGCCTCGGCCGGTGGCGGCGGCAAGGGTATGCGTATCGCCTGGAACCAGTCGGAAGTGCGCGACGGCTTCGACCGGGCGCGCTCGGAGGCCAAGAGCTCGTTCGGCGACGACCGCGTGTTCATCGAGAAATTCGTCGTCGATCCGCGCCATATCGAGATCCAGGTGCTGGCTGACGCGCATGGCAATGCGCTCTATCTCGGCGAGCGCGAATGCTCGATCCAGCGCCGCAACCAGAAGGTCGCGGAAGAGGCACCGTCGCCGTTTCTCGATGCCAAGACGCGCGAGGCCATGGGCGAGCAGTCGGTGGCGCTGGCCAGAGCTGTCGACTACCAGAGCGCCGGCACGGTCGAGTTCATCGTCGACAAGGACAAGAACTTCTATTTCCTTGAAATGAATACACGATTGCAGGTCGAGCACCCGGTGACCGAGCTCATCACCGGCATCGACCTGGTCGAACAGATGATCCGCGTCGCCGCCGGCGAAAAGCTTGGCCTGAAGCAAAGCGACATCAAGCTGAATGGCTGGGCGGTGGAAAGCCGGCTTTATGCCGAGGACCCATACCGGAACTTCCTGCCGTCGATCGGCCGGCTGACGCGCTACCGGCCGCCGGAGGAAGGGCAATTCGGCGATGTCGTCATCCGCAACGACACCGGCGTCACCGAGGGCTCCGAGATTTCGATGTTCTACGACCCGATGCTCGCCAAGCTGTGCACCTGGGCGCCGACGCGCATCGAAGCCATCGATGCCATGTCGGAAGCGCTCGATAGCTTTGTCGTCGACGGCATCGAGCACAACATCCCGTTCCTGGCGGCGCTGATGCAGCATCCGCGTTGGCGGAAAGGACAGATATCGACAGCGTTCATCGCCGAGGAGTATCCCAACGGCTTCGCGCCGATCGTACCCAACAGCGAGGAAAGGGCCGTTCTGGCGTCGATCGCCACAGCGGTGGAACTGCTGCGCCGCGACCGACTCGACCGGCTGGGCGGGCGCCTGGCGCCGCATTCGGGAGCGCTCAAGCGCGACTGGGTAGTGAAGATCGGCGAGGACTATCTCCAGGCGGCCATCCTCGAAGGCATGATTTCCATTCCGATGGAGATCGACCTGTCGATCGACGGCGGCAAGGCGCTGACCGTTTCATCCGACTGGCGGCCGGGCGACCTGATCTGGCGCGGCACGGTTGGCAAGCGCAGGGTTGCCGCCCAGATCCGGCCGGTCGCCAACGGTCTTCGCATCGCCTGGAAAGGCATGTCGGTGACCGCGCGCGCCATGCTGCCGCGCACCGCCGAGCTGGAACGGCTGATGCCGGAAAAGGTGGCGCCGGACACTTCGAACCTGCTGCTTTGCCCGATGCCCGGCCTCGTCGTGTCGATCGCCGTTACCGAAGGCCAGGAGGTCAAGGCCGGCGAGACTTTGGCCGTGGTCGAGGCGATGAAGATGGAAAACGTGCTGCGCGCCGAACGCGACCTTGTCGTATCGAAGCTCAACGCCAAGCCCGGCGACAGCCTGGCGGTCGATGCGGTGATCATGGAATTCGCCTGACCAGGCTGGAACTCTGTGGTCGGCGGTCGTTTGTGCTGGACTGGTATCGCCCGGTCCCGGACAATACATCTCCATCGACTCAGAGCCCCAGGCAGCGCGAGAAATCATGGCGGATGACAGACTTCCACGCGATCCGTTGAAGCGCGAAGCCGCGATTGCGGCGGCGCGTCCGGAGGTGCCGGCGCGGCCGTTTGTCCATCTGCGCGTGCATTCGGCCTATTCGCTGCTGGAAGGTGCGCTTCAGCTCGCCAAGATCGTCGGCCACGCCGTGAAAGACGAAGCACCGGCGATCGCCGTCACCGACACCAACAATCTGTTCGGCGCGCTGGAGTTCGCGCAGAAGGCGGTCAAGGACGGCATACAGCCGATCATCGGCTGCCAGATCGCGCTCGCCTTTTCCGGCGAAAACAGCGACGGCCAGCGCGACCGCCGGCGGCAAGGCCCGGAGATGCGGCCGGTCGTCCTGCTCGCGGCGACGGAAGCCGGCTATTCCAATCTGGTTCGGCTTGTCAGCGGCGTCTACCTGGAAACACCCCCCGGCGAGGCGGTGCACCTGACCACCGAGACGCTGACTGGACAGAGCGATGGGCTGATCTGCCTCAGCGGCGGACCGCGCGGCCCGATCGGCAACGCCTTGAAGGAGGATCGCCGCGATCTGGCCGAGGTGCGGCTTTTGACGCTCAAGGCGTTGTTCGGCGACCGGCTTTATGTCGAATTGGATCGGGTCGCGGGCTACGACCGGGTCATCGAACATCAGACGATCGATCTCGCCTACGCGCACGAACTTCCGCTCGTTGCCACCAATGAGGCATTTTTCTCCTCGCGCGACGACTATGAGGCGCATGACGCGCTGATCGCCATTGCCGAGGGCACCGTCGTTGCCGTCGACAACAGACGCCGGCTGTCGCCGGACAATTTCCTGCGCAGCCAGGCCGACATGGCAAAGCTGTTCGCCGACCTGCCGGAAGCGATCGACAACACGGTCGAGATCGCACTGCGCTGTTCCTACTATCCAAAGACCCGAAGCCCGATCCTGCCGCGCTTCACCGGCGGCGATGCCTCCGACAAGGACGCTGCCGAAAAGGCCGAGGCCGCGGAACTCGCCCGCCAGGCGCGCGAGGGGCTCGACGCGCGGCTCGCTTTGCACGGACCGACACCGGGTTACACGATCGAGCAATATCGCGAGCGGCTCGAATTCGAGCTCGGCATCATCGAGAAGATGAAATTCCCCGGCTACTTCCTGATCGTTGCCGACTTCATCAAATGGGCCAAGGCGCAAGGCATTCCGGTCGGGCCGGGCCGTGGTTCCGGCGCTGGATCGCTGGTCGCCTATTCGACGACCATCACCGACATCGATCCGCTGCGCTTCTCGCTGCTGTTCGAGCGCTTCCTCAATCCCGACCGCGTGTCGATGCCCGACTTCGACATCGACTTCTGCCAGGATCGCCGCGAAGAGGTGATCCGCTACGTCCAGCAGAAATATGGCCGCGACCAGGTCGGACAGATCATCACCTTCGGTACGCTGCAGGCGCGCGCCGTGCTGCGTGACGTCGGCCGCGTGCTGCAGATGCCCTATGGCCAGGTCGACAAGCTGTCGAAAATGGTGCCGCAGAATCCGGCCAATCCGGTCAAGCTGGCGGACGCCATCGCCAACGAACCGCGCTTTGCCGAAGAGGCCGAGAAGGAGCCGATCGTCCAGACGCTGCTCGACATGGCGCAGAAGCTGGAAGGGCTCTATCGCCACGCTTCGACGCACGCCGCCGGTATCGTCATCGGCGACCGGCCTTTGTCGGAACTGGTGCCGATGTACCGCGATCCCCGCTCGGACATGCCGGTCACCCAGTTCAACATGAAATATGTCGAGCAGGCCGGGCTGGTGAAGTTCGACTTCCTCGGCCTGAAGACGCTGACCGTGCTGGAGACGGCGGTGAAACTGATCCGCCGCCGCGGCATCGACATCGATCTGGCGACGATCCCGCTCGACGACCCCGACACCTATGCCATGCTGTCGCGTGGCGAAGTGGTCGGCGTGTTCCAGGTGGAAAGTGCCGGCATGCGCAAGGCGCTGATCGGCATGCGCCCCGACTGCATCGAGGACATCATCGCGCTGGTCGCGCTCTACCGGCCGGGCCCGATGGAGAACATCCCGACCTACAATGCCCGCAAGCATGGCGAAGAGGAGATGGCGTCGATCCATCCGAAGATCGACCATCTAGTGAAAGAGACGCAAGGCGTCATCGTCTACCAGGAACAGGTGATGCAGATCGCGCAGGAGCTGTCCGGCTATTCGCTCGGCGAAGCCGATCTTCTGCGCCGCGCCATGGGCAAGAAGATCCGCGCCGAGATGGACAAGCAGCGCGAGCGCTTCGTCACCGGCGCTGTCGAGCGCGGCGTCAGCAAGCCGCAAGCCGACTTCATTTTCGACCTGTTGGCCAAGTTCGCCGACTATGGTTTCAACAAGTCGCATGCTGCGGCCTACGCCGTCGTCTCGTACCAGACCGCTTATCTCAAGGCGCATTATCCGGTCGAGTTCCTGGCGGCGTCGATGACGCTCGACATGGGCAACACCGACAAGCTCGCCGATTTCCGCCAGGATGCGTTGCGCCTCGGCATCGAGGTTCTGGCACCGTCGGTGATGACGAGTTTTCGGCCTTTCGAGGTCGGCGAGAACCGCATCTATTATTCGATGGCGGCGCTCAAGGGTGTCGGCGATGCGGCGGTCGAGCACATCGTCGCCATGCGGGGCGAAAAGCCGTTCAAGAATCTCGCCGATTTCTGCGAGCGGGTCGATCCCAAGACCGTGGGCAAGCGCGTCTTCGAAAGCCTGATCATGGCTGGCGCGCTCGACTGTTTCGGTCACGACCGCGCCCAGATGCTGGCCGGCGTCGAGCGGATGATGGGCCTGGCTTCTCTTGCCCAGCAGAATGCCGTTTCCGGCCAGGCCGATATTTTCGGTGCTTCGCTCGGCGCTCAGTCGCAGGCGCTCAATCTGCCGGCGACGGATCCCTGGCTCGCCGCGGACCGGTTGCATCGCGAATTCCAGGTCGTCGGATTCTATCTCTCGGCCCATCCGCTCGACGAATACAAGGCGGCGCTGCAGAAGATGCGGGTGCAGAACTGGGCGGAGTTCTCGGCAGCCGTCAAGCGTGGCGCCACCGCCGGCCGGCTGGCCGGCACAGTGACCAGCAAGCAGGAGCGCAAGACGCGCACCGGCAACAAGATGGGCGTGGTGGCCTTTTCCGATACCTCCGGCCAGTACGAGGCCGTGCTGTTTTCAGAAGCGTTGGCCCAGTACCGCGACCTCCTGGAAGCCGGCCGCTCCGTCGTCATCACTGTCGCGGCGGAGGACAGGCCCGAGGGCGTCAATCTGCGGATCAACTCCGTGCAGTCGCTGGAAGACGAGGCAAGCCGCATCCAGAAGGCGCTGCGCATTTTCGTCAGGAACGATGGGCCTGCCTCGATGATCCAATCCCAGCTCACCCAGCGCGGTGAAAGCCAGGTGAGCATTATCGTTCTCAAGGAAGAGGCGCAGGGCGAGGTTGAGATCGCCTTGCAGGGCGGCTACCGCGTCTCGCCACAGATCGCCTCGGCGATGCGCGCGGTGCCTGGGGTGGTCGAAGTGGAGCTTGTATAGAGCCGATTCGCTGGTAGCTGGTGGGCCATGGACGCGCGGACGGCGGCTTTGGCATCGCAAGGCCTGCGGGCATGTTCTCAACATACCGGATGCTGATTGGCGGGGCGCTAAGACGCCGCCACTTCAGCCGGCTCTGCCGGCTTGCGCTGCAGATTGAGCAGATTGCCCATCAGGATCAGCAGCGCGCCACCGGCGGTGAAGGCGTCGATCTGTTCCTGATAGAGCAGCCAACCGACCAGCGCCGACAAGGGCACGCGCAGGAAATCCATCGGTGAGATGACGGTCGCGTCGGCATAGGTGAGCGCGCGGGCCATGCAAAAATGCGACGACATGCCGGTGAAGGCGATCAGCAGGATCCATGGCCAGAGTTCGAGCGACGGGGTGCGCCATACGTAGAGTGCGGGGATCAGGCCGACCGCGGACTGGATGATCAGCATCCAGAAGATGATGCGTACGACGCTGTCCGTCCGCGTCAACGACTTTACCAGCACCAACGAGATGCCAAAGCAGACTGCGGCGCCCAGCACGACGAGATGCCCCGGATCAATCGAGCCAACGCCAGGGCGCACGATGACCACGACTCCAATCAGGCCAAGTACCACTGCCGCCAGTTTCGGTCGGCTCAGCCTTTCGCCAAGAAACGTCACCGCCAGGATCGCCGTCCAGATCGGGGTGGTGAATTCGATCGAGATCAGCACCGCCAGCGGAATCAGCGTCAAGGCGTAGAGCCATGCCGCCTGGCCGGTGTAGTGGACGACGTTGCGGGCGATATGGGCGAGGGGACGCCGCGTTAGCATCGCGGCAAAGCCGCCGCTCGTCAGCACCAGCGGCAAGAGGATGAAGAAGCCGATCACCGAGCGCAATTCCAGAACCTGGAAGACGTTGAGTTCGGCTGTCGTGGCGCGGCCGGCGACCGACATTCCCAGGAACGAGGTAATCGATAGCGCCATCCAGAACGCGGCCTTGGGGATCGAAGGGGTGGGTGCCATGGCAGCTATCTCGCAGGCCGTGTCTTTTGCCGCAATCGCTAGCTGATCTATTCTTCTGGGCCAGTTGCGGTGACCAGCTTGCGAAACCGTCATGGTGCTGGCGGAACCTGAGACGGCCGGGGGCGTTGAGTCGCGATATTTTGTCCGTGGTTGCAAAACCTGCCTTTCAATATCGACAAGGAGAGTCTCATGAGACCATTCGCGCAAGTCGCGCTCGCTGGCTGCCTGGTGATCGCCGCCGGCGCTGCTCGTGCCGACGAGACCAAGTTTCTCCAGTCGTTCAAGGGTAATTTCGCCGGCAAGGGCACTGTCCAGGTGACCACGGACGTGCCGAACGTCGGTGTATCCTGCAGCTTCAAGTCGAATGCGACCTCAACCTCGCTCTCGCTGGATGGCAATTGCCGCGGTCTCGTTGTGGTGTCGCGGGCCATCAGCGCCAATCTGAAGGTGACAGGTGCGAAATACAGCGGCATCTATGTCGGGTCCCGCACCGGACCGGCACAGCTCAACGGCAGCCGTTCGGGCAACGCGATCAATCTTGGCATCCGCTGGGCTCAGGAGGTCAATGGCGATCGCAAGGCACGGATGACGGTCGAGAAGCGAGGCGAGAACGGCATCCGGCTGACGGTCATCGATACCGATCCGAAAACCGGCAAGAGCGTTGTGACGAGCCGTATCGATTTGACCAGAGTCTAGCGTTCGGGAAGGATCAGTCTTCCAGCGGCTCCGGCGGGTGGGCATCGCGGCCCCTGCCGAACGTATAGCCGGTTTCCACTGCCTTGCGGCCGAACTTGTCGCGCAGCGCATCGATGGCGCCTTCGGCCATGGCGCGCTTGCGCGATTGCACGTCGACCAGATCCGGCGGGTCCGCCTTGTCGTCATCCGAGAGGTCACTGACGCCGATGCCGAGCAACCGGAATTTCGTTCCGTCGGTTTCCTTGCGCAAAAGGTCTACGCCGGTCTGAAAGATACGGTCCGCGAGACGGGTCGGATCGCCGAGCTGACGATTGCGCGTGCGCAGCTTGAAATCCTGGGTCTTCAGCTTCAACACCACGGTGCGTCCGGCAATGCCCGACTTTTTCAGCCGCGCCGAGACCTTTTCCGAGAGGCCCCTCAGCACCGCGACCAGTTCATCCAGCGATGCGATATCGGTGTCGAAGGTGGTTTCGGCCGATACGCTCTTGGCGTCCTGGTCGGGGTCGACGCGGCGGACGTCCTCGCCGCGCGAAAGCCGGTAGAGCCGGTCGCCCATCGTGCCGTAGCGGCGCATCAGGTCGGCACGCTCCATCTTTTGGAGCTGGCCGATGGTGCGGATACCGTCGCGCTCGAGCGTGGCGTTGAACGCCTTGCCGACGCCCCAGATCATGGTCACTGGCTGCACCGCCAGGAAGCCGACCGCCTCGGCCTCACCGATGACCGAAAAACCGCGCGGCTTGCGGAAGTCCGAAGCGATCTTGGCTAGGAATTTGCAATAGGAGAGGCCGGCTGAAACGGTGATGCCGACCTCCTTCTCGACGGCCAGCGCAAAGCGCGCCAGCACCACCGCCGGCGGCAGGCCGTGCAGCCGTTCAGTGCCGGCGAGGTCGAGAAACGCCTCGTCGATCGACAGCGGCTCGACCAGCGGCGTCAGCGCCTGCATCATGGCGCGCACCTCGCGGCCGACGCGTACGTATTTTTCCATGTTGGGCGGGATCACGACCGCCTCGGGGCAGGCCTCGAGCGCCTTGAACATCGGCATGGCCGAGCGCACGCCCCGGATGCGGGCGATGTAGCATGCGGTAGAGACAACCCCGCGCTTGCCGCCGCCGATGATCAGCGGCTTGTCCTTGAGCGCCGGGTTGTCGCGCTTTTCGATCGCCGCGTAGAAGGCGTCGCAATCGATGTGGGCCAGATGTAGCCGGTACAACTCGGGATGGCGGGCAAGGCGAGGGCTGCCGCAGCGCTCACAGCGGCGCGTTTCACTGCGCTGAAACGTCAGGCAGTCACGGCAAAAACCGTGATCGGGATTGTTGACAGGGGCCGCCATCGCTGCGAACATAAAGAGAACAGAAGCAATGGTACGACAGTGCAGGGTCAGCGACAAGCTTGGCCTGGGGAGAACCGCATGAGCACGACCATAGTGCCGCTGGCGCCTGAGCTTTGGCCCGACTTCGAGGACCTTTTCGGCAAGCAGGGCGCCTGCTACGGCTGCTGGTGCACGCATTTCAGGCTGGCGCCGGCGGCGCGGCGCGAGAGCAGCCGCGAACGCAACAAGGACCACATCAAGGCGCGCATCGAAGCCGGCCCGCCGCCTGGCCTGCTGGCCTTCGAGGACGGCAAGGCGGTTGGCTGGATGCAGATCGGGCCACGCGCCGACGTGCCCGAGTGGAACAACAAGGGCAGGGGCTCGGCACCGATCGATCCCGCCGAAGCTTCCGATCCGGCGGTCTGGGCGATCTCTTGCTTTTTCATCCGCGCCAAGGCGCGCGGTCAGGGCATCACCCACCGCCTCGTCGAGGGCGGCATCGATTTCGCCCGCAGCAACGGGGCACGGCTTGTCGAGGCCTGCCCGATCGACCTGTCGCGCGATTCGCGTTCGATAGGTTTGTTCGTCGGCTCGTCGGGGGTGTTCGAGAAGGCCGGTTTCGAGCGGCTTGTCGAACGCAAGGCGGGCCGGCCGCTGATGCGGCTGGTGCTCAAGCCGGCTGCCTGACTGTCACCATCTTGCAGTTGTGATGGTATTTCCCTACCAGAAGTACGAAACGTTTTTGCCTTTTCGATCCAACGGAGAATTGCCGTGAACCGTATGTTGCCAACTGCCTTTACCGCGCTGCTGTTCTGCGCGCCCGCTTTCGGCCAGACCGTCGACAGCCAGGGGGCGAAGCAATTGTCCGATGACCTGTCGCGCTATGTCGGCAAGCAGGCGCTCGACAAGGGCATTCTGAAGGTTTCGGCCGAAGGCAGCGCTTACAAGATCGTGTTCGATTTCAAGGCGTTGGCCGCGAGCTTTCCAGACCAGAAGCTGGGGAAATTCGACTTTGCCCCTTACGCCTTGATGGTCAAGCCGCGCAGCGACGGCACCTGGGATGTCTCGATGGACTTTTCGCAAAGCGCGTCCTTCGAGTTCAACGGCCCCGAGGGGCTGCAAAGCACGCAGTTTTCGATCAAGGACGGCAAGGGTTCCGGCGTCTACGATCCCAAGCTGGCGGCCTTCATCAGCGGCGCCAGTTCGATGGCTGGCATGACGATCGCATCGAAGGACGGCAAGCAGCAGGTGGACGCCAGTGCGGGCGCGGGCACCGCGACGATTGCCGCCACCAAGGCCGCCAATGGCGGCGTCGATTTCACGACGTCGCAGAAAGTTTCGAATTTCGTCGAAGCGATCAAATTCAATGATCCCGAGAGCGGACTGAATTTTCCGGTCACCGTGAAGTCGCCGGAATTGTCGGTGGAAGCCAGCGGCAAGGGCGTGCAGACCAGGCCGCTGCTCGACCTCCTGGCATTTGCCGTGGCCAATGAGGACGAGAAGACGCTGAAGGCGAACCAGGCGCAGCTGAAGTCGCTTCTGCTCGCCGCGCTTCCGGTGTGGGAGCGCATCGACGGCACCTATGGCTTCAAGGATTTCGCGGTCGACAGCCCGATCGGCACTTTCGGGGCGACCCAGCTCAGCACCGTGTTCGGCAGCGACGGCATTTCCCAGAGCGGCAAGGTCACCTACGGTATCAAGGCCTCGGGGCTGACCGTGCCGCAGCAGCTTTTGCCGAGCTGGAGCGTGGCGCTGCTGCCCACCGATATCGACCTCAACTTCGGCGGCGCCAACATCGATCTCGACAGCATGGCGAAGAAGGCGATCGAAGCCTTTGATCTCAATCAGGATCCGCCGCTGTCGGCCGAGTTCGGCGACCAGCTCAAAGTCGACTTCCTGGCCAAGGCGCCGAAGGTCATCGTCGGCCACAGCACCGTGAAGAACAAGGACATGGAGATCGCGCTGGAAGGCGAGATGACAAGCTTCGGTGAGAAGCCCGACGCCAGTCTCACGGTCGATGTCGCCGGCTTCGACAAGATCATGGAGCATCTGCAGGAAGCGGCGAAGGCGGAGCCAGAGCTGGGGCAGTACGTGCCTGTCGCTCTCATGGCCAAGGGTTTTGCCAAGACGCTGCCGGACGGCCGGCTGGAATGGGCTGTCAGCACCAAGGCTGACGGCTCTGTCACCGTCAACGGCGTCATGCTGAAGCCCGCCGATCCGGCGGTGGACGACAGCGTCGACGATGGTGACGGCGCCGACGATAGCAGTGGTGGCGATAATGGTGGTGGCGCCAATAGCGGCAGCGGCGATAATGGCGGGGCCGGTGCGAAACTGAACCCTTGAGGATTTAACCTACAGTCCCAGCGCGCCCACGATCTTCGGCGCGGCTTCATGCCAGTCCTGGACGACGATGACATCGTCCGGGACCGGTGGCAGGAATGCGCGTAGCGAATTGTCAGCCATCAGGTGGAAAAGATTGGCGTCGGTGACCGATTCCCGCACCGACGCCAGATTGTGCGGCTGATCGTCAACGAAGACCACCGGCCGGCCGTTCTTGCCGCGCAGCCTGGCCACCGCCGGTCCCTTGGCCATCTCGGTGGTCAGCAGCGGATAGTTCAGACCCAGGGCATCGAGATGGGCGCGGCGTACGGCACGATGCCTGTGCGGCATGGCCGTCAGCAATATGATTTCCGCGCGGTCGCCGAGCCTTGCCAAGGCTTCCGCGGCGCCGTCGGTGATGCTCTGCCAATCGGCTTGCGCGTCGAAGAAATCGCCGAGGAGCGTCGTGACTTCGGGCTGTTCGATCAGCCGGCCGCTGGCCGTTTCGGCAATGTTGCCTGTCAGCCGGAAGGACGCCAGCGTCAGGCCATAGCCGCGCGACTTGAGGAAATGCGGGAAGGGGCGGATGAATTCGAGCACGACGTCGTCGACGTCGAGCACCAGCAGCGGCCGGTCGTCGTCGGCCAGTTCCTCGATCTGGCGCGCGGTCTCTGGATCATCGCTCATATGGAGTGCTCATGGTTGTCGTCGCCGAGCGGCAGGGCCCGCAACGCCTTGCCGACGGCGGCGGGCGGCGTGCCAGTCTCCTCGGCAAAGCGCATCAGCGTCGGCTCGTGGGCGAGAATGAACTGCAGGACGCCGGCCAAAAAGCCAGGCTCGCCGGCGGCCCTGCGGATCGAATGCGCCTCTATTCCGGTGATCGCCAGAAAGCGCGGCAACAGTTCCGGATCCGAGGCGACGAAACCCAGCGCCTTCACGGCAAGGGTTTCCGCCTCTTCGCGCATTGACGTCGCGTTTGCCATCACTACCTTCGGTATGTGGAATGAGTCTCTTCCGCAGTAATGGCAAGAATTGCTTGCGGCAAGCATTTACAGCACGGCGCGCCGTTTGGACGCGCAGGCAAGCGAGGTGGAATTCGCGCTGCTTTGCAGCCTTGGGTTTCCGTTTCGTCAATCATATTGCCGTACAGTGAAGCAGGGTTTGGTGCGTTCAACCAGGGGCGCATGACGGCCACCTTCGAGCGGAGGGACGGCCGGGACGGGATGTCGATGCCTAAGAAGGTCATGATCGTCGAGGACAATGAGCTCAACATGAAGCTCTTTCGGGACCTCATCGAAGCGAGCGGCTACGAGACGGTGCGCACCCGCAATGGTCTGGAAGCGCTGGATCTGGCGCGCAAGCACCGGCCCGATCTCATCCTAATGGACATCCAGCTGCCTGAAGTGTCGGGGCTGGAGGTGACCAAATGGCTGAAGGAAGATGACGATCTGCACGTCATCCCGGTCATCGCGGTGACCGCCTTCGCCATGAAGGGCGACGAGGAACGCATTCGCCAAGGCGGCTGCGAGGCCTATATTTCGAAGCCGATCTCGGTGCCGCGTTTCATCGAAACCATCAAATCCTATCTGGGCGATGCCTGATGTGCCATTCCAGCCGAGCCGGAGCCTTGTGAAATGACTGCGCGGATCCTCGTCGTCGACGACATCCCTGCCAATGTGAGGCTGCTGGAGGTTCGGCTGCTGGCCGAATATTTCGAGGTGCTGACCGCCACCAACGGGCCCGACGCGATCGAGACCTGCGAGAACGGCAAGGTCGATGTCGTGCTGCTCGACGTGATGATGCCCGACATGGACGGGTTCGAGGTCTGCCGGCGGCTGAAGAGCGATCCGGCGACATCGCACATCCCGGTGGTGATGATCACCGCGCTCGACCAGGTGTCCGACCGCGTGCGCGGGCTGGAAGCTGGTGCTGACGATTTCCTCACCAAGCCGGTCAACGACCTGCAGCTGATGACGCGGGTCAAGAGCCTGGTCCGGTTGAAGTCTCTCACCGACGAACTCAGGCTGCGTGCCTCGACGACACGCAACATCGGCATCGAAGAGCTGCTCAGCCGCAATTTCGCGTCCGAAGACACGACGCCGAAAGTGCTTTTGATCGATGAGCGCAAATCGTCGGTCGAGCGCATGCAGAAGATGTTGCGTGATCGCGCCGATCTTGACGTCAACAGCGATCCGCATGCCGGCTTCTTCCAGGCCGCCGAAACATCCTATGAATGCGTGATGATTTCGACGGCGTTCGCCGATTTCGATCCGCTCAGGCTCTGTTCGCAATTGCGCTCGCTCGACCGCACCCGTTTCGTGCCGATCATCCTTTTGGCGGATGAGGGCGAGGAGGAGCGCATTATCCGCGGCCTCGAACTCGGCATCAACGACTATCTGATGCGGCCGATCGACCAGCAGGAGCTGACGGCGCGGCTGCGCACCCAGGTGCGCCGTAAGCGCTACAACGACCAATTGCGCGCCAGCGTGACCCAGACCATCGAGATGGCGGTCACCGACGGGCTGACCGGGCTGCACAACCGCCGCTATCTCGACAGCCATCTGCAGACGCTGTTTGACCGCGCCGTGGCGCGGCGCCGGCCGCTATCGGTGATGATCACCGATCTCGACCGCTTCAAGTCGATCAACGACGCACACGGCCATGATGGCGGCGACGAGGTGCTGCGGGAATTCGCGCGGCGGCTGCGCAAGAATGTCAGGGGTATCGACCTTGCCTGCCGGTTCGGCGGCGAGGAGTTCGTGGTGGTGATGCCGGACACTGATGGTGCGGTGGCCGAAAAAGTGGCCGAACGCATCCGCGCCGAAATCGCCCAGCAGCCGTTTGCCATCGGTACCGATGGCAAGACGATCGAGGTCACCGTCAGCGTTGGCGTGTCGTCGGTGCTGAAGGGGGTGGATACGGTGGCGGCGCTGATGAAGCGCGCCGATCTCGCGCTTTACGAAGCCAAGAGCGGCGGCCGCAACCGCGTGGTTGCCAAGGCGGCGTAGTCCTCCGCGCCTGATTGTCCGGTCAATCCAACAAGGTTAGCTATTTACCTTAATCCAAGCGATTCGCGAGCCTTGGTTAAGAAACTGTTGATTTTCATAAGCTCTTGCGCAAATGTGAAGGCCAAGACGAAGCCGGCACGAGGATAGATAGCCGGCTCGATCCCTAGAAATACCCCATGATGCTCAGGTCCGCCGCATCTCCTGGGTCCGTGGGGTCGGCCGGCCGGCGCTGGCACATAGTGGCCTCCTCGTACCGCTGCCAAACGCCGACCGGCCCCCTTATGTTTCAAGCCTGCGAAAAAGCCCCGAAAGGGGCTTTTTTCTTGCTCGGTAAAATCTGAATGGGGCTTCCTGGATCAGGGTGGCTTCTATTGCCGCGGCGCGACTGTGAACTGCCATTTTTGGCTGTCGTTCATCCAGGGCGAGGAGAGCACCTCTCTCCACTACGTACATATGGCGCACAAGGGGCTTGCGGCAAGACCCGCCTGTTCCCGTAAAACCGCGGCTCCAGCCAGCGGAAACGGGAGATGAGAATGGGTGTTGTGTCGCCTATAGACGGAGTGCGTCGGGATCATGCGGTGGTCATTGTCGGGCCGGTCCGACCGGGCTGATGCTGGCCGGCGAACTGGCTTTGGCCGGCATCGATGTCGCCATCGTTGAGCGGCGCCCGAACCAGCAACTGATCGGCTTGCGCGCGGGTGGCTTGCACGCTCGCACCATCGAGGTGCTCGATCAACGCGGAATTGCCGATCGAGTTCTGGCGCAGGGGCAGCGCTTTCCGACCGTCGGCTTCCACATGACCCGGTTGGACATCGGCGATTTTCCCAGCCGGCACAACTGTCTGCTGGCGCTGCGGCAAAACCATATCGAGCGGATATTGGCTGACTGGATCAGCGAATTGGAGGTGCCGATCTACCGTGGACAGGACGTCACTGACTTCGCGCAGGATGATGACGGCGTCGACCTGGATTTGTCCGGTGGCCAACGGTTGACGGCGCAATACCTCGTCGGTTGCGACGGAGGACGCAGCACGATCCGCAAGGCGGCGGGCATCGAGTTCGCGGGACACGATCCGACGATGAGCTGGATGATCGCCGAGGTCGAAATGTCTGGGGAGCCGGCATTAGGCTTTCGCAGCGACGCCTGCGGAATTCATGCGATGGGCAAGATCGAGGAAAGCGACCGGGTGGGTATCGTGCTAACCGAGAGGCAACTGACCGTCGGCGGCGAACCGACGCTGGGCGATCTCAGCGAGGCGCTCGTCGCGGTCTACGGTACCGATTTCGGGGTCCACAGCCCGACCTGGCTCTCCCGGTTCACGGACACAACGCGCCAGGCTGTCGCTTACCGCGACAGACGCGTCCTGTTGGCCGGCGACGCCGCCCATATCCATCCGCCGATGGGCGGGCAGGGGCTCAACATTGGCGTGCAGGACGCGGTCAATCTGGGTTGGAAATTGGCCCAGGTGGTCAAGCGGATATCGCCGGAAACCCTTCTCGACAGCTATCATATCGAGCGTCATCCGATCGCCGCCCGCGTCCTGCGCAACGCGATGGCGCAGGTTGCGCTTCGTCGCATGGATGCCAGCACTAAGGCATTGAACGACATCTTTACCGAGTTGCTTGGCATGGAAGAGCCGCGCAAACGGATCGCCGCGGAGATGTCGGGCCTGGGTATCCATTATGATCTCGGCGTGGGACATCCGTCGCTTGGGCGGCGAATGCCCGACCTCGACCTGGCCACGACAGGCGGCCCGGTGCGGGTTTTCAGCTTGCTGCACGATGCCCTGCCGGTGCTTCTCAACCTCGGTGCACCAGGCAGGCTGGACGTTGCGCCCTGGGCCGATCGGGTCCGGCAGATCGACGCTTTGTATGCCGGCGCCTGGGAGCTTCCGGTCCTCGGCACGGTCGCCGCGCCCGACGCCGTCTTGATCCGGCCGGATGGCTATGTGGCCTGGGTTGGGATTGGAACCCAACAGGGACTGGCTGACGCGTTGACCACTTGGTTCGGGCCACCCGCCGCGCGTTAGCGACGCACTTTAGCGTCAGAAGCGTTCGCGATAATCGCGCGGGTTTGTGCCGAGGACGCGCAGAAAGCCGCGCCGCATCGTCTCTTCCGATCCGAAGCCGCAGCGGCGGGCCGTCCGGTTGACGGCCTGGCCCTGTTCCAGCATTCGGCGTGCCGCCTCGATCCGGATTTCCTCGATCGCGCGCGCAGGCGTGCGTCCCGTGGCCTCCCGATAGTGCCTGGAGAAACTGCGCGGGCTCATATTGGCGCGCTCGGCGAGGTTCGGCAGCGAAAGGTCGCCGTCCAGATTGTCCTGAATCCAGCCATGCAGCCGGTCGAAGCGCTCGTCGCCTTGCTGCAGCTTGAGCGTCTGGCTGAACTGCGCCTGGCCACCGGGCCGTTTCAGGAAGACCACCAGCTCGCGCGCCACCGCAAGCGCCACGCGCCGGCCAAGGTCGGCCTCGACGAAGGAAAGGGCGAGATCTATGCCCGCCGTGACGCCTGCCGACGTCCAGACATTGCCGTCACGGATGAAGATCGGGTCGGGCTCGAGGCGGACCGCTGGAAAGCGCCGCGCGAATTCGGCGCAGCGTCCCCAGTGGGTGACCGCACGCCGGCCGTCGAGCAGTCCTGCCGTCGCCAGCAGCATGGCGCCACTGCACACGGAAGCTGTTCGCGTGGCGTCGCGCGAGCGGCCGATGATCCATTGGACGAGTTCGGAATCCTCGCAGGCCGCGTTGACGCCCCATCCGCCAGGCACGATCAGCGTGTCGATCTCCAGCCCGTGCACCGGCAGCGCCGCTGCCTCCAGCACGAGACCGGCCGATGTCCTGATCTGCGATGAGGCGGCGACGACCGTGACCTCGTAGGGAGCCGGTTCGCCGGCCTGCGTCCTGAAGTCGTTGGCGCTGGCGAAGACCTGAAGCGGCCCGCTGACATCGAGGAGCTGGATGTCGGGATAGGCGAGAATTTCGATATGGCGCATGGCGATTTGGCTTGAAACGAGGGATGATTGGCGATCGTGCCAAAACATGATCCCTTAGATTGGCTGGAGTCAACCTATGGAGAGTTCCATGACCCTTCGTTTCGGCATCCTCGTCTTCCCCAATGTCCAGCAGCTCGACCTCACCGGCCCTTACGAAGTCCTGGCATCTGCAAAGGGCGCCGAGGTGGAATTGATCTGGAAGGATCGCAATCCGGTGATGTCGTCGACGCGGCTGTCGCTCAACCCGACGGTGACCTTCGACGATTGCCCGCCTCTCGATGTGCTGTGCATTCCGGGTGGTGGCGGCGTCAATCCGCTGCTGGAGGACCAGGCCGTCCTCGATTTCGTGCGGGCGCGGGCAGCGCAGGCACGCTATGTCACCTCGGTATGCAGCGGCGCCCTGGTGCTTGGTGCCGCCGGCCTGCTCAAAGGCAAGCGGGCGACGACGCATTGGTACGCGCATGATTTCCTCGCCGAGTTCGGCGCCATTCCAGTCGACGAGCGAATTGTCGAGGACGGAAACCTGATAACCGCCGGCGGCGTCACCTCGGGGATCGATTTCGGTCTCGCTCTGGTCGCCAGGCTTCTCGGTCGGTCCGAGGCCGAAACGGTGCAGCTCTCGCTCGAATATGCCCCGGCTCCTCCGTTCCAATCGGGCACGCCCGCACAGGCTTCGCCTTCCGTGCTGGCGGAAGCAAAGAAGCGGCTCGCGGGTTCGAGGCGGGTTCGCGAGGACATGTTCGCGCGCTGGCGCGCCACGCGCGCAGCCGTCACGCCAGCGTGACGCCAAGCATGGACTGACGGGCCGAACGGCGCCATGGCGCGCCGTTCGGCCCGTCGTCGTTTCGGCTGTTGACACGTCTCCCCGTCCGTGCAGAATTGGTTGGACCATTGGACCACTTGTGCGGCTTCGGGGAGGATTTGTGGACCAGAACAGCCTGCCACCCATTCAGACGACGGCGCGCGATGACGCCGTGCTGAAGGCGTTGGTGGGCTTTGTTCGCGCCGAGGCCCTTCAGCCAGGCGAGCGGCTTCCGACCGAGCGTATTCTGGCCGAGCGGCTGAAGGTCAGCCGCAACACGGTGCGCGAGGCGCTGACGCGCTGGGAAGGGCTTGGTCTGGTCGAGCGCCGGCAAGGCAGCGGCACTTACCTCAAGGCAGCTGTGTCGCCCGACATGCTGCACATGCCGCTGACCCTGGCCGGCGGCAACGATTTTACGTCGCTTATGCAGACACTGGAGATCCGCCGCGCGCTGGAGGCGGAAGCGGCGGCTCTTTGCGCCGAGCGCGCCAGCCCGGCCGACATTGCCGAGATCGAGCGCAAGCTCGACATCATGGAGCAGGCGTTTCGCACCCGCGACGGCATGTCGTCGGAAGAGGACTGGGAGTTCCACCAGGCGATCTACCGCGTCTCCGGCAATCCGCTGTTCGAGCAGATCATCGCCGCCATGCACGAGCTGTTCCATCGCTTCTGGGAGCATCCGCTCGGCGTGCGTGATTTCGGTCATGCCAGCTTTCCCTACCACCGCACCATTTACCAGTGCATCGCAGCGCGCGATCCGCAAGGCGCCCGTGCCGAAGCGCTCAAGCTGATCGCCACCGTCGAGGACGATCTGAAGCGCGGTGCGGCCAAACTCAAACTTTCGAGCCAGACATGAACGAGCATCCAACCGGTTTCGATCACGATTATCTTGCCGAGGCCGCAACGCTTTTGGCACATGACGAACCGTTTCCTGGCGGCGCGGTGGTGCCGCCGATCTACCAGACGTCGCTGTTCACCTTCGCCAATTATTCCGAGATGGCCGACACCTTTGCCGGCAAACGAAAGCAGCCGATCTATTCGCGCGGCGACAATCCAACGGTGATGGAGTTCGAGGCGCGCGTCGCCGCGCTCGAGGGCGCCGAGGCCGCGCGCGGCTTTTCCAGCGGCATGGCGGCGATCAGCGCCACCGTGCTTGCCTTCGTCGGCGCTGGCGAGCGCATCGTTGCGGTGCGCAATTGCTACGGCGATGCCTATCGGCTGTTCGAGCGGTTGTTGCCGCGGCTCAACATCGAGGTCGACTATGTCGACGGCTCCGACCCGGATGCGGTGGCGGCGGCACTTCCCGGCGCCAAGCTGCTTTACTTGGAAAGCCCGACCTCGATGATGTTCGAGCTGCAGGACATCGCGCACCTGACCCGGTTGGCGAAAGAGCAGGGCATCATCACCACGATCGATAATTCCTGGGCCTCACCGGTGTTCCAGAAGCCGATCTCGCATGGCGTCGACCTGGTGCTTCACTCGGCCTCGAAATATCTCGGCGGCCATAGCGACACCGTCGCCGGCGTGGTGGCGGGTTCGGCCGCGCACATCAAGCACATCAACGAGCAGACCTATTCCTATCTTGGCGGCAAGCTGTCGCCGTTCGAGGCCTGGCTGCTGCTGCGCGGCCTGCGCACGCTGCCGCTGCGCCTGCCGCACCACATGAAGAGCGGGCTCACCATCGCCGAACGGCTGAAGGCGCATGCCAATGTCGAGCGCGTCAACCATCCCGTCTATTCGAACCATCCGGGCAAGGCGACGCTGGCGGGTTATGCCGGGCTGTTCTCCTTCGAGGTGACGGACGATATCGACATTCCCGTCTTCGTCGACGCGCTGAAATATTTCCGCATCGGCGTCAGCTGGGGCGGGCATGAGAGCCTGGTCGTGCCGGCCAAGGCGTCGCTGGAGCAGACGCCGGGACTGAATTCGATGGCGCGCTTCGGCGTCAGCCCCCGAACCATCCGCTTCAATGTCGGATTGGAAAGTGTCGAAGACCTCTGGGCCGATGTGGCCCAGGCCTTCGAAAAAGCCAGAAAATAACAAGCGGGTTCAAAATGGGAGTCTTGAACATGAAAAAACTGACCGTCATGCTTGCCACCGTTGCGGGGCTGGCGATTTCCGCCGGGAGCGCGTTGGCCGATTCGACCCTGAAAATGGTCGAAGTCATCACCAGCCCGCCGCGCACTGAGTTCCTGAAGAAGCAGATCGCCGAGTTCGAGGCCGCCAATCCCGGCGTCAAGGTCGAGCTGATCTCGCTGCCCTGGGGTCAGGCCTTCGAAAAGTTCCTGACCATGGTGCAGGCCGGCGATACACCCGACGTGGTCGAGATGCCGGAACGCTGGATGGGCCTCTATGCCAACAACGCCCAGCTCGAGGATCTCGGTCCCTACATGGCCAAGTGGGATGACGCCAAGACGCTGGGCGACCGCGCCAAGCAGTTCGGCTCGACCGTCAACAACACCCAGTTCATGATCCCTTACGGCTACTATGTGAATGCGCTGTTCTGGAACAAGAAGCTGTTCAAGCAAGCCGGTCTCGATGGCCCGCCGGCGACGCTCGACGAATTTATCGCCGATTCCAAGAAGATTTCGGCAATCCCCGGCAAATACGGCTACTGCCTGCGCGGCGGCCCCGGCGCCTTCAACGGCATGCACATGTTCATGAACATTGCCGCCGGCAAGGGCGGCTACTTCAACGAAGACGGCACCTCGACCATCAATGATGAGGGTTCGGTCAAGGGCCTGCAGATGCTGGCCGACATGTACAAGGACGGCCTGGCGCCGAAGGATGCGGTGAGTTGGGGCTTCAACGAGACCGTCACCGGCTTCTATTCCGGCACCTGCGCCATGCTCAACCAGGATCCGGACGCGCTGCTCGGCATCGCCGACAAGATGAGCGCCGACGATTTCGCCGTGGCGCCGCTTCCCGTTGGTCCGAGCGGCAAGTCCTATCCGACGCTGGGCTATGCCGGCTGGGCGATGTTCGCCAATTCCCAGCACAAGGATGATGCCTGGAAGCTGATGGCGACGCTCCTGTCGCCGAAGGACAATCTGGAATGGGCCAAGGAAGTCGGTGTCGTCCCGATCCACAACGGTGCCGACCAGGATCCCCATTTCAAGACCGAGCAGTTCAAGGGCTGGTTCACCGAGCTCAGCGACACCTCCAAATATGAAATGGTGACACCTCCCACACACCTGGAAAACCTCGGCAACTTCGTCGACCAGGTGGCGATCAAGAACTTCCAGGAAGTGCTGCTTGGCCAGAAGACGGCCAAGGAGGCGGCCGACGCATGGGCCACGTTCCTGACCAAGGAGCAGCAGGACTGGCTGGCGAAGAACAAGAAGTAGTTTTTCTTCCCTTCTCCCCGTTCACGGGGAGAAGGTGGCCCGAAAGGGCCGGATGAGGGGCGGCGCCAGCACCCCAAGGCTCGCGCTGCCCCTCATCTGCCTGCCGGCATCTTCTCCCCGTGGACGGGGAGAAGGACGCTCGTTGCTTATCCCGACGCTTTCCTGGAGCCGTTCCACAGCCAATGACCTATGCCGTGTCCGAAATACGATCCGCCGGTAAGCCGCGACGAAAGCGGCTGTCGCACGCCGCCATCGAGCCCTGGCTCTATCTCAGCCCGGCGATCATCCTGCTGGTCGTGGTGCTGTTGGTGCCGCTGGTCATCGGCATCAGCTATTCGTTCCGCAAGTTCTCGGCCTTCAAGTCGGAATATGTCGGGCTTGGCCAGTATCAAGCGATGTTTTCGGACCAGGTTCTTGGGCAGGCGCTGGTCAACACGCTGTGGTGGACGGTCGCCAGCCTGTTCTTCCAGTTCTTCCTCGGCCTTGGCCTGGCCCTGCTGCTCGACAAGCCGTTCTGGGGCCGCAAGGTGGTGCAGGCGCTGGTGTTCCTGCCCTGGGCGGTGCCGTCCTTCCTGTCGGGCCTGACCTGGGCCTGGCTGTTCAACCCGATCGTCGGGCCGCTGCCGCACTGGCTTTTCGCGCTGGGGCTGAAAGCCGAGCCGACCAATGTGCTCTCCGATCCTGCCACGGCGATGTGGGGGCCGATCATTGCCAACGTCTGGTTCGGCATTCCGTTCTTCGCCATCACGCTTCTGGCGGCGCTGAAATCCATTCCATCGGAACTACATGAAGCGGCGGCGATCGACGGCGCTTCGCCCTGGCAGCGCTTCACCAAGGTGACGCTGCCGTTCCTGGCGCCGACCATCGCCATTACGGTGATGCTGCGCACCATCTGGATCGCCACCTTCGCCGACCTGATCTTTGTCATGACCGAGGGCGGACCGGCCGGCTCGACCAACACGGTGCCGGTCTACATCTATGTCAGCGCCTTCAAATCGCTGGACAAGGGCTATGCCTCGGCGGTGGCCGTGCTGCTGCTCGTCCTGCTCATTGCCTATGCGATCGCGCTGATCGCCATCCGCCGCTCACTGGTGAGGCACGTCTGATGATCGCGGGACGTTCTACTTCACAACGGTTCTTCGGCGGCGTCGGCCTCTATGCGGCAATCGCCGCCTATGTGGTCTTCGCCCTGTTCCCGATCTACTGGACGCTGAAGATCTCGGTCACACCGGAGCGGCTGCTCTATTCCGAAGGTATCACCTTCTGGCCGTCACACATGACGTTGCAGAACTTCATCACCGTGCTCGAAGCCACCGATTTCCCACGTTATTTCCTCAACAGCGTCATCGTCTCGGTATCGACCGCCGCATTGGTGACGATCATCGCCACGCTTGCCGGCTACGCCATGTCGCGCTTCACCTTTCGCGGCAAGGCGGCACTGGCTCTGATGCTGCTTTTGACCCAGACTTTTCCGCTGGTGATGGTCATTCCGCCGATCTACCGCGTCATGGGGCAGATCGGCCTGATCAACAGCCTGACCGGGCTGATCATCATCTACACCGCCTTCAACACTGCCTTTGCCACCTTCCTGATGCAATCCTTCTTCGATGGCATTCCGAAGGATCTGGAAGAAGCGGCGATGATCGACGGCTGCACGCGTGCGCAGGCGATGCGCAAGGTGATCGTGCCGCTGACGCTGCCCGGCATGGGGGCGACGCTCGGTTTCGTCTTCACCGCCGCCTGGAGCGAGCTTCTGTTCGCCTTGATGCTGATTTCCAGCGACGACCAGAAGACTTTTGCCGTCGGCCTGCTCACCTTTATCGGCAAATTCGCCGTCGACTGGGGACAGATGATGGCGGCGTCGATCCTGGCGCTGATCCCGGTCTGCATCTTCTTCGCTTTCCTGCAACGCTATCTCGTCACCGGCCTGACCGCCGGCGCCGTCAAAGGATAGATCGATGGCCTCTGTTACGCTCGATAAGGTCCGCAAGGATTATGGCGCCGTCCGCGTCCTGCACGCGGTCGACCTTGAAATCGCCGACGGCGAGTTCGTCGTCCTGGTCGGTCCTTCCGGCTGCGGAAAGTCGACGCTTTTGCGCATGATCGCGGGGCTGGAGGAGGCTTCCGGCGGCGAGATTCGTATCGGCGAACGGCTGGTCAATGACGTCGCACCCAAGGACCGCGACATCGCGATGGTGTTCCAGTCCTATGCGCTCTATCCGCATATGGACGTGTCGAAGAACATGGGCTTCAGCCTGCTGTTGAAGAAGGCTGAGAAGACCACGATTGACGCCAGGGTGGACGGCGCGGCCAAGCGGCTGGGCCTGGACAATTTCCTGCAACGCCTGCCGCGCCAATTGTCCGGCGGTCAACGCCAGCGCGTCGCCATGGGCCGCGCCATCGTGCGCGATCCCAAGGTCTTCCTGTTCGACGAGCCGCTGTCCAACCTCGACGCCAAGCTGCGCGTGCATATGCGGGCCGAGATCAAGGCGCTGCACCAG
This sequence comes from Mesorhizobium sp. P2_E9, assembly GCF_056403815.1. Classification (NCBI taxonomy): domain Bacteria; kingdom Pseudomonadati; phylum Pseudomonadota; class Alphaproteobacteria; order Hyphomicrobiales; family Phyllobacteriaceae; genus Mesorhizobium; species Mesorhizobium sp. P2_E9. The sequence continues at coordinate 176,547 of NZ_JBFUET010000004.1, forward strand.
CAATTGAAGACCACCTCCGTCTACGTCACCCACGACCAGATCGAGGCGATGACCATGGCTGACCGGATCGTCGTCATGCATGACGGACTGATCCAGCAGGTCGGCGCGCCGCTCGATCTCTACGACCGTCCGGCCAACATGTTCGTCGCCGGCTTCATCGGCTCACCAGGCATGAACTTTTTGCCGGCGACTGTTCGCAAGGGTGCCACTTCGGAGGCCGTGCTTGCCGATGGTCAGGCGTTGAAACTGCCGGACGGCCTGCCGCTGCAGGACGGCGACACGATCACCGTCGGTCTACGGCCCGAGCACATCAGGCTGGCCAATAACGGTGCGCTGCAAGGCGAGGTGGGGGTGGTGGAACCGCTCGGCCTGTCGACGCAGTTCTATGTCAAACTGGCCGACCAGCAGCTCTGCGTCTTTGCCATGGGCCGCGCCGGCGTGAAGCCCGGCGATACTGTGCGGCTGTCGGCCGATCCGGCGTCGCTGCATCTGTTCGATCCCAAAAGCGGCGATCGCATCGGCTGAAGGAAATTCAGCCCGTAGCCTTCTGTCTTGCAAACAAAAACGCCGTCCGATGGGCGGAAAATAGCCCTTCTGAATCAATGCGATATCTGTCGCAATCCTTATGATTGCTGCATAGTTTACGCTATGGATATCATCCCCCTGTTCAATCAAAGTCTAACGGCTAGGGAAGCGCACTGGAAAGCACAGTGGGTAACGGTTAATTCAACCATTGCTGGTATCTTCGAAGAGTGAGGTAGCGGCTCCGACAGTGCGGCGGGGGCTGGAGTGCCGGAGCCGCCCACGCAGTCATGATGGGACTTGACCGCGCTGTTCCAAAATAGGACAGCGCGGTCAACGATTCGTTAAAATGCTCCCGAGATAATTCAGCATGTGCTAATTGAATGCCGGTCTTGCGAGTCAGTGCCTGCCTCGCCAGATTTTAGGAAAGAATGAGCAAGCGCGGCGGTGATTTTCTCTATCATTGGATATCGGACCATTTGCCGGACGATCCGATTATCGACCCGGTCCTGATGGTGATCGATATGGCTGTAGACGCAAAATGGGCGGTGGAAGCCCAGGGCATCCCGGGCAGAGAGATCGATGAAGAAATTGGCACGATCTACGAATTCATCATGCAAGGGTTGCGTTGGCCCTTGCCAGTGACAAGGCGAGGAATACAATTCTCCCGTTGCGGCGACCCCTTTCATCGGAGATCGCCATGCTTTTCTAGAGATCGTCGGGGCGCTTCTGGCCTTTAGGTCCGGTGGTATCGGCACGCTTCTCCTGTGCGTTCTTACAGAGATCATCTAATTTGTCGCGGACTCGATCGTTATTAAGCAGTAGCTTGGCGCGCGGAAAACCTTTGCTACGAAGCTCCCGTTCAATCGCTTGCCACCCTTCATAGTCACCCGACAAAGCAAGTTTCCCAGCTTCGCGCCACATACGCACGTCACGCCCTCGGGACACGCCTTTTCCCATGCTTTGCACTGCCTACCCAACCCCTATAAGCCCCAGCACCGGTTGGATCGGCCGCGCACCTCCGAGGCGGGTGCCATGCGGCCCGGCATCCCTGCATCGGCGGGGGTGCGGCAGAGCGCCGGGCCCGGCCGGCGTGGGGCATATGGCGGAGCCCGCCGGCTGGCCTGTATATATGCTGCTACTAATATAATAGGGACTCATCCCTATGATCAGGACTCATCCATATGAACGATGAAAGCAGCAAAAGGCGGAGCACAAACCGGCCACAACCTACGTCGTGAGTGTGTTCGAGAAATCGGATAGGCGCACCGTGATCACGACCAAGGACAAGCAGGCGGCTCTCAATATGGCAAAGGAGATCGGCGACCAGGTTCGGGTCGAGGAGAGGCGCTAGACTGAATCACGACGTTGTGGCGATTGGAGCGGCCTACCAGCGCTGCATCTGTTCGATCCGAAAAGCGGCGATCGCATCGGCTGACGGAATTTCAGCCCGGGCTGAGGGCAGGCTCTGTCTTGCAAACAAAAACGCCGCCCATCGGGCGGCGTTTTTGTTTTCCAAGGGAAACCCAGATTACTTGATCTTGGTTTCCTTGAATTCCACGTGCTTCTTGGCGACCGGGTCGTACTTGCGGAACGACAGCTTGTCGGTCTTGGTACGGCTGTTCTTGCTGGTCACGTAGAAGAAACCGGTGTCGGCGGTCGACAGAAGCTTAATCTTGATGTTTGCGGCTTTGGCCATGATCTCAGTCCGTTATGTTCGTGGGGTTTTGGCCGCTGGAGCACGGGAAAACACCCGGACGCGGGAAACTTGGCGCGACACATAAAGAACGTGCCTGGAAAGTCAAGCCCGGCGAACCCGATGTGGCCCGCGCGGGTTGCCCATTACGCGTAAATCAGGCGTTTTCCGCCGCCGATACCGCAACCTTCTTCCAGTCTCCGGTCGTGTTCCACCAGCGATTCGGATTGGCGCGGTCGTCCAGTCCCTTGGAGCGGCTGGCGAGGATCGGCTGGATGCGGATCACTGGCTCCTGATAGGAATGGGCCTGGAAAATCGCCTCGACGACGCGGCTGGCCAGCGCCTGGTCATCGGGCAATTCGAATGAAACCTCGACGGTACCCGGGCGGCGGCGCAATTCGGTTTCGGCGCCGGCCGCGGCCCCTTCAAGTGGCCTGTAGCGCTCGATGCCGTGTGCCGACTGATAGGCGTTGCGGTCATATTTGCCCATGGCCAGCGGGGCGATCGCAACCACCGCATCCATGATGCGGTCGACATCCGCGGCCGGGGCCTGGAAGGTCACGAGCAGCAGGAGCGTCATGCGCAGGGATGTGGTTTCAAAGCCGCTGTCGATCATGGGAGTGTCCTCAACTTCCGATGTTTTGGGACACTCTTTTAACCCAGCGCTCCTGACACGCTTCTGTCAGCAGCGGACGCTGCGTCAAAGGGTCAAAGAAGAATCTTGCGGACGAGCCTGATGCCGACCAGCGCCATATAGGCGGCGAAGAACAGGCCGAGCGACCAGCCGAAACCGGACGGACCGAACGCATCCATGCCGATGCCGATCGCCTGCGGGCCAAGCACCATGCCGACGCCGTAGCAGAGCACGAAAGCGGCGTTGGCGGATGCCAGTTCATGGCCGGAAAGCTGCGAGCCGAGATGGGCAAGGCCGATCGTGTACATGGCAGCGACCACGCCACCCCAGACGAACAGAAGGGCGGCCATCAAGTGCCAGTTCTGGGCGAAGAAGGGCATGAACACCGTGCCGGCGAGGCCGACGGTGGCGCAGGCAAGCAGCAGATAGCGGCGATCGCTGACGCGGTCGCTGATCATGCCGATCGGGATTTGCAGCAGCACGTTGCCGAGACCGATCATAGTCAGCAGCAAGGCCGCGTCGGCTTCGGAATAGCCGATGCGATTGCCGTAAATGGGGAACAGCGCGAAGCCGCCGGTTTCGACCGCACCGAAGACCAGCACGGCAGCGGTCGCCGAAGGCACCAGCCAGATGTAGCGCAGGAAATTGCTGGTTTCGCCGTCGGAGGCGATGCTCGGGCTCTCGTTGCGTGCCGCTAGCACCGGTATCGCGGCCAGCGTCACCAGGCCGATGATGACACCGAACGGCCTGAAGCCGGAGCTGCCGAGATGGGCGAACAGCCACGGCCCCGCGGCAAAACCGAGCGACAGGACGGTGGCGTAGATGCCAAGGACAAGGCCGCGCCGGTGCGGCGGCGCGGAGGTGCTGATCCAGAATTCCGACAGGATGAACAGCACCGTCAGCGCGATATGCAGCACGATGCGCAGCGGGAACCACATCCAGAAGTCGGGCGCGAAATGGAAGCCGACGAAGGCGAGCGCGCCGGCGGCGATCATGGCGACCATGGTCCAGGCGACGCCAAAGCGCATGGCGAGCGGTGTCGCCAGCGGCGCGCCGGCGATCGAAGCCAGGCCGGCGACAGCCGTGTTGAGGCCGATCATCGAAGCCGAGTGGCCACGCGTTTCCAGGATGACGCTGAGCAAGGGCATGCCGAGGCCGATGGCGATGCCGACGACGCTGATCGACGAGATCGCCGCCACCATCGGCAGCCAGTGTACGCGTTCGTCGCCCTGTGGTTGGGTATCGACCGTCATGGGATGCTGAATACTCTGTCTCTTTGATCTTAGGCAATTCAGGGCGGAAAACCGCGTCACACTTTCCTGGAATTGCTCTACAGAAGTTCGCGGGTGAAGCGGTTGCGGACAAGCCGGTAGAAGGGAACGGGACCGCCCGGACGCAGCAGCGGATCATGGGCAAGGCGCTTTTCCAGCTCGTCCAGGATCATTCGGGTGATGTCGGGTATGTCGGCTTCCCTGGCCTTGGCAAGTGGCAGCCAGACCAGTTCCTCGAGTTCGTTGGTCGGTCCGCCATCAGGCAGTTCGACGGCGACATCGCTGCGCCAGGCGCTGAAGAAACGCGTGTCGAAGCGGCGTACCCGGTTGGGTGGGGTGATGGCGCGCGCGATGAAACGCAGCGTCTCGAGCGAAGGGCTCACGCCGTGTTCGACAAAACCTTGCCAGTCACGCTTGTCGGTGGCAAAGGCGGCCTTCTGGCCGATCAGCAGACCGGCTTCCTCATAGGTCTCGCGGATTGCGGACAAGGCGACAGCGCGGGCTCGCGCCGAACTTGTGCGGCCGGGACCTGCGAGCAGCTTTGCTTCCTCGTCGCGATGCAATGCGGTGGCTGTCGCGATGCGGCTGTCGGCCGGATCGGTGCGGCCGCCGGGGAACACGAATTTTCCAGGCATGAAGGCGTGGCCGGCGTGACGGCGGCCCATCAGCACCAGCACCTCGTCGCCCTTGCGGTCGAGAAGAATCAAGGTCGCGGCGTCACGCGGACGCAGGGACCGGCCGCTATGCGCGGCAAGACCCTTGTCGAGCTTGTCGACGGCCGCCTTGGTCATTGCTTCCATGCGCTGGACCTAGCGGAAACTTCTTGCAAACGAAAGTGGCCTTCCACGGTCGGTATGTTGCGCCAGCGGCGCTTCAGGCGCCGTGGTGGGACTCCGTCCCATCCTTTTCGCCACCGAATCCGTGCATATAGAACGCCCATTGCAGTCCGATGACGGCGCCTTTGACAGGCTGCAGCAGCGCAACCGACAAAACGATGGTCAGCGGCACCCAAATGGCGATGTGCTGCCAGGTGGAGAGCGTCGAGGTCGCCTCGACACCCATGAAGGCGCCGAGAACGATGTGGCCGACGATGACGATGACCAGATAGGCCGGCAGGTCGTCGGCGCGATGATGGTGGATTTCCTCGCCGCAGACGCTGCAGGTTTCGACGGTCTTGGTGAAGCCGCGAAACAGCTTGCCTTCACCGCAATTCGGGCAGCGGCTCAAGAGGCCGCGCTTCATGGCCGTCCACAGTGGGCGGGCAACTCGGCCCGAGTGATGTTCGCCGCCGAAAACCTGTTCCTGTATCCCTAATTCTTTTGGCATCATCGTCTCCTGCCGCGCGAACCCGGTCGCGATTGCGACGCACGGGCGCGGCCCTTAGCCTTGTGAAACGACTTGCTGGAGCCTGGCAGGGGCTTCGGGTCGGTCAACATCTCGAAGCGCATCGCGCCGGCCATCGGTGCCACCTCGACGAGCCGGACCTCGACGCGGTCTGCGAGCTGGTAGCCTTTGCCCGAGCGTTCTCCGAACAGGGAGCGAGCCGTTTCGTCGTATATATAGTAATCGCCGCCCAGAGTTGACACCGGGATGAAGCCATCGGCGCCATATTGCGGCAATTGGACAAATAGTCCTGATTTGGTGACGCCGGAGATGCGGGCGTCGAAGCGGTCGTCGATACGCTCGGCGAGATAGGCCGCGATCAGCCGGTCGACCGTGTCGCGCTCGGCGGCCATGGCGCGCCTTTCCGTGCCGGAGATCAGGACCGCGACGTCTTCGAGCCGAGTTGCTTCGTCCTGCGTCAGACCTCCCGGACCGAGGCCTAGTGCGGCAATAAGCCCGCGATGCACGATCAGGTCGGCATAGCGGCGGATCGGCGAGGTGAAATGCGCGTAGCGCTTCAGATTGAGGCCGAAATGGCCAATGTTCCCAGGCGAATATTCGGCCTGGCTCTGCGAACGCAGCACCACCTCGTTGACCAGCCCTTCATTGTCGGCGCCGCGCACGCGCTCCAGAATGCCGTTGAACTGGCTGGGCCGCATCTGCGCGCCGCGCGCCAGCGACAGGCCGAGCGTCTGCAGGAATTCGCGCAGCGATTCCTGCTTGGCGAGCGACGGCGCATCGTGGACGCGGTAGACCAGCGCGTGCTTCTTCGCCTCCAGCGTCTCGGCGGCGGCGACATTGGCCTGGATCATGAATTCTTCGATCAGCTTGTGGGCATCGAGCCGTTCCGGCACGATGACGCGATCGACCGTGCCGTCCGGCTTGAGCAGGATCTTGCGCTCCGGCAGGTCGAGTTCCAGCGGCTGGCGGCCGTCGCGGCCGCGCTTGAGGATCGCATAGGCATCCCATAGCGGCTTCAGCACCGTATCGAGGATCGGGCCGGTCTTGTCGTCGGGCACGCCGTCGATGGCCGCCTGCGCCTGCGGATAGGCAAGTTTCGCCGCGGATTTCATCATCACGCGGTGGAAGGAGTGCCGGATCTTGTGGCCATCGGCGGAGAAGGTCATGCGCACGGCGAGCGCCGGCCGATCCTGGCCCTCGCGCAGCGAACAGAGGTCGTTGGAGATGCGTTCAGGCAGCATCGGCACGACACGATCCGGGAAATAGACCGAATTGCCGCGCTTCAGTGCTTCGCGGTCGAGTGCCGTGCCATAGCGCACATAGGCGGCGACATCGGCGATCGCCACGGTGGCGATCACGCCCCCGGGATTTTTCTCGTCGAGGTCAGGGGTGGCGAAGACCGCGTCGTCATGGTCCTTGGCGTCGGCCGGATCGATGGTGACCAGCGGCAGGTCGCGCCAGTCCTCGCGATGATCCATCGTTGCCGGCTTGACCGCTTCGGATTCAGCGATGACATCGGCCGGGAAAATGTGCGGAATGTCGTGGGCGTGGATGGCGATCATCGAGACCGCCTTTTCGCTGGTCAGCGAGCCCAGCACGTTGAGCACCTTGGCGCGCGGCAACCCATAGCGGGAAGCGCGCGCCGGCTCGACCTCGACCAGGTCGCCGTTCTTGGCACCGTTCTGGAATTCCTTGTCGACGATCAGCTCCGGCTGGCGCCGCTCGACTGGCTCGATGCGGAAAGTGCCGTCCTGCAGCACACGGAAGACACCGAGAACGGCATCTGTGCGCTTTTCGAAGATCTTCATCACCCGGCCGGTATAGGCGGGGCCAGACGGGTCATCGGTCGGGAAGGTCTTGGCCAAGACGCGGTCGCCAATGCCTGGCGCTGGTCCGTTGCCGCTGCGTGAGACGCGGATCGAGACCACGGGCGGTTCGCCGGTGCCGACGGACTCCGCCGGATGCGCCAGCAGGATGCCGTCGCCGTCACGGCCGAAAATATCGAGCACGGCGACATGGGGCAGGGCGCCGACGCGGGCCAGCCGCTTGCGCTCCTTGGTGAGCACGCCTTCATCCTGCAGGTCGCGCAGAATGTCCTTCAGCCAGATGCGGTCGTCACCGCGCAGCGCGAACGCCTTGGCGATGTCGCGCTTTCCGGCACGGTCGGGATTTTCGGCGATGTAGCGCAGGATTTCGTCGCGCGAGGGCCTGTAGTCGTCCTTGACCTTGGCCCTGGTATCGGCGGTGCGTGGATCGCCGTGGCTTCGTCCGGTGATCCTGCGCGCCACGCCGTCCTACCCTTTTTTCTTCGCCGCCGGCTTCTTGGCCGCTGTTTTCTTCGCTGCAGGCGCCTTGGCTGCTGCTGCCTTGCGGAACGGCTTCTTACCGCCACCGCCCTTGGCTTCCTTCTCGGCAATCAGCGCCAGCGCGTCCTCGACGGTCACCGATTGCGGGTCCTTGCCCTTGGGCAGGGTGGCATTGACCTTGCCGAAATTCACGTAAGGTCCGTATTTGCCGTCGCGCACGACGATCTTGCCGCCGCCGTCGGGATGGTCGCCGAGTTCCTTGAGCGCGGCAGCAGTGCCGCCATTGCGGCCGCCCTTGCCCTTCGATTGCTTCTCGGCAATCACGGTGACGGCGCGGTTGAGGCCGATCGAGAACACATCCTCGATGCTGTCGAGATTGGCATAGGTGCCGTCATGCAGCACGAACGGGCCGTAGCGGCCGAGCCCAGCCGAGATCATCTTGGCGGTTTCCGGATGCTTGCCGATATCGCGCGGCAGCGCCAGCAGGGCCAGCGCCTTTTCATGGTCGATGGAGTCCGGCGTCCAGCCCTTGGGCAGGCTCGAGCGCTTGGCTTCCTTGCCGTCGCCACGCTGGAGGTAGGGGCCGAAGCGGCCTGAGCGCAGCGTGATTTCCTCCGCCGTGTAGGGATCCTTGCCGAGCACCTTGGTGCCGTCCTCGCCGCCGCCATTCTCGCCATTCGGGTTGGCGGCGTCGCCGAGCTGGCGGGTGAAGGAGCATTCGGGATAGTTCGAGCAACCGACAAAGGCGCCGAACTTGCCGAGCTTCAGCGACAGATTGCCGGTGCCGCATTTCGGGCAGATGCGGGGGTTCGAACCGTCTTCCCTTGTGGGGAACACCAGCGGCGCCAATTCCTCGTTGAGCGCATCGAGCACGTCGGTGACGCGCAGTTCCTTGATGTCGGCGACCGCGCCGGAAAAATCCTTCCAGAAATCGCGCAGCACGTCTTTCCAGGCGAGCTTGCCGTCCGAAATCTCGTCCAGCTTTTCCTCGAGCGATGCGGTGAAGTCGTATTCAACATAGCGCTCGAAGAAGCTTTCCAGGAAGGCCGACAGCAGCCGACCCTTGGCCTGCGGCACCAGCCGGCGCTTGTCGATGGTGACGTAGTCGCGGTCTTCGAGCGTCTTCAGGATTGCGGTGTAGGTCGACGGGCGGCCGATGCCGAGCTCCTCCAGCTTCTTGATCAGCGTCGCCTCGGAATAGCGCGGCGGCGGTTCGGTGGTGTGCTGGGTGGCGTTGATCGCCTGGCGGGCAAGCTGCTCGCCGGCGCGGATTTCGGGCAGACGACGGTTTTCCTCGTCTTCCGCATCGTCTTCCTTCTGGTCGGTATAAGCGGCGATGAAACCGTCGAAGCGAACGACCGAACCGACAGCGCGAAGCTCGGCGGTGCGGGCGCCGTTCACCGCCTCGATCTCGACCGTGGTGCGCTCGATTTCGGCCGGCTGCATCTGGCTGGCGATGGCGCGCTTCCAGATCAGCTCATAGAGCCGCATCTGGTCGGAATCGAGATATTGCCGGACCGATGCCGGAGTACGCATGAAATCCGTCGGGCGGATCGCTTCGTGCGCTTCCTGGGCGTTCTTGGCTTTTGCCGTGTACTGGCGCGGCTTTTCGGGCAGATATTTCGGGCCGAATTCCTTGGCGATGGCGTCGCGGGCAGCGTCGATCGCTTCGGGTGCCATCTGCACGCCGTCGGTTCGCATATAGGTGATCAGGCCGGTGGTTTCGCCACCGATCTCCATGCCTTCATAGAGCCGCTGCGCCACCTGCATGGTGCGCGTGGCGGAGAAGCCAAGGCCCGACGAGGCGGCCTGCTGCAGCGTCGAGGTGGTGAAGGGCGGACCGGGATTGCGCTTGGTCGGCTTGGCTTCGACGGACAGCGCCTTGAAGGTCGCGCCTTCAAGCATTCCCTTGATGTCGTCGGCCTGCGCCTTGTTGGCAATGTCGAGCTTTTGCAGCTTCTTGCGCTCGAAGGCGGTCAGCCGCGCTTCGAATGTATCGTTGCGCGGCGTGCCGAGGAGGGCGGCAATCTGCCAATATTCCTCGCGGATGAAGCGTTCGATCTCGGATTCGCGGTCGCAGACCAGGCGCAGCGCCACCGACTGGACGCGGCCTGCCGAGCGGGCGCCCGGCAGTTTGCGCCACAGCACCGGCGACAGCGTGAAGCCGACGAGATAGTCGAGCGCCCGGCGGGCGAGGTAGGCATCGACCAGCGGCGCATCGATCTGACGCGGATTGGCCATCGCTTCCAGCACCGACGATTTGGTGATGGCGTTGAAGACGACGCGGCTGACCGACTTGTCCTTCAGCACGCGCTTCTGCTTCAGCACTTCCAGCACATGCCATGAAATGGCTTCGCCCTCACGATCCGGGTCGGTGGCGAGGATCAGGCCATCGGCATCCTTGACCGCCTTGGCGATGTCGGCGAGGCGCTTGCCTGACGCGGTGTCGACCGCCCAGGACATGGCGAAATCCTCATCCGGACGCACCGAGCCGTCCTTGGCCGGCAAATCACGGACATGGCCGAACGAGGCCAGAACCTTGTAGTTCCTGCCGAGGTATTTGTTGATTGTCTTCGCCTTGGCCGGCGATTCGACGACGACGACGTCCATGAGGTCTCATATCAGCTGTGATGCGGCAGAAGAATTCCGCTGCGCGCGACGAAATCTCGGTTCTGTATGTCGCTCACATGGCCGCGCTTTTGCATCCGGTCAAGGGGAAGCGCCCAAATTGCAGGGCTCTCCGCAGCAATACACTCTAAGAGTGTATGGAGAAAATCACAGAATTTCAGCTTGAGGTGATGAAGGTGTGGTGTCGGCCGAAACGTCCTGCTTTCGTTTTCGGCCGAGTCGCGAAAAGCCGGCACGTCGGCGCATGCAGGCCATGCCGTGACGGGCTGATTGGTGCTGGCCGCCGGACTTGCTTAGAAAGATGCACGGCGGCCAGCACTTGTCCCGCCAACAAGCGGGAATAGGCATGAAGGCTCAGTCGGCCTTGACGATGTGCCAGACGCCAGCGACGCCATCGCCGTTCACATCGCCGGCTTTCTTGTCCTTGATGAAGGTGTAGACCGGCTTGCCGTCATAGGCCCACATCTTGGTGCCGTCAGTGCGGTCGACAACGCTCCATTCGTCGTCCGCCTTGGCGCCGGCCTCGGCCTTCAGCGGCGGCCAGTTGGTGGCGCACTTGTCGTAGCAGTTGGTCTTGCCCTTCTCGTCCTTGTCATAGGTGTAAAGCGTCATGCCCATGGCGTCGGTGTAGATCTTGGTGCCGTTGACTTCGGCTTCCTTCCACGCCTCGGCGGCGAAGGATGCGGCGGTGCTGAGCAGGAGTGCGGCCAGCCCTATGGTTATGGTTTTCATGGAAATCTCCCTGGCTGATATTTGGAGACGCGCAGGAAATCGCGGCCTCTTTGTATCAACGTCCCATGCAGGTGCTTTCGTCCCCGAAGTCCGCATGCGGCGATGCCTTTCCACACAATGGTGATTGGCAGACATGCTTGACCATCGCTATATCGTCGCCAAACAGTCGGAGCTTGGGAATGGCATTGGACATCGGCTATGTCAGCGCGATCGGGGCGGGGGCGATATCGTTCCTGTCGCCTTGCGTGCTGCCTCTGGTGCCGCCCTATCTCTGCTATATGGCCGGCGTTTCGGTCGATGATTTTCGCGGCAATGCGGGCGTGACGGCCCGCGAAGGTACGCGCGGTGCACTGCTCTATTCCTCTATTGCTTTCGTGCTCGGCTTCTCGACCGTGTTCGTGGCGCTCGGCGCCGGTGCCTCGACCATCGGCCGGCTGCTGCGCGTCTGGCAGGAGCCGCTGGCGATGGCCGCCGGCGTGCTGATCATCCTGATGGGGCTGAATTTCCTCGGCATCCTGCGCATTCCGCTGTTGTCGCGCGAGGCGCGCTTCCAGTCGCAGGGCAAGCCTGCAAGTGCCGTCGCCGCCTATGTCATGGGGCTCGCCTTCGCCTTTGGCTGGACGCCGTGCATCGGCCCGGTGCTGGGGCCGATCCTGACGCTGGCCGGCGGCCGCGAAACCGTGGGCGAGGGCGCGCTTTTGCTCGCCGCCTACTCGCTTGGCCTCGGCATCCCGTTCCTGATCGCGGCGCTGTTCTCAGGCGCCTTCATGCGCTTTCTCGGCAAATTCCGCGTCCATCTCGGCCGCGTCGAAAAGGCCATCGGCGCGCTTCTGGTGGTCGCCGGCGTGTTTTTCCTGACTGGAGGCGTGCAGACAGTGTCTTACTGGCTGCTGGAGAATTTCCCGGTGCTGGGACGGCTGGGGTAGGGCTTACACCCTTTCTTGGCGCAGGATTGAACCGCGGACCCGCTGATTAAGAGTCAGCTGCTCCACCGTCTCACCGGAATTTAACCGCATTGGTGCAGCATGGCGCCGCTGCTAGCATGATTTGATTCCCAACCCTTTTCATATGGTTGTCCTTCCATGAGCCAGAGATCCTGCCTGTCCGTCATTCTCGCCGCCGGTGAAGGCACGCGCATGAAGAGCGCACTGCCGAAGGTGTTGCACCATATCGCCGGGCTGCCGATGGTTGCCCATGTGGTGAAGGCCGCTGAAGCCGCCGGCGCCGGCGACCAGGCGCTGGTGATCGGGCATGGCGCCGATGAGATGCGCAAGGCGGCGGCGAAGTTCGCACCGAAGGCAGAGACCTTCGTACAGGAAAAGCGTCTTGGCACGGCGCATGCCGTTCTGGCTGCTCGCGAAGCGATATCAAAGGGTTATGACGATGTGCTGGTGATGTTCGGCGACACGCCGCTGATCGACGCGGATGCTCTGACGGTGGCGCGGCTGAGGTTGGCGGAAGGTGCCGCCGTAGTGGTCATCGGCTTCCGGACACCCAATCCAACCGGTTACGGCCGGCTGATCGAAAAGGGCGGCAAGCTCGTCGCCATCCGCGAGGAGAAAGACTGCAGCGAGGAAGAGAAGCAGATCACCTTCTGCAATGGCGGGCTGATGGCGGTGGCTGGCGCCCACGCGCTGAAGCTGCTCGATGCGGTCGGCAACAAGAATGCCAAGGGCGAGTATTATCTCACCGACATCGTCGAGATCGCCAGCGGGCGCGGCCTTGATGTGGTTGCGACCGAAGCCAGCTTCGAAAATGCGCTCGGCATTAACAACCGGGCAGAACTGGCGCAGGCCGAAGGTATCTGGCAGCAGCGCCGCCGGCACGAGGCGATGCTTTCGGGTGTGACGCTGATCGCGCCGGAGACCGTGTATTTCTCGCATGACACCGAGATCGGCGCCGACACGCTCGTCGAACCCAATGTCTGGTTCGGCCCAGGGGTGAAGATTGCCACGGGCGCCAAGATCCATGCCTTCAGCCATATCGAAGGCGCAATCATCGCCGCGAACTGCGATGTCGGGCCGTTCGCGCGGCTGCGGCCGGGTGCCGATCTCCGGGACAAAGCAAAAGTCGGCAACTTCTGCGAGGTCAAGCAGGCAGTCATCGAGGAGGGCGCCAAGGTCAACCATCTGACCTATATCGGCGATGCCCGCGTTGGCGCGGGCGCCAATATCGGCGCCGGCACAATCACCTGCAACTATGACGGATACTCGAAGTTCTTCACCGACATCGGCGAGGGCGCCTTTGTCGGCTCGAACTCCTCGCTGGTGGCTCCGGTGTCGATTGGCAAGGGCGGCTACATCGCGTCGGGCAGCGTCATCACCGAAAGTGTGCCGGACGATGCGCTGGCTTTCGGCCGCGCCCGCCAGAAGACGATCCCCGGCAAGGGCAAGGAATTGCGCGAGCGTTTTGCCTCGGCCGCGGCGGCCAAGAAGAAGGCTGCCGGCGCCGACCACTAGTGGTTGATCGGCAGGGTTGCTTCCTTCCCGAAGCAATCGAAAAACCGAACAATTGCGGTAACCGGATTGCAAGAGCGGTCTGGCATGGTGCATGCGTGCGCAAGCGTCCGTTACACCGGACGAAATGCAATGTGACTTTCGCGGCGGGCCGGCCATCCCTAAATAGCGCTGGTTTGGCATGGGGAATCGGGGACTGTCTGCATGTGCGGTATCGTTGGAATCATCGGCCATTCGCAGGTTGCGCCGCTCATCGTCGACGCGCTGAAGCGGCTCGAATATCGCGGCTATGACTCGGCCGGCGTCGCCACCATCGAAAACGGACAGCTCGGCCGTCGCCGCGCCGAAGGCAAGCTGATCAACCTCGAGCGTCGACTCAAGGAGGAGCCGCTCGATGGCACGATCGGCATCGGCCACACGCGCTGGGCGACCCATGGCGTGCCCAACGAGACCAATGCGCACCCGCATTTTTCCGACGGCGTCGCCATCGTCCATAATGGCATCATCGAGAATTTCGCCGAGCTGCGCGACGAGCTGATCCGCGACGGCTACTCTTTCTCGTCGCAGACCGACACCGAGGTCGTGGCGCATCTGGTGGCGCGCGAACTGGCCAAGGGGCTGAAGCCGGTCGAGGCCGCGCACCAGGCACTGAAGCGGCTGGAAGGCGCCTTTGCATTGGCGATCATGTTCAAGGGCGACGAGGACCTGATCGTCGGCGCCCGCAATGGTCCGCCTCTGGCCGTCGGCCATGGTGATGGCGAGATGTTTTTGGGCTCCGACGCCATCGCGCTCGCCCCGTTCACCAATTCGATCACCTATCTCGAAGACGGCGACTGGGCGGTGGTGCGCCGCGACAGCGTCGCCATCTTCGACATCGACGGCAAGAAGGTCGAGCGCAAGCGCCAGCAGTCGCTGTCGACCAGTTTTATGGTCGACAAGGGCAACCGGCGTCATTTCATGGAGAAGGAAATCCATGAACAGCCCGAAGTGATCTCGCACACGCTGGCGCATTATGTGGATTTCGTCTCCGGCGTCTCGAAGCCGCTCGATCTGCCGTTCGACTTTGCCAAGATCGGCCGTCTGGCGATCTCAGCTTGCGGCACTGCGTATCTCGCCGGCCTGATCGGCAAATACTGGTTCGAGCGCTATGCGCGGCTGCCGGTCGACATCGATGTCGCCTCGGAATTCCGCTACCGCGAGATGCCGCTGTCGGCTGATGATGCCGCTTTCTTCATCTCGCAGTCGGGCGAAACCGCCGACACGCTGGCCTCGTTGCGCTACTGCCGCAAGGCCGGCATGAAGATCGGCGCCATCGTCAATGTGCGCGAATCGACCATGGCGCGCGAATCCGACGTGGTGTTGCCGACGCTCGCCGGCCCCGAGATCGGCGTCGCCTCGACCAAGGCCTTTACCTGCCAGCTCTCGGTGTTGGCGTCTCTCGCTGTGCGCGCCGGCGTGGCACGCGGCACGATCTCGAAAGACCAGGAAAAGACCCTGGTGCGCGCGCTTTCGGAAGCGCCGCGCTATGCCAACCAGGTGCTCAAGCTCGAGGAGCAGATCGAACGGATCGCGCGCGAACTGTCGCGCTACAAGGACGTGCTCTATCTCGGCCGTGACACCAATTTCCCGCTGGCCATGGAAGGCGCGCTAAAGCTCAAGGAAATCTCCTATATCCACGCCGAAGGCTATGCGGCCGGCGAACTGAAGCACGGGCCGATCGCGCTGATCGACGAGAACATGCCGGTCATCGTCATTGCCCCGCATGACCGCATCTTTGAGAAAACCGTGTCCAACATGCAGGAAGTGGCGGCGCGTGGCGGCAAGATCATCCTGATTACCGACAGCAAGGGTGCGGCACAGGTGAGCGTGAAGACGATGGAGACGATCATCCTGCCGGATGTGCCGGAAATCATCTCGCCGATCATCTATGCCCTGCCGATCCAGATGCTGGCCTATTTCGCCGCCGTGTTCATGGGCACCGACGTCGACCAGCCGCGCAATCTGGCGAAATCGGTGACGGTGGAGTAGCGCGTCCGCACAACGGCGCTCTTTAAAAACTTCGCAGTTCCAAAGCGCCTTCCGGTTCACTAATGTTGCGCTGCAACCCGCGCCCCCGGTGAACCATGTCCGATGCTCCCAAGACCTCTGGCATGACCCGGCTGAGGAACTATTTCCTCACGGGCTTCGTCGTCTGCGCGCCGCTGGCAATCACCGCCTATATCGCCTGGTCGTTCATCGGCTGGGTCGATTCCTGGGTAAAGCCTTATATTCCAGCGCGTTACAGCCCCGACACCTATCTGCCATTTCCGGTTCCGGGGTTCGGGCTGATCGTCGCGCTGATCCTGATCACGCTGATCGGGTTTCTCACCGCCAACATTGTCGGCCGCGCCATTGTCGGTTTCGGCGAACGTCTGCTTGGCCGCATGCCGCTGGTGCGCGGCATCTATGGCTCGCTGAAGCAGATTTTCGAGACCGTGCTGTCGAACAAGGGCGACATGTTCCGCCAGGTCGGGCTGGTCGAATATCCGCGCAAGGGCGTGTGGTCGCTGGTGTTCGTCGCCAGCGAAAAGGAAACCGAGATCAATGAGAAGCTCGACCAGGAAGGCGATCCGCTGATCGCGGTGTTCATGCCTTGCACGCCGAACCCGACCACAGGGTTCCTGATGTATGTGCTGAAGTCGGACATCGTGCTGCTCGACATGACGATCGAGGACGGCGCCAAGCTGATTGTCTCGGCCGGGCTTGTGGCGCCCGAGGTGAAAAGCAAGATGGTGACGCTGAATGGCGAGCCGATCAACGGAACGGTCGCCAATCCGCCACTAGGGCCTCATCCGGCGCGCAAAAGTCGCACAGCTTCGTCGCGGCCGAACAAATAGAGCAACAGGCGCAGCGCCTCGCCGCGGTCGGATTGCAGCTCCGGGTCGCGTGACAGGATCAGCCTGGCATCATCGCGGGCAGCTTCCAGAAGATCGGCATGCGCCTCGATGCGCGCCACCTGGAAACCCGGCGTGCCGGACTGGCGGGTGCCCAAAAGCTCGCCTTCGCCGCGCAGTTTGAGGTCTTCCTCGGCGATCAAAAAGCCGTCCTCGGTCTCGCGCATCACCGACAGCCGGCGTTTTGCAGTCTCGCCGAGCGGATCCTTGTAGAGCAGCACGCAGGAGGAGGGCTTGTCGCCGCGCCCGACCCGGCCGCGCAGCTGGTGCAACTGTGCAAGGCCAAAACGCTCGGCATGTTCGATGACCATGACGGTGGCGTCGGGAACATCGACGCCGACCTCGATGACCGTGGTGGCGATCAGGATGCGGGTCTCGCCCTCCTTGAAGGCGCGCATCGCCTCGTCCTTCTCGGCGCCCTTCATGCGGCCATGGACAAGGCCGATGCGGTCGCCGAACAGCGGTTTCAGCGAGGCAAAACGATCCTCTGCCGACATCAGCTTGATCTCTTCGGATTCCTCGACCAGCGGGCAGATCCAGTAGATCTTCTGGCCGCCGGCGACGGCGTCCTCCATGCGGCCGACCAGCTCGTCGAGCCGCTCCAAGGGCAGCGTGACGGTGCGGATCGGCTGGCGGCCGGCCGGTTTCTCCGTCAGCTTCGACACGTCCATGTCGCCAAAGGCGGTCAGCACCAGTGTGCGCGGGATGGGTGTGGCCGTCATCACCAGCATGTCGGGCGCATCGCCCTTGGCGGTGATGGCAAGCCGCTGGTGGACGCCGAAGCGATGCTGCTCGTCGATCACGGCGAAGACCAGGTCGTGGAAAGTGACCGTCTCCTGGAACAGCGCGTGGGTGCCGACGACGATGTCGATCTCGCCGCTGGCCAGGCCGGCCAGCGTATCGGTGCGCTCGCGGCCTTTCTCGCGGCCGGTCAGGATGGCGATGCGCAGCCCGACCTTGGCAGCGAGCGGTGCGATGGTTGCCAGATGCTGGCGGGCCAGGATTTCGGTCGGCGCCATCAGAGCCGCCTGGCCGCCGGCCTCGACGGCGCGCGCCATGGCAAGCAGCGCGACGACAGTCTTGCCGGAGCCTACATCGCCCTGCAGCAGCCGCAGCATGCGCTCAGGGTCGGCAAGGTCGGCATTGATTTCGGCCAGCGCGAATTCCTGGCTTGATGTCAGCGAATAGGGAAGGGCGGCGCGTAGCTTCTCGACGATGCTGCCGTCGCCGACCAGCGGACGACCGGACAGGCGGCGGATCTTTGACCGCACCAGCGCCAGCGAGACCTGGCCCGCCAGCAACTCGTCATAGGCCAGACGCCGCCACGCGGCACCGTCGATGGAAACATCGATCGGGTCGGCCGGATTGTGGATGCGGGCGAGCGCATCGCCAAAGCTGGGAAAGGTATGCCGGCGCATGAAGGCGCCGTCCTGCCATTCGGGGAATTCGGGCACGCGGACGAGCGCCTGGCCGATCGCCCGGCGCAACACCTTGCCGGACAGCCCGGCGGTAAGGGGATAGACCGGTTCGACCAGCGGCAGGTTCTCCGCCTCGCTGACCAGCGCGATGTGGTCGGGGTGCACCATGGTCGGGCGGCCGTTGAACCATTCCATGCGGCCCGAGACCACGACATGCTCGCCCACCGGCATTGCCTTTTCGAGATAGGCGGCATGCGCATGGAAGAAGGTCAGACCGATTTCGCCGGTGTCGTCATGGGCGTAGACTCGGTAGGGCACTGACCGGTTGCCGCGCGGCGGCGGCTGGTGACGATCGATGCGCACCTCGAGCGTGACGATCGCGCCTTCGGCGGCAAGGGCTATGCCTGGTCGGTTGCGGCGGTCGATGACGGTATGCGGCAGCACGAACAGAAGATCGCCCGCGCGGGCCGCGCGATCACCAAGGTCAGCCGTGACAACCTTCTCGATCAGCGCGCCGACCTTCGGCCCGACGCCGGCAAGCGAAGTGATCGGAACAAACAGCGGATCGAGGATGGAAGGACGCATGATGTCAGCTTATGTCGCGACGGCCGCAGCGCAAGGCTGACAGCCCCTTCTATCCACGCTATATGCGCCGCAGCAAGTGAGGATGCGGCACGATGACCGGAACGAAACGATCAAGCGAGGGGCTGGACGCCCACCGCCGCAAACTCTTGTTCCGCTCCTGGCATCGCGGCATGCGCGAGATGGATCTCATCCTCGGCACCTTCGCCGACGCCGAGATCGGTTCCTTGACGGCTGAGGAAATCGACCAATATGAAGGGCTTCTCGACATTCCCGACACCGACTTCCTGCCGCTGATCACGGGCGAACGCCCGGTGCCGGCGGATATCGACTGCGCCGTCCTGCAAAAGATCCTGGCGTCCCGCCGGACCATGACTTTCTGAACAAAAGCAATTCCAGGAAAAGTGCGAAGCGGTTTTCCCACGGGAATTGCGACAAACAAGACCGTGATTTTATGAGCCTCATTCCCACCATTGGTTTGCCGAAAGGCCGTGCCGGCCAGTTCATCGTCGACGGTGTCGCCGATGGCTATGAAGCCTTTGCGCTGGTGCAGGCCGCGCTGGAGATCGCGCCCGACAAGCCGGTGCTGTTCGTGGCGCGCGACGGGCAGCGCCTGCCGGTGATCATCGAGGCGCTGGCCTTCGCCGCGCCCAGCCTGCCGGTGCTGGAACTGCCGGCCTGGGACTGCCTGCCCTACGATCGCGTCTCGCCCGGCTCGGATGCCGCCGCCAAGCGCCTCGATGCGCTGACCGCGATGATCGCGCTGGCGAAGAAGCCGCATCGTGCCGTCATCCTCACCACCGCCAATGCGCTGCTTCAGCGCATTCCGCCGGCCGATCTTGTCGAGTCGCAGACGTTTCATGCCAAGCCGGGCAACCAGATCGACATGAACGCGCTGGTGTCGCGGCTGGAAACGTCAGGCTTCGAACGCGTGCCCACGGTGCGCGGCGTCGGCGAATTCGCGGTGCGCGGCGGCATTCTCGACCTCTTCGCCCCCGGCTGGACCGAGGCGCTCAGGCTCGACTTTTTCGGCGATACGCTGGAATCGATCCGCGTCTTCGATGCCGCCACGCAGCGCACCACCGGCCAGCGCAAGTCTATGGCCTTGCAGGCGATGAGCGAAGTGGCGTTGACGCCCGAAACCATCAGCCGCTTCCGCCGCTCCTATATCGAAGCCTTTGGCGCGCCCCAGCGCGATGACGGGCTCTATGCGGCGGTCAGCGAAGGACGGCGCTTCGCCGGCATGGAGCACTGGCTGCCGTTCTTCTACGAGCGGCTGGAGACCGTGTTCGACTATCTGCCTGACACGCCTGTCATCTTCGACCACCTGGCGCATGAGGCGCTTGCCGAACGCCATACGCTGATCCTCGACCATTATGAGGCGCGCAAGAAGCAGGCCGACGCCGCATTGAAGGATGCCGTGCCCTACAAGCCGGTGGCGCCGGACCTGCTTTACCTCTCGCCGGAAAACCTGATCGCCTCGCTCGGGCCGCGCGAAGCGATCGACTTCACGCCCTTCGACGCACCCGACGCCGGTGCCAAAAAAGTCTACCACGCCGGCTCACGCCATGGCCGCAGCTTCGTCGAGGAGCGCGCCGACCCCAACGTCAATGTCTTCGACGTCGTTGTCAGACACATTGCCGACGAGCGCGCGGCACGCCGCCGCGTCGTCATCGCCGGCTGGACCGAAGGCTCTCTCGACCGGCTTGGCCAGATCCTCGCCGAACATCATCTCGGCAACCTCAAGCAGGTCGAAACGCTTGCGGAAGCCGAACAGCTCGAGCCGGGGCAGGCGGCATTGGCCGTGTTGCCGCTCGAATCCGGCTTCGAGACTGAAAAACTGGTTGTCGTTGCCGAACAGGACATTTTGGGCGACCGGCTCATCCGGCGTTCGAAGCGCAAGAAGCGGGCCTCCGATTTCATTGCCGAAGCCTCGGCCTTGTCGGCCGGCGATATCGTCGTCCATGCCGACCATGGCATTGGCCGCTTCATCGGCCTGCGCACCATCGAAGCGGTCGGTGCGCCGCATGATTGCCTTGAGATCCACTATGCCGGCGATGACCGGTTGTTCCTGCCGGTGGAAAACATCGAGCTCCTGTCGCGCTACGGCTCTGACACAGCCGAAGCGACGCTGGACAAGCTTGGCGGCGGCGCCTGGCAGTCACGCAAGGCGAAACTGAAGAAGCGCCTGCTCGACATGGCCGGGCAGTTGATCCGCATTGCCGCGGAACGGCAGATGCGTGCGGCGCCGGCGCTGGTGCCGGCCGAAGGCCTCTATGACGAATTCTCAGCTCGTTTCCCCTATGAGGAGACCGACGACCAGCAGACGGCGATCGACTCGGTGCGCGACGATCTTGGCGCCGGCAAGCCGATGGATCGGCTGATCTGCGGCGATGTCGGCTTCGGCAAGACCGAAGTGGCGCTGCGCGCCGCCTTCATCGCGGCCATGGAAGGGTTCCAGGTCGCCGTGGTGGTGCCGACGACGCTGTTGTCGCGCCAGCATTTCAAGACGTTTTCGCAGCGCTTCTCCGGCCTGCCGATCCGCGTCGCCCAGGCCTCGCGGCTGGTCGGTGCCAAGGAACTCGCCGAAACCAAGAAGGGCATCGCCGAAGGCCAGGTCGACATTGTCATCGGCACCCATGCGCTGCTTGGTTCCGCCATCTCGTTCAAGAATCTCGGCCTGCTCATCATCGACGAGGAGCAGCATTTTGGCGTCAAGCACAAGGAACGGCTGAAGGACCTCAAGACCGATGTCCATGTGCTGACGCTGTCGGCGACGCCGATCCCGCGTACCTTGCAGCTGGCTCTGACCGGCGTGCGCGAACTGTCGCTGATCGCCACGCCGCCGGTCGACCGTATGGCGGTGCGCACCTTCATCTCGCCCTTCGATCCGCTGGTCATTCGCGAGACGCTGCTTCGCGAACGTTATCGTGGTGGGCATTCTTTCTACGTGGTGCCGCGTATCAGTGATCTCGCGGAAATCCATGATTTCCTGAAGGAATCTGTCCCGGAGCTAAAGGTGGCGGTGGCCCATGGCCAGATGCCGCCGGGCGAACTCGACGACATCATGAACGCCTTCTACGACGGCCAGTATGATGTGCTTCTGTCGACGACAATCGTTGAATCCGGCCTCGACATCCCGACCGCCAACACGCTGATCATCCATCGCGCCGACATGTTCGGCCTGTCGCAGCTCTATCAGCTGCGCGGCCGCGTCGGCCGTTCCAAGGTGCGCGCCTATGCGCTGTTCACGCTGCCCGCCAACCGCAAGCTCACCGACACCGCCGAGCGCCGTCTGAAGGTGCTGCAATCGCTCGACACGCTGGGCGCCGGCTTCCAGCTCGCCAGCCACGATCTCGACATCCGGGGCGCCGGCAATCTTTTGGGCGAAGAGCAGTCGGGCCATATCAAGGAGGTCGGCTTCGAACTCTACCAGCAGATGCTGGAGGAGGCGGTGGCCGAAGTGAAGGATTCCGGCGAGGTCCAGGATGGCGGCTGGTCGCCGCAGATCGCCGTCGGTACCGCGGTGATGATCCCGGAAAGCTATGTGCCCGACCTGCAACTCAGGCTGGCGCTCTACCGCCGTCTCGGCGATCTCGAAAACACCGAGGAGATCGACGCGTTCGGCGCCGAACTGATCGACCGGTTCGGCCCGCTGCCGGACGAGGTGAAGCACCTGCTCAAGATCGTCTTCATCAAGGCGCTCTGCCGCAAAGCCAATGTCGAAAAACTCGATGCCGGGCCGAAGGGCGTCGTCATCCATTTCCGCAAGCGCGAATTCTCCAACCCGGTCGGGCTGGTCAAGTTCATCGGCGAACAGGGCTCCCTGGCCAAGATCCGACCGGACCACAGCGTCGTCTTCGTGCGCGATTGGCCGACACCGGACAAGCGCCTGGCGGGTTCGGCGGTGGTGATGACACAGCTCGCGCGGTTGGTGGAGAAGGCGGCTTAGCCGCCGGCCACCATTCGCCAGCGCTGAAATTCCGGTCTAGAATAGGAAATCGGCTTCGTGTATGGAGCCGCCACCCCATATAGGGGCGGGAAATGGCGGGTGAGGGTACTCGCCGGAAAGAGCGTTGGGTGCAGCGATGACGAAATGGTCGCCGAATTCGTGGAGAGCAAAGCCGATCAAGCAGGTTCCCGCCTATCCGGACCTTGCCGCGCTCAAGAACACGGAAGCCCAGCTCGCCACCTTTCCGCCGCTGGTTTTTGCCGGTGAGGCGCGCAAGCTGAAGAAGCAACTGGCGGCTGTCGCAAACGGCGACGCCTTCCTGCTCCAGGGCGGCGATTGCGCCGAGAGCTTTGCTGAGCACGGCGCCGACAACATCCGCGACTTCTTCCGCGTCTTCCTGCAGATGTCGGTCGTGCTGACCTTTGCCGGCGCACAGCCGGTGGTGAAGGTCGGCCGCGTTGCCGGCCAGTTCGCCAAGCCGCGCTCGTCCGACAATGAGACCAAGGGCGAGGTGACCCTGCCGAGCTATCGCGGCGACATCATCAACGGCATCGAATTCGACCAGAAGTCCCGTATTCCCGATCCCGCCCGCCAGGAAATGGCTTACCGCCAGTCGGCGGCGACGCTCAACCTTCTGCGCGCCTTCGCGCAGGGTGGTTACGCCAGCCTGGAGAACGTGCATCGCTGGATGCTCGGCTTCGTCTCCGACAGCCCGCAAGGCGAGAAATACGAGTCGCTGGCCAACCGCATCACCGAGACGATGGACTTCATGAAGGCCGTCGGCATCACCTCGGAGACCAACTACGCGCTGCGCGAGACCGATTTCTACACCAGCCATGAGGCGCTGCTGCTCGGCTATGAGGAGGCGCTGACCCGTGTCGATTCGACCTCTGGTGACTGGTACGCCACCTCAGGCCACATGATCTGGATCGGTGACCGCACCCGCCAGCCCGACCATGCCCATGTCGAATATTGCCGCGGCATCAAGAACCCACTCGGCCTGAAATGCGGCCCGTCGCTGACCGCTGACGGCCTGCTGGAGCTTATCGACCTGCTCAATCCCGAGAACGAGCCCGGCCGGTTGACGCTGATCGCCCGCTTTGGTTCGGACAAGGTCGCCGACCACCTGCCGAAGCTGGTGCGCGCGGTGCAGAAGGAAGGCCGCAGTGTCGTCTGGTCGTCGGACCCGATGCATGGCAACACCATCGAGGCAGCCGGCTACAAGACGCGGCCGTTCGACCGTATCCTGAAGGAGGTGCAGACCTTCTTCGAAGTGCATCGCGCCGAAGGTACGCATCCGGGCGGCATCCATGTCGAGATGACCGGCAAGAACGTCACCGAATGCACCGGTGGCGCGCGTGCCATCACCGCCGAGGAACTGCAGGATCGCTACCACACCCATTGCGACCCGCGCCTCAATGCCGACCAGGCGATCGAACTGGCCTTCCTGGTGTCGGATCTGCTCAAGAAAAGCCACCCGGTGCAGCACAAGCAGGCCGTCAACGGCTGATCCCAACCAATTGGACCGATAAAGAAAAGGCGCCTGGGAAACCCGGCGCCTTTCCTTTTTCAGCTCATCGTTTGCGCTCCCGCCTAAGCCGGCGCGATCGGCAAAAGCCATCAGTCCTTCTTGTAGAGCAGCCAGCTCTTGCCGGCGCGACCGGCCATCGTCGAATGCTTGGTCACACGGTTGCGGCCGCTGACCTTCGAACGGTAGAGCGCCCGGTCGGCCTTGGTGTAGAGGTCTTCCGGCCCTTCGGCCTCGGACGCCATGCAGATGCCCATCGACACCGTCACGGTGCCATAATTCATGCCGGTCTGGCTGCTGGTGAACGGCGTCTGCTCGATCAGGGCGCGAATGCGCTCCGCGATCTCATAGGTGGCGTCTTCGCTGGCACCCTCGATGATCAGCGCGAATTCCTCGCCGCCGGTGCGGGCGACGAACATGTCGCCGCGAATGCTGGTCTGGAAAATCTCGGCGATGATCTGGATGATCTTGTCGCCGACAGGATGGCCGTAGCGGTCATTGATATCCTTGAACCGATCGATGTCGGCAAGGATCAGGGCGTTGAACAGGATACCCTTGTTGCTGGTGTAGATACTGGTGATTTGCTTGTCGAAGGCGCGCCGGTTCCAGATGTGGGTCAAGGGATCGGTGTCGGCCAACCGCTTGTATTCCTCGAGCTTCGACTTGACGCTCTCGAGTTCAGCCGTCTTGTCACTCAGCGTCGAGGCGATCTGTCGACCGTGATCGATGGTCGAATTGGTGGCAACCGCCATGGCATTGGCGATCTTCTGCAGGAGGTCCTGCGAGAGCAGGCTGCGATTGCTCAAGCCGCTCGATGTTTCATCCAGGATCCTGCCGTATTTCTCGATGTGGCTGCGCTCGCTTCGCAACAGCGACGCAACCTCCTCGAGCTCCCTGGCGATGACGTCTCGGGCATGCTCGACGATGCTGGGACCGTGATTCTGGGCGAAGAAAGCGCGCCCGATCTTATCCAGCTCGTCCTGTGTCGGCCGACTGTTCAGCGCAAGGACGGCGAGGCTGAGCTCGCGATTGGTGCCGCTCAATGCCTCGTAGAAGATTTCGTAGTTGCGCGGCAGGCCGAGCACGCCCAATTGACGCATGGTGGCGACGACGGCGGACGCAATGTCGGTATTTTTGTCGGTTGGGGCGGCTGCCGGCTGCATGTCTGGTTCACTCTTCCCCTCGGATCCCGGCACAGAATTTGCGGGTTCCATCGATCGCCGACCTGGGGAGCGCGACCCGACAGTCCAGAACATCTTGCAAAGAGGCGCGTCCCCACCCGCGACCTTCGCTTACGGAGACCATAAATGCGGCGACGCTAAAGTTTCCTTAATTCGCACGACTTCCACAGGTTTTTCTCTACCTGTGGCTGTAGAAGCATAAACTTTGGCGCCAAACTCGCGGGACAACAGCCAGTTAGTGGCTTTGAATTCGAAATCCGCGCGGCGCGCTGCTGAAAATGAAACTGAATTTCGAATTCCGAGCGCCAGTCGATGTCGTGTTTGCTTGCGCGTAACCACCGCAAAGCTGGAATCCTGACCACGATGCTGGACGAGCTTTCTTCAAGGGGTGCCGAAATGAGCGACAGTCACCAGGGATCATGCCTTTGCGGAGCGGTCCGGTTCCGGACAAGTGGAGCGCTGCGGGGGGTCGTCTACTGCCATTGCTCGCAATGCAGGAAACAGAGTGGGCATTTCTATGCCGCGACCAACGTTGCCGACGCCGACATCGTGATCGAAGGCACTGAAAGCATCACCTGGTATGAAGCGTCCGCGTTCGCCCGGCGCGGCTTCTGCAAGGCATGCGGGTCAGTGCTTTTCTGGAAGCCAAGGGATCAAGGCTACATTTCGGTCATGGCGGGATCGTTCGACAGGCCGACCGGTCTCAAGGGCGACTGCCATATCTTCGTCGGCGACAAGGGCGACTATTATTCGATCGACGACGGATTGCCGCAGTTTGAAAAGTCTACGCCTTCGATAGCGGTTGCTGAATGAATTTTGGAAGAGACGCCTTATTCCCTTGATCGTGCCGTTGCTTTATCTCGTGCCGGTAATTCGGAAAGAGGTTTGGGCATGCAGCGGCTGATCGATGCTTTTATCAATTCGGTGCGGGCGTTCCGCAAGCTGGCTGCCAGCGAGAAGGCATTCCAGCAGGAACTGATGCTGCTCGCACTCGCCTTGCCGGCCGGGTGGTTTGTTTCGGTGTCGTGGCGTGGCTATGCCCTGCTGATCGGCGCGGTGCTGCTGCTGATCATGGTCGAGGTGCTGAACACCGGCATCGAGGCGGCCTGCGATGCGTTCAGCCGCGAGTTCAATGTCGACATCCAGCTGGCCAAGGATTGCGGTTCGCTGGCGGTGCTGATCTCGGTGGTCATCGTTGCCGGCGTCTGGGGCATCGCGCTCATCGAGCGGATCACCGGACTACCGATCTAGCGTTGCCATTCTTATATGACGGTAACTAAAGGAAACCGTCATGCCCGAAGCCACGAATCTTCTGCTTCTCGAACGCAAAGGCCTGCCGGACGATTTGCGCTGGCTGGTCGAAAAATACCCGCGTGAAGAATGGCAGGGCCACGCCAACATCCACGGTATCGCCAACATGTGGCTGCAGCGGCACGACATGTTCCGTGAACTCGGCGGCATGCTGACCAACGGTATTGGCGACTATCGCGAGGGCAAGCTGACGGCGCCTGACTTTGCGCGCTGGTTCGCGCCGCGCCTCAACCATTTTCTCGGCAATCTCGACGGTCACCACAATGTCGAGGATCATCATTATTTTCCGGTCTTCGCCAAAGCAGAGGCGCGGCTGAAGCGCGGTTTTGAGATTCTCGATACCGACCACCACACCATCCATGAAGGATTGGAGCGCAATGCCGAGGCGGCCAATGCCTTCATCAAGACGCTTCAGGAGAGCGAGGACAAACAGCGCTTCGCGGCGGATACCTATGCCGACGAAAACAGCCGGCTGATCGCCATGCTGACCCGGCATCTTGCCGATGAGGAAGACCTGATCATCCCGCTGATCCTCGATCGAGGTGATCAGGCGCTCGGTATCGACTAACGGTCAAAGCTCCTTGGCGCGCTCCCGCCTGGCAATGTGTCGGGCGATGAGCCAGGCAAGGATCGCCACCGTCAGGCCGATGCCAAGCCCGATCAGGAGCCGCTCGTGGCGCAGCAAGGCCTGGCCGACGAAATGCTCGGCGCCCAACCCGAAAACATAGCCGATTGAGCTGAACAGCACCGCCCAGATCACCGATGAGATGGCGTTGAGGATGACGAAGCGGGGTGCTGCTATGGTCGACAGGCCGGCCGCGATGCCGCCGACCAGGCGCATGCCGTAGACATAGCGGTTCGACAGCACGAAGATGTTGGGATGGGTGTTGAGCAGGCGATAGGCGCGGCGGAAGCCAGGTCGCCTGCGCAGCCTGACGACATGGCGGTTATCGGCGAAACTTCTGCCGAGGATGAAGAAGAAGGTGTCGCCGACGAAGGCGCCGAGCGCTGCCGCGACAAAGGCATGCCACAGCACGAAAACATGCTGGTGGGCGAAGAAGCCGCCGAGGATGGCGGCACTTTCCCCCTCGGCCACGCAGCCGAGGAAGACGGCAAGCAGACCGTATTGTTCGATGAAATGGTGGATCGCTTCGGTCATGAGGGCTGGGTCTGGGGAGCGAGCCGTTCGTCGATCCGCTTCAGCTGTTCGGCTATTTGCGCGATCTCGTCGCGCATGCCGATGATCTGGCTGTGGCGCAATTCGTCCAGCTTTTCGTGCAGCGCCATGATCTCGATTTCGGCCTTGAGGTTGACCTCATAGTCATGGGCTGCGTCGATGCGGTCGCGCGCTGCCTGGCGGTTCTGCGACATCATGATCACCGGCGCCTGCAGGGCAGCGATCATCGACAGCACCAGGTTGAGGAAAATGAAGGGGTAGGGGTCGAACGACTTTTGCCCCAGCAGCCACCAGTTGGCACCGATCCACAGGATCAGGAAGGCGATGAATGACAGGATGAACGTCCACGAGCCACCGACACGCGCGATGGCATCGGCGATGCGATCGCCCGCGCCCTGAAGGCCGGCCAGATTGTCGTTGATGTCCTGTGATATGGGTTTGCGGTCGACAGTGCTTTGCAGCACCCGCCTCTCAAGCTCGCTCAAATTCTCTGGGTTTCGCCTCAGCCATCGATTGGCCAGTTCGGGCACTGTCTTGTTCATGGACGTCTCCACACCAAAGCGTCGGCTTGGCAGTCTCGTCTCCATATAGGAAGATGCCGTACCTTCAAAAGCGCGGCATGGAGATGGAAGCAAAAATGCCAGATTTCGCCAAAATCCGCGCCCGTGCAGCCAAACGCAAGGGCGGCGAGACGGAGCTTTCGTCCCTTCTGGGGCCGGCGCCCGACAATGCAGCGGTGGCTGACATCACCGACGACCGCATTCTCTCGACCATGGCCGAGCGCGTCTTCGCCGCCGGTTTTGTCTGGCGCGTCATCGAGCAGAAATGGCCCGGTTTCGAGGAAGCATTTCTGCGCTTCGAGCCGAAGCGGCTGTTGTTCCAGCCTGACGATTTCTGGCACGATCTGGCTTCCGACCAGCGCATTGTGCGCAACCCGCAGAAAATCAGATCCGTGCGCGACAACGCCGCCTTCGTCGAACGCGTCTCCAAGGAGCATGGCGGCTTCGGCGAGTTCCTCGCCAACTGGCCAGCCGACGACCAAGTCGGGCTGATGGCCTATCTCGGCAAGCACGGCAGTCGGCTGGGCGGCAACACCGGCCAGTATTTCCTGCGCTGGCTGGGCTGGGATGCCTTTGTGATTTCGGCCGACATGGCGGCAGCCCTTCGCGATGCAGGTCTCGACATCGCCGAAAGCCCGACCTCGAAGAAAGACCTCGACAAGATCCAGGCGCAGATCAATCAATGGGTGGCGGACACGAGGCTGCCGCGCCGGCACATCTCGCGCATCCTGGCGATGTCGATCGGCGAGAACCATTCGCCGCAGTCGTTGCGCGAGTATATGGGCGACGACTGATCGTCGACCATACTCACGGATAATATCGGTCCGAATTGGTCCAAACGAACGCCATTGCCCGGCGAATTTTGCCGCGCTAAACCGGCAGGCATGACCAAGAAGCTCGACATCCTGCGCATCGCCATCGCCCAGCTCAACCCGACCGTCGGCGATGTCGCCGGCAACCTTGCCAAGGCGCGTGAGGCGAGGGCGGATGCCGCGCGCCAGGGCGCCGATCTCGTGCTCTACACCGAGCTTTTCCTTGCCGGTTACCCGCCGGAGGATCTGGTGCTGAAGCCGGCCTTCCTGAAAGCCTGCGAAAAGGCGGCGCAGGACTTTGCCGCCGATACGTCGGATGGCGGTCCGGGCGTCATCATCGGCACGCCGTTGAAGCGCAAAAGCGGTACGCACAATTCCATCATTTTCGCCGATGGCGGCAAGATCATCGCCGAGCGCTACAAGCTCGACCTGCCGAACTACGGCGAGTTCGATGAAAAGCGCGTCTTCCAGGCCGGGCTCGAGATCCAGGGCCCGGTCAATTTCCGCGGCGTGCGCATCGGAGTTCCGATTTGCGAGGACATCTGGGGCGATGTCGGCATTTGCGAATCGCTGGCGGAGAGCGGCGCCGAAATCCTGCTGGTGCCGAACGGCTCGCCCTATTATCGCGCCAAGATCGACGTGCGCCATCAGGTGGTCATCAAGCAAGTCATCGAATGCGGGCTGCCGATGATCTACGCCAACCAGCTTGGCGGCCAGGACGAGCTGATCTTCGACGGTGCGTCGTTTGCCATCGGCGCCGACAAGACACTGGCTTTCCAGATGAGCCAGTTCGAGGACGCGGTCGACGTCACGACGTGGAAACGCACGGAGGACGGCTGGGTCTGCTCGCAAGGGCCGATGTCGAAAATCCCGGAGCGGGAAGAGGCCGACTATCGCGCCTGCATGCTGGGCCTGCGCGACTACGTCAACAAGAACGGCTTCAAGAACGTCGTGCTCGGCCTGTCCGGTGGTATCGATTCGGCGATTTGCGCTGCCCTTGCCGTGGACGCGCTCGGCGAGGAGCGGCTGCGCGCCGTCATGATGCCCTATCGCTACACCTCGAAGGATTCGCTCAAGGACGCCGAGGACTGCGCCCGCGCGCTCGGCTGCCGCTATGACATCGTGCCGATCTTCGAGCCTGTCGAAGGTTTTCTGCACGCGCTGACCCAGCTTTTCGAGGGCACCAAGGAAGGCATCACCGAGGAAAACCTGCAAAGCCGTGCGCGCGGCACCATCCTGATGGCGATCTCCAACAAGTTCGGCTCGATGGTCGTCACGACAGGCAACAAGAGCGAGATGTCGGTCGGCTACGCCACGCTCTATGGCGACATGAATGGCGGCTTCAATCCGATAAAAGACCTCTACAAGATGCAGGTCTATGCGCTGTCGCGCTGGCGCAACAACCATGTGCCGCCGGGCGCGCTCGGGCCTTCGGGCGAGGTCATCCCGAAGAACATCATCGACAAGGCGCCGTCGGCCGAGCTGCGCGAGAACCAGACCGACCAGGATTCGCTGCCGCCCTATCCAGTGCTGGACGACATCCTCGAATGCCTGGTCGAAAACGAGATGGGCGTCGACGACATCGTCGCGCGCGGCCATGACCGGGCCACGGTGACGCGCATCGAGCATCTGCTCTACATCGCCGAATACAAGCGCCGGCAGGCGGCGCCGGGCGTCAAGATCACCCGGAAGAACTTTGGCCGCGACCGCCGCTATCCCATCACCAACCGTTTCAGGGATCGCGGGTAAAGCGCAGGTCGCCCTTTGTTGCAAAATAACCTCAGTACTTGGACCAGATAGGCTTTTGGGTATGGCCTATCTTGGCGACGCATCAGGCCCTCTCTATAAGGACCGTTCCGCGATTCATTTGCGGGAGGTCCGAATGGCAGTATTTGAAATGGTAATGCGAGGCCGCGAAGCTTAGGTCTCTGCCGGCGCTCCGCGAAGGTCGATCCTTCGCATCGGAGCCGGTTTGAGCACAGGCTTATGCCGATGCCGGTCGCCGCCCGATTACGGGCGTGACGCCAAAATATGCCACTCCGCTTCTGGGCAGCCATTCGCCCCTTGCGTGGCTTCTTCAATTTTCGACCTTACTGGGATCGGGCTCGTTTGCGCCCGAATGACATCATGGCTCGTTTCAAGATCGATTTGCGCGCAAGCGCCTTTCGCAGCGTTCTTGGTTTCACGCTCATCCATTGGCGGCGCCAGCCCTGGCGGCTTTCGCTGATCATGGGTGGTTTCCTGCTGTCGACGCTCGCCGACGTCCTGACGCCGCTCTATTCCGGCCGGCTGGTCGATGCCGTCGCCAGCAGCGTCGGCGCGGACGCCATTGCCTGGAATGCCGCGATGTCGGCGTTCTTCATCCTTATGGCGCTGGCCCTGACCGGCCTCGTGTTGCGCAACCTTGCCTTCATGGGCATCGTCGAGCTGACGCTGAAGATGATGGCCGACATCGCCGCCGATGCCTTCCATCGCGTCCAGCGCTTTTCCACCGACTGGCACGCCAACTCGTTTGCCGGCTCGACCGTGCGCAAGGTGACGCGCGGCATGTGGGCGCTCGACCTGCTCAACGACACCATCCTGATCGCGCTGCTGCCGTCGGTCGTCATGCTCGTCGGCTCGACGCTGCTGCTTGGCTGGTTCTGGCCGCTGATGGGTGTGGTCGTTGCCGCCGGTTCAGTGCTGTTCATCATGGTGACGGCGATGCTGTCGCTTGGCTATGTCGCGCCGGCGGCAAGGCTCGCCAACACCTGGGACACGCGCCTTGGCGGTTCGCTCGCCGATGCGGTGAGCTGCAACGCCGTGGTCAAGGGCTTTGGCGCCGAGGAGCGCGAGGAGGGCCGCCTTGCCAGGGTGGTCGCCAAATGGCGGGCGCGCACGCGGCGCACCTGGGTGCGCGGCACCATCAACGGCACCACGCAAGGGGCGCTGTTGCTGGTCATGCGCGCCGCGGTCATCGGCTTGGCGCTGATGCTGTGGTCGTGGGGGCAGGCGAGCGCCGGCGACGTCGCCTTCGTGCTGACCTCGTTCTTCGTGCTGCAAGGCTATTTGCGCGATATCGGCACGCATATCCGCAATTTGCAGCGTTCGATCAACGACATGGAGGAACTGGTCGATTTCCAGTCCGAACCGCTCGGTATCGAGGACCGGCCCGGCGCCAAGCCGAGCCGGATCACGCAAGGGGCCATCA
Source organism: Mesorhizobium sp. P2_E9 (assembly GCF_056403815.1). Classification (NCBI taxonomy): domain Bacteria; kingdom Pseudomonadati; phylum Pseudomonadota; class Alphaproteobacteria; order Hyphomicrobiales; family Phyllobacteriaceae; genus Mesorhizobium; species Mesorhizobium sp. P2_E9. Next base: position 208,780 of record NZ_JBFUET010000004.1, read on the forward strand.
GCTTCGACAACGTCACCTTCCATTACGGCAATCACCGTTCGCCGCTCTATCGCGACTTTTCGGTCGATATCGCACCGGGGGAGCGGGTCGGGCTCGTCGGTCACTCCGGCTCGGGCAAGACGACTTTCGTCAAGCTCATCCAGCGCCTCTACGACGTGAATGCGGGCAAGATCCTGATTGATGGCCAGGACATCGCGCAGGTCGCGCAAGCGTCGCTGCGCGGGCAGATCGCCATCGTCCAGCAGGAGCCGATCCTGTTCCACCGGTCACTGGCCGAGAACATCGCCTATGCCAGGCCGGCCGCGACGCAGGAGGAGATCGAGCATGCTGCGAAGCTGGCAAGCGCGCACGACTTCATCACCAGCCTGCCGAAGGGTTATGGCACGCTGGTCGGCGAGCGCGGTGTGAAACTGTCGGGCGGCGAGCGGCAGCGCGTGGCGATCGCGCGCGCTTTCCTGGCCGATGCGCGCATCCTGATCCTGGACGAGGCGACATCGAGCCTCGATTCGGAATCGGAGGTGCTGATCCAGCAGGCGATGGAACGGCTGATGGTCGGCCGCACCACGCTGGTCATCGCACACCGACTGTCGACGGTGCGGGCGCTCGACAGGCTGTTGGTCTTCGATCGCGGCAACATCGTCGAGGAAGGCTCGCATGACGAGCTGATCCGGCTGAAGGGCGGCATCTACCGCCGCCTGTTCGAGCGTCAGGCGCTCGAGCTGACCAAAGGGCTGGTCATCTGAGCTCCAGGTGGCCTCCGGTTTCGGCCGGAGGCCAGCCGGGCAGGCTGCTGGAGCAGGGTACGGCAATCACAGGGCGGAGCCGAGCAGATGCGAGGGCATCGGCGGGGTGTGAGATGTTCGAAATCCCTGCCGCTCGCGTTCGCCTGCCGAGCAAATCCGTGATGCCAAGCGGTATCGAATTCTTTTCCGGATCCTGAATCTCGAGACGCCTGTTTACGATACCGAGCGAGATACGTTGTTTCAGCCATTGATTGATATACATTTTACTCCGAGCAACCCAGGGATGGTCGATGCAGATGCTGGGATCCGATTGATTCAGCGCAGGATTTCGCCCTGCGGCAGACGACCTCCATAGGCTCCACGATGCATCTTGTTTCTGAAAATACCGGTGTGGAAAAGGTGGCTGCGCCGGCGGTGCAGGAGTCTCCCCACGGCTCGGTTCGGCCGCTTGCTGCCGAGGACCTCGAGCGCGTCGCCGCACTCTTCCTGACGAAGTTTCGCCGGCGGCGGCGTCACCTCCTCGACCGTGCGATCGTGGAGACGGCCGAGTATATGAGAAAGATCTATCTTGACCCTGCCGGCCAGCCCGGCGCGAGCCACGCTCTTGTCCAGATCAACCCGCACGGCGATCTGGGTGGCTTCCTCGGTGTCCTGAAAGCTCGCTACGAGCTCAACGGCGCGACATTGAATGCGGCGATCATCGGTCCACTGATGGCCGACCCCGGCACCGATCACGGCTCGGCCGGACCGCAATTGCTGCGTGCCCTGCATCAAGGCGAATTCGATCTGTATCTGACCGATTCGGCCAACCGGGTATCTCTGGCCTTCGCACGTCCGATGAAATACCAGCTCCTGCCGGCGCATTGTCTGGGATGGACACGCATTTTCCGCCCGGCCGCGGTGGCCGCCGCCGTGGTGCGCGGTAAATGGCCGGGCCTGTCCCGTTTCGTATTCGATCCTTGCGCCAAGGTATTCGATCCCTTTACGAAAAAAAGGTTCGAGCCGCCCGTCCAGCATTCCTCGTCACACCGGGCCCATCGCGAGCCGATGGATGCCGCGCAATTTGCGGAGCGGTTGCCGACGCTTACGTCCGATTACGCGCTTCGGCCGCGTTGGCAGGATGGCGAGCTGCCACGGCTGCTCGCACTGGCGGCCGAGAAGCGGGCCGACGGCCCCCTTCATTTCGGTGGGACCTACGACGAGGCTGGTAAAATGCTCGGCTGCTACGCTTTCTACGGTCAAGCTGGCGGCATCGCGAACCTGTTGCAAATCCAGGCCTCCGGATCTCACTGGGGCGCGACGCTGGACAGCCTCATCGCGGACGCGTGGAATATGGGCTGCGCGGGCATCATCGGGCAGACGCAGACCAGATTCATGCCGCAGCTCTTCAGCTACAAGAATGTTTTCTTCCGCTATGCCGGGGGGACGATGGTGCGCTCGCGCATCCCCGAGGTAACGCAAGCGGTCCGCTCCGGCGACATCTTCATCGGTGGGTTGATGGGCGACCGCTGGACCCGCCTCAGTTCGGATGATTTCGGCCGCTGATCGCCTTCGACGATCTGATCTGACAAGGTCCATGCACGTCGCTTGGCCCTTAGAGCAGTTCACCGTTTCACGAAAACGGCGAACCGCTCTAACTGTTTGTTTTAACGCAATTCCGGACGGAAAACCGTTTCACACTTTTCCTGGAATTGCTTAAGTCTTTTCATTGTCCGCGTCATGTTCTATGTGTGCCGACCGGCGCGGGGGCGCGTCTTGTCAATTAGAAAAGCATCCGGTACGCCCCGTTCATGACAGTTACCGTTCGTTTCGCCCCGTCACCGACCGGCCGCATCCATATCGGCAATGCGCGCACCGCTCTGTTCAACTGGCTGTTTGCGCTCAACAACAAGGGCCGCTTCATCCAGCGCTTCGATGACACCGACATCGCCCGCTCGAAGCAGGAATTCGCCGATGCCATCCTCTACGACCTGCATTGGCTGGGCATTTTTCCCGACGCCACCGAGTATCAGTCGCGGCGCTTCGAGGTCTATGACGCGGCGGTCGAGCGGCTGAAGGCGGCGGGCGTTCTATACGCCTGCTACGAAACCCCGGAGGAACTCGATCTCCGGCGAAAAGTGCGCCGTACGCGCGGCCTGCCACCGGTCTATGGCCGCGAGGCGCTGGCGCTGACGCGAGAGCAGGTCGCCGAATACCAGGCTGACGGGCGCCGGCCACACTGGCGCTTCCTGCTGCCCAATTTCACTGGGGATGCGCAGCAGCCGGAGCGCACCGAGGTCCATTGGACCGATCTGGTGCGCGGCGAGGAAACGGTCGATCTCGCTTCGCTCTCCGACCCTGTCCTGGTGCGCGAGGACGGCACCTATCTCTACACGCTGCCGTCCGTCGTCGATGACATCGAGATGGGCGTCAGCCACGTCATCCGTGGTGACGACCACGTCACCAACACCGGCGTGCAGATCGCCCTGTTCAAGGCGCTGGGAGCCGAGCCGCCGGTCTTCGGCCACCACAATCTTTTGACCACCGTCTCGGGCGAGGGGCTGTCGAAGCGCACCGGCGCGCTCTCCATCGAAAGCCTGCGCGAGGATGGCATCGAGCCGATGGCCGTCGCTTCGCTGGCCGTGCTGGTCGGCACCTCGGAGAATGTCGCGGCCGCGCATGATTTGACCGAACTCGCCGGCCATTTCGACCCCGCCGCGACCTCGAAATCATCGGCCAAGTTCGATCCGGACGAGCTTTTCGTGCTCAACCGCGTGCTGCTGCACCATGTTCCGTTCGACGAGGCACGGGACAGGCTGATGGTGCAGGGCGTCTCCGGCGAACAGGCCGAGCCGTTCTGGCTGGCGGTGCGCGGCAATCTCGACCGGCTTGCCGATGCGGTGGGCTGGTGGCGTATCCTGCGCGAGGGGCCGCAGGACAGACCGGAGTTCTCCGATGATGATCGCGAGTTCCTCGGACAGGCGTTCGATCTGCTGCCGGAGGAGCCTTGGAACGGGACGGTCTGGAAGGACTGGACCGGCAAGATCAGGGAAGCGACCGGGCGCAAGGGCAAGGGGCTGTTCATGCCGCTGAGGCTCGCGCTTACTGGACTGCCTTCGGGGCCGGAGCTTGCAGATTTATTGCCGCTGATGGGTCGGGAAGGAACGTTGGCCCGACGACCCTGACCTTGCGCTGTTCCGGCGGCAAGGCGGACACGGGCGACGTCACCGGCTTGGCGGAAAGCCGCTTGATGGCCTCGCGGTCGAGCCCGCCTTCCCTGTTGGCCAGCGTTTCCGGATCGGCGCTCGGATCGGGCTTCGAGGCCGGCACGGGAACCAACGGTGCTGCGTCCGTTTCCGGCTGCGACTGTTGTGGGTTTGGCGGATTGCCGCCAATGATCTGGAAGTTCTGCGCGGCGTTGCAGCCGCAGGCCGGCGGCCGTGACATGTTGGATTGCTTGTAGAGATAGGCGGTCGGCAATTCGCTATAAGGCTTGCCGGTGACCGATGACGTCATCGCGGCCGAGTCGTCGTCCATGCCGCGCGAATAGAAGACCTGCATCTCGGTGCCGGGGCAGCTCGATTCGCAATTCTTCTGATCGCGCTCGAAGTCGCCGACCGAGGCTGCGTTCGACATCGGGAAGAAATAGCCGTCGCAGGTGCGCACGCAGCTGGTGTGGAACTCGCCGCCGGTGCTCGGAAAGTCCGGAATGCCGGGCAGGTTCACGACGCGGCGGACATTGCGTTCCTCGCCGGGATCCTCCGGCTGGTCAAGCGTGTCGCTCGGCTGGCTGTCGTTACCGAAAAGCTGATCGAACAGGTTTGCGTTGCCGTCGTCTTCGCCACGGTCTGCTTCCTGCAGCGGTGCGCGGCGTGGCGCAACCGTGTCGTCGCGGCAGCCATTGGCATCGAGCGCGGCCAGGATGCGGCCACGGTCGCGACGTGATCCGCCACCGGCGAGTTGGGCGCGCTTGGCCTGCAGACTATCCAGATTGGCGTTCATGCGGTCGATGGTGGCGTTGAGGCCTGCGCATCGATTGATGTTGCGGGAAAACAGCGAAAACCCGCAACCGGAGTTGCTTGCCTGGTCGCGGGCCTTAGAGATCTGTTCGCGTTGCCGGTCGATCGCGGCATCGTATTTCCGGACCATCGCCGGGCCACCGCCACCGCCGCGCGAAGCCGCGGCAAGATCGGCCTCCAACTGACGGCAGACCCGCGAGGCAGCCTCGGACCCGGTGATGGTGGCGCCGGACAGCAGGAGGCCAAGCAGCATGGCAGCATGCGCCCGCTTCAACCCTGCGCTTGTCATCCGCCTCAATCCCGCCTGTTCGTCCGCGAGGCTACCGTGTCCGCGGTTAACCGCAGTTTACTGCGAAACCTGTGTTCCGCCCAGATCGACCACCGCCTGCGCCTTGTGCGCGGCCTCGACCACGGCCAGCGCCGTCATGTTGACGACACCGCGCGAGGTGACCGAGGGCGTCAGTATGTGCGCCGGCATGTCGGTGCCGAGCAGGATCGGCCCGACATGCAGCGCATCCATCATGGCGCGCAGCGCCGTCAGCGTGATGTTGGCCGAATCGAGGTTCGGGAACACCAGCAAATTGGCTTCGCCCTTCAGGCGCGAATGCGGGTAGACGCGCTGGCGCAGATGCTCTGACAGCGCGGAATCGGCATGCATTTCGCCGTCGCACTGCAGGTCCGGCGCGATGCGCGCCAGGATCGCCGCCGCCTGCCGCATCTTCAATGCGCTTGGCGAATCGCGCGACCCGAAATCCGAATGCGACAAAAGGGCTGCCTTCGGCTCGATGCCGAAGCGCTGGATTTCCTCGGCCGCCAGCACGGTCATCTCGGCGATTTCCTCGGCCGTCGGGTCGACGGAGACGTGCGTGTCGGTCAGGAAGATGATGCCGCGTTGCGAGATCAGCATGGAAAGCGTCGACAGGTCGTGGTCCTTGATGCCCGCGCGAGGGCCAATGATAAGGGTCACATTCCGCAGATGCCGCTCGAAGCGTCCTTCGAGGCCGCAGACCATGGCGTCGGCATCGCCGCGCTTCAGGGCAAGTGCCGCGATCACCGTGTTGTCGGTGCGCACCATCGTGCGCGCGGCTTCGGTCGTCACGCCGCGCCGGCCGGCGAGTTCGATCAGCAGGTCGACATAGTGGCGGTAGCGCGGATCGTCCTCCGGGTTGATCAGACCGAAATCGACGCCCGGCTTGATGCGCAAGCCATAGCGCTTCAGCCTGACCTCGATGACATGCGGGCGGCCGATCAGGATCGGCTGGGCAATGCCTTCCTCGAGCACCACCTGGGCGGCGCGCAGCACGCGCTCATCCTCGCCATCGGCGTAGATGACGCGCTTGGCGCTCGATGCCTTAGCGGACGAGAACACCGGCTTCATCACCAGGCCGGAGCGGAAGACGAAACGGTTGAGCTTGTCGATATAGGCGGCGAAGTCGGTGATCGGCCGCGTCGCCACACCGGTGTCGCAGGCTGCCTTGGCAACGGCCGGCGCGATGCGCAGGATCAGCCTGGGATCGAAGGGCGAGGGGATCAGGAATTCGGGTCCGAAGATCGGCGTCTCGCCCGAATAGGCGCGCGCGGCGACGTCCGATGGCTCTTCGCGGGCGAGGGCGGCAATGGCCCGCACGGCGGCCATCTTCATCTCTTCGTTGATGGCGCTGGCACCACAATCAAGGGCGCCGCGGAAGATGTAGGGGAAGCACAGGACATTGTTGACCTGATTGGGAAAATCGGACCGGCCGGTGCAGATCATGGCATCGGGACGCGCCGCGCGCGCCTCTTCCGGCATGATCTCCGGATTGGGGTTGGCCAGTGCCAGGATCAATGGTTTCGGCGCCATGTGCTGCAGCAGTTCCGGCTTCAGCACGCCCGCGGCCGAAAGGCCGAGGAAGACGTCGGCGCCGGGGATGACATCGGCCAGCGTGCGCGCCTCGGTGTCCTTGACATAGGGGTCTTTCCAGCGATCCATCTCGTCTACACGGCCCTTGTAGGCGACGCCGAAGCGGTCGGTGACCCAGATGTTTTCGACGCGTACACCAAGCGAGACCAGAAGGTTGAGGCAGGCAAGAGCGGCCGCACCGGCGCCGGATGTGACGACCTTGATGTCCGAAATGGTCTTGCCGGCGAATTCCAGACCGTTGAGCACGGCGGCGGCGACGATGATGGCGGTGCCATGCTGGTCGTCGTGGAACACCGGTATCTTCATACGCGCCTTGAGCTGTTCCTCGACCTCGAAACACTCAGGCGCCTTGATGTCCTCGAGGTTGATGCCGCCGAAGGTCGGCTCCAGCGCCGAGATCGTCTCGACCATGCGTTCGATGCCAGGTGCGTCGATCTCGATGTCGAAGACGTCGATGCCGGCGAACTTCTTGAACAGCACCGCCTTGCCTTCCATGACCGGCTTGGAGGCCAGCGGGCCGATATTGCCGAGACCAAGCACGGCCGAGCCGTTGGAGACGACACCGACCAGGTTGGCGCGCGCCGTGTAATCGGCGGCGGTTGCCGGATTGTCGCGAATCTCCAAGCAAGGGGCCGCCACGCCGGGCGAATAGGCCAGCGCCAGGTCACGCTGGTTGCCGAGCGGCTTGGTCGCCTGGATCTCGAGCTTTCCTGGCGTCGGGTGCTTGTGGAAGTAAAGGGCGGCTTCGTCGAGGTCCGAACGTGCCGTTTTCTTGTTCTCGCCTTCCATGCGGCCGCTCCCTCGAAACCTGTGTCGAGAGACCTTTTAGCATGCGACCAAGGTTTTTCGCGACGCTAATTGACGCGCCGGCAGCTTTAAACGACGGCGCGTTGAAAATCGCTAGATGTCAGATGCTTACGGCTGTTTCATGCTACATGAGTCCGGCCGTTTCGCCGACCTTTCAATCAGAAGGCGCTGACGTAGAGACCGCCGTCGACTGGGATGTTCTGCCCCGTCAGGTAGCCGGCATGGACCGAGCAGAGGAAGGCGCAGATCTGGCCGAATTCCTCCGGCGTACCGAGCCGCTTGGCCGGCACATCGGCACTGATGCGGGTCTTGCGCGCCGCAGCCGCAGTGGGGTCCTCGACGGTGCCGGCCTCATGCGGGCCGCGCAGACGGTCGGTGTCGAGCTTGCCCGGCAAGAGACTGTTGATGGTGACGTTGCGGTCGATCACCGTTCGCGCCACGCCGGCCAGGAACGAAGTCAGGCCGGCGCGCGCGCCCGACGACAGATCGAGACCGGGAATGGGGACATAAACCGACAGAGAGGTGATGTTGACGATGCGGCCGAAGCCGCGCTTGGCCATGCCGTCGAGTACGGCCTGCACCAGTTCGATCGGCGTCACCATGTTCTGGGTGACGCCTTCAAGGATCTTGGCACGGTCGAGTTCGCGGAAATCGCGCAGCGGCGGACCGCCATTGTTGTTGACCAGGATGTCGGGTTCGGGACAGGCCGCAAGCAGCGCCTTCTGCACCTCGGGCTTCGAAACGTCGCCGACGACTGCCGTTACCGTCACGCCATAACGCGCGCGCAGCTCCGCGGCGGTTTTCGCCACCAGCTCGGCGTTGCGGCCGTTGACGACGATATCGCAACCGGCCTCGGCCAGCGCCATCGCGCAGCCTTTTCCAAGACCCTTGCTCGAAGCGCAGACGATGGCTTTCTTCCCGCTGATACCGAGATCCATGACGATTTCTCCTGTGATTTGCCCGGCAAGCTAGTCCTTAGGCTGGACCAATCGCAACCGTCATACGGTTGTTGCATGAATCGGGGCATAGCCTGCGCGAAAGCAAGGGTGAAATCGCGATGTCTGGCCAAGAGCCCCGCACTTTCCGCAGCATGTTCATTTCCGACGTCCATCTCGGCTCGAAGGCGGCCAAGGCCGAGTTCCTGATCGATTTCCTGCGCTATCACGACGCGGACATCATCTATCTGGTCGGTGATATCGTCGATGGCTGGCGGCTCCGGCGGAGCTGGCACTGGCCGCAAAGTCACAATGACGTCGTGCAGAAATTGCTGCGCAAGGCGCGCAAGGGCGCCAACATCACCTATATCGCCGGCAACCACGACGAATTCGCCCGCCAGTTCCAGGGCGTGCATTTCGGTGGCATCGTTGTCGCCGACCGCGCCATCCATGAGACGGCCGACGGCAAGCGCCTGCTCGTCATCCATGGCGACCAGTTCGACACCGTCGTCCATAACGCGCGCTGGCTCGCCTATCTCGGCGACCACGCCTATGACGCCGCGATGATCGTCAATCGCGTGGTGACGCGGCTGCGCCAATTGCTCGGCTTGCCTTACTGGTCGTTTTCGTCCTGGGCCAAGGTCAACGTCAAGAAAGCAGTGAACTTCATCGGCTCGTTCCAGACCATGCTTGCGGAAGAAGCGCGCCGCTCGCATGTCGACGGCATCATCTGCGGCCATATCCACCATGCCGCCATCGAGAACTTCGGCGATGTCCAGTACATCAATACAGGCGACTGGGTGGAAAGCTGCACGGCCGTGGTCGAGCATTTCGATGGCCGGATGGAAATCCTGACCTGGGCGCAGGTGCTGCCGGAATCGCTGGACGAGCCTTTCATCCCCATGCTCATCGAAGATCGCGTGGGGGAGGCGGCCTGACGCGAAGGTAGCGACGTTTTTAGCGTTGATCGATTGGTCCAGCCGGTTTCGTCTGGTTTTCCGCCATGTTAAGGGATCGATCACCATCGCCGACCGATCGTACGCGGCGTAATTGGATCGATTCATGTCCCTGCCGCCGCTTTCGCCAGAACAGCTCGTCAAGCCGCGCCATTTCGAACTGCGCATGAGTCTGATCTTCGGCACGTTGTTCATATCGCTCGGCACGCATCTGCCCTATTTCCCGCTCTGGCTGCAGGCCAAGGGGTTTCACGCCGAGCAGATCGCGGTCATCCTGGCGGCGCCGATGTTCCTGCGCGTGGTGGCGACACCGCTGCTGACGACGCTCGCCGATCGGGCGAGGGACCGCGCCAATGTCTATGTCGCGCTGGTGGCAGCCTCGCTGTTGCTCTCGGCGGGTTATTTCCTCACCCCGACCTACGCGATGGTGCTGGCGGTGTCGCTGGCGCTGACCATTGTCTGGACGCCACAATCGCCGATCGCCGATTCGCTGGCGCTTTCGGGTGTGCGTCGCTTCGGCTCGAACTACGCAAGCATGCGCAAGTGGGGGTCGATCTGCTATCTCTGCGCCAATGTGGCGGGCGGCTTCATCCTGGCGGCTACCGGTCCCCAGGCCGTGCCGGTGATCATATTCCTTGCCCTTGGCGCGGCACTCGTCGCAGGGCTGCTGGCGCCGCGCATGGGGAGGCCGCGAAAAGCCTCGCCGCTGTCGGCGGCGGAAATCCAGCACGCGGCGCCGAGCCTGTTCAACGCCTATTTTCTCTATTTCACCTTTGGCGTCGGCATCATCACCGCCAGTCACGCCTTCCTCTACGGTTTCGTTTCCATCTACTGGAAATCGATCGGCATCGGCGATTCCGTCGTCGGCCTTCTATGGGCATGGGGCGTGGTGTCCGAAGTCTGCATGTTCTTGTTTTTCAATCGCATTTTCGCCTCCGTGTCCGTCGTCAGGGTGATGGTGATCGCCGGCATCGGGTCGATCGTGCGCTGGATCCTCTTTCCACTGGTATGGCCGCTCGGCCTTGGCATCCCCGGCTTCTTCGCCGTGCAGTCGCTGCATTCGGTGTCTGTCGCAATGGTGCTCATAGGCCTGCAGAGAATGATCGCTGAGACCGTCTCCGAAGAGCGCACGGGTGCCGCGCAAGGCATCGCCTATTTCTTCAACGGCTTCTTCATGGCCGCCGTTACGCTGGCTTCCGGCCCGCTCTATGACCGTCTCGGCGTCGATGGTTTCCTGGTGATGATCCCGATCGCGATCGTCGGCCTCGTGCTGATCGGGCTTGCCGCGCGCTCAGCCCCAAAGCGCCCGGTCCGGGGGGGAGACGAGCGAACCCTGGTAGACGAGGCCGGGCACACGGTCGCGGGCAAGTAGCAGCGGACCGTCAAGGTCGACGAAATCGGCGCCTTGCGCCAGAAGCACCGCAGGCGCCATGGCGAGCGACGTGCCGACCATGCAGCCGACCATCACGCCAAAGTCCAATTCCCAGGCGCGCTCCCGGAGCCTGAGCGCCTCCGTGAGGCCACCCGACTTGTCGAGCTTAATGTTGACGGCGTCATAGAGGCCGACCAGTGAATCGAGGTCTTTCGTCTCATGCACGCTTTCGTCGGCGCAGATCGGCACCGGATGCGCAATGCGGCGCAGGACTTCGTCGTGGCCTGCCGGCAGCGGCTGTTCGATGAGCGCAATGCCTTGCTCCGCGGCGAAAGCGAGGTTTGCGACGATGTTGTCGTCGGTCCAGCCCTCATTGGCATCAAGGATGATTCGGCTCCGAGGCGCGGCCTGCCTCACCGCCTGGATCCGGGCGATGTCGTTGTCGCCGCCGATCTTGACCTTCAGCAGTGGCCGGCCCGCATTGGCACGGGCTTGTGCAGCCATCGCCTCGGGTTCACCGAGCGACAGTGTGTAGGCGGTTTCGAGCCGACGCAGCGGGGCCGGCCAGATTGCGTTCGCCACCGGGTTGCCGCTGATCTTGGCTTCGAGGTCCCACAGCGCACAATCGACGGCGTTGCGGGCGGCTCCCGCCGGCATTGCGTCGAGCAGGGCGGTCCGGTCGATGCCGCCGGCGATCCGGTCGCGCATTGCCTCGATCGCGGCGTGCACGCCGTCCATGGTCTCGCCATAGCGCTTGTAGGGAACGCATTCGCCGCGACCGACATGCCCGTTTTCGCCGATCGTGCAGGTGATGATTTCGGCCTCGGTCTTGGAGCCGCGCGAAATGGTGAAGGTGCCGGCGATGGGAAAACGCTCGGCCTCAACCGAAATGACACGCGCCATATTTTTCTGCTCCGGCTATGCGACAAGCGTGGTCGGCAAATCGACAGGTCAGACCCGTCAGGCTAAACAGGACGCCATGTTGACCATCGGCAAGCGCGACGCAAGCGGTACGACCGCCTCGGAGGCTGACCACCAACCACACGTGGCGGTCGGCGAGGAGGGCGGCGTTCTCGGCTGCGCGTTCTCCGGAATCTGGACGACACGGACCGTAGCGCTGATCGACGCCGACATGCGCAAAATCGAGAAACGAAGCGGTTTCAAGACCTTGGCGCTTGATCTTTCGAAAATCGAGAAGATCGATACCGCCGGCGCGTGGCTGATCGACCGGCTGGTCAGCGCCTTCGAGAAGAAGAACGTCGAGGTCCGGCTGCAAGGCCAAAGCGAGATCGCTTCCATCCTGCTCGATGCGGTGAGCGAGGCTGTCCGGCGCGAGCCCGAATCCGCACCGGCGCGGCCGCCCAACATCGTCATTCGCGCCCTGGAGGCGGTTGGCCGGCGCGTCTATGAGATGCGCGATGATTTCCTCGCTTCGATGAATATTTTGGGCGCCACCATCCGTGGTGCGCAAATGAAGCTCGGCCGCGGCCATGCCGTCAACCCGGCGGCGATCTTCAACCAGATCGATCGCATGGGCGTCGGCGCCATTCCTGTGGTGGTGCTGATGTCGGCGATTGTCGGCGCCATCGTTGCCCAGCAGGGCGCCTACCAGCTCAGCTATTTCGGTGCCGACCTCCTTGTCGTCGATCTGGTCGGCGTGCTGATCCTGCGCGAACTCGGTGTGCTGATGACGGCAATCATGATCGCCGGCCGCTCCGGTAGCGCGATCACCGCCGAGATCGGCTCGATGAAGATGCGCGAGGAGGTCGACGCGCTGAAGGTTATCGGCCTCAACCCGATCGGCGTTCTGGTGTTTCCACGGCTGGTTGCGCTTGTCATCGCGCTGCCTTGCCTGACCATCATCGCCAATTTCGCGGCGCTTGGCGGCGGTATGGCCGCCGCCTGGCTTTATTCAGGCATTACACCAGCGGCGTTTATTGACCGGCTGCGCATCGCCATCGACCTCAGCACCATCTTTGCCGGCCTGATCAAGGCGCCTTTCATGGCCATGATCATCGGCACGATCGCCTCGGTCGAAGGCATGAAGGTCGGCGGCAGCGCCGAATCGCTGGGGCAGCACGTGACCGCCTCGGTGGTGAAGTCGATCTTCGTCGTCATCATCCTGGATGGGCTTTTCGCTATCTTCTACGCAGCGATCGCGTTCTGACAGATGGCGCAGGGCAATGGCATCAAAATGAAGGACGTGGACGACAGCGAAATCGTTCTTTCGGTGCGTGACGTCACCGTTGCTATCGACGGAAAGCTGATCCTCGACAAACTTTCGCTCGATATCAGACGCGGCGAGATTCTAGGCTTTGTCGGCGCCTCGGGCGCTGGCAAATCGGTGCTTTTGCGCACCATCCTTGGCCTGCTGCGCAAGCAATCCGGAACGATCAAGTTGTTCGGCGTTGATGTCGATAAAGCGAGCGACATGGAACGTCTTCGCGTCGACATGCGGCTTGGTGTGCTGTTCCAGCATGGCGCGCTGTTTTCGGCTCTGACCGTGCAGGAAAACGTGCAGGTGCCGATGCGCGAATATCTCGACCTGCCGAAAAAGCTGATGGACGAGCTGGCGCTGCTCAAGATCGAGTTGGTCGGGCTGCCGCCGGACGCGGCGCAGAAATTTCCCTCCGAACTTTCCGGCGGCATGATCAAGCGCGCCGCACTGGCACGCGCGCTTGCGCTCGACCCTGACATCGTCTTTCTCGACGAGCCGACGTCCGGCCTCGATCCTATCAGTGCGGCCGAATTCGACGAACTCGTCGTCAAGCTGCGCGACACCATGGATTTGACCGTCTATATGGTCACGCATGACCTTGATACGCTGTTTACTGCTTGCGACCATGTGGCGGTGCTCGGCAAGAAGAGAGTATTGGTCGAGGGCACTATCGACGACATGCTGAAGAGCGAGGAACCGTGGGTGAAATCCTATTTCCGCGGAAAACGCGCCCGGCAACTTGATCTTGCCGCACGTGCATAGCCATAAGTGAAGCCATGGAAACCAGAGCCAACTACGTCATTGTCGGCATTTTCACGCTGGTTGCGATCCTGGCGGCGTTCGCTTTCGTCTATTGGACTGCCGCGATCGGCGACAGGGGCGAGACCACGCTGCTGCGCGTGCGTATTCCAGGTTCGGCTTCCGGCCTCGGCCCAGGCAGTCTGGTGCTGTTCAACGGCGTCAAGGTCGGTGTGGTCAAACGCGTCTATCTCGACCTCGACAATCCGACGGTCGCCATCGCCGACACCGAAGTCGACCGGCTGACACCGATCACCAAGTCGACGCAGGCCGATCTCGGCCTTGCCAACCTCACCGGCCAAGCCAATATCGAACTCAAGGGTGCCGATCCCAAGGAAGTCAAGCTTCTCGACCAGGCCGAGAAGGAAGGCAAGGTTGCCGAGATCGTCGCCAACCCCTCGGCCGTGACCAACCTGCTGCAGACGGCGCAGAACATCTTCACTCGTGCCGACAAGGTGCTTTCGGAGCTCGAAGGCTTCACCAAGGATGTTCGCGGGCCGCTGACGCAGACCGTCCAGAACGCGCAGACATTCTCCGATGCACTTGCCAAGAATGCCGATGGCATCGACAAGTTCCTGTCCGCCGTCAGTGCGCTGTCCGATGAGCTGAAAGGCGTTTCCGGCAAGCTGGACGGCACGCTGAAGGCCGCCGAAGGGATTCTCAATGCTGTCGACAAGGACAAGATCAAGAGCATCGTTGCCAATGTCGACACTGTGACCGCGAATCTCAAGGAAACATCGCAGCAGCTCGACGGCGTGATCAAGAACGTCGACACCGCGGTCGGATCCGTCAATGATTTCGCCAAGCACACGCAAGGCACGCTGGCCAAGGTGGACGGCGTGCTCGACGGCATCGACCCGGCGCAGGTGCGCACAGCTCTCGCCAACATCCAGAAGGCGAGTGAAAGCGCCGACAAGGCCGCCGCCGACATCGCGGTCGTGACCAACAAGTTCGCCAACCGCGCCGACGATATCGACCAGACGATCAAGGACGCCAAGCAACTGGCGCAGCGGCTCAACGACGCCTCGGTGCGAGTCGACGGCATCCTCGCCAAGGTCGATACCTTGCTTGGGTCGGGACAGGCCGACGGCGTGATGGCCGACGCCCGGGATACGCTGAAGTCGTTCAAGCAGGTCGCCGATACGTTGAATGCGCGGCTTGGCGTCATCACCGACAATCTGGCGCGCTTCTCGGGCCAGGGGCTGTCGAACGTCGAGGCGCTCGTACAGGACAGCCGCCGCTCGATCAGCCGCATCGAGGAGGCGGTCACGGATCTCAGCCGCAATCCGCAACGCATTCTTTCGGGTGGCGACGGCGAGGTTCGGCAATTCGACGGCAGGGCGCGGCGTTGACTTCGGCATCGGCGCGCCCCAAGAACATGAGTTGCGGATGCGGGTTGATCTTACGATCCGGGGACAACGGGGATCGCGCGTGAAGTCGGTGTGGGTGAGAACGGGTGGGTTGACACCGGCTGCGGCGCTGCTTGCGCTATCGCTTGCCGGCTGTGCGGTACTGGGCGGCAAGCCTGCGCCGCTCGACACATTCGAGCTTTCGGCGCCGTCGGTCGATGCCCATGGCCACAGCCGCAAGCAAATCCTGATCGCCCAGCCTTCGGCGCTCAAGGCGCTGGACAGCCAGAACATCGTCATCAAGCCTTCCGACCGCTCGATCCAGTATCTGAAGGGTGCGCAATGGGCCGACCGTCTGCCGCTGATCGTGCAGGCGCGGCTGGCCGAGACCTTCCAGCGCTCGGGCAGCTTTGCCGGTGTCGGCAAGCCGGGCGAGGGCCTGGCGATCGATTACCAGGTGATCGTCGAGATACGGTCCTTCGAGGTGCGCGTCGAAGGCGGCGAACACGCCGAGGTCGACCTGTTCGTACGCATCCTCAACGACCGCAACGGCGAGGTGCGCGCATCCAAGAGCTTTACGGCTTCCGCGCCTGTTTCGGGCAGTGGCAACCCTGCCTATGTCAGCGCGCTCGACAGCGCTTTCGGCGATGCAGCCAAGCAGATCGTGCGTTGGACCGATTCGGTGATCTGAGCGCCGGGCGCACTGAATCCCGCCAGGCTCTTTCAAGCTACAAGCGGTCGAAGACATCAGGCCGCAGCTTTCCAGTCTTCATCAGGTGCTGCAGGGTGTAGGTTACGGATAGCGCGTCGTCGAGTGCGTCATGGCCCTGCAACGGTGGGTGTTCGACGCCATAATACTCCGCAAGCTTGTTGCTCGGCGTCCTCGCCAAATCCTCGATCGGCATGCCGGCCGCGATCAGCAGCTTTACGGCATTGTCGAACCGAGTGGCCGGGATGGAAGGCTGAATGCCGGCGACATAGCAACTGACGGCGATCATGTTCAGCTCGTCCTTGCCCCAGGACCAGAACCGCGCCCCGCCGGAAAAACGATCGACGTCGGCAAGGGCATCTCCCAGCGCGACCCCCTCGGTCTCGATATCGTCTTCGGTGATGCCGGTCAGTTTGGTGAAGAACGGGTCGAGTGCGTATCTCCGGCCAAACCGGTCGATCGGCCTGACATAGGCCTTGTGTGTAGCGAGCAGCGGAAAGTCGTCTTCAAGCCCAAGCCTCACCGCGCCGATCTGCGCGATGACCGGGTCGGGATCGTGGGCCGCGCACCAGAATCGGCGTTGCGAGCCCTCAAGGCAGAGAAACTCGCAGTCGAATATGATCGCCGTCTTCACGGTCGGCACCCTTTTTTATCGAGGGTTTGGCCAGCGGGTTCGCTTCTCGAACGCGTCCGGCCGATGTGGGAAAGTTTCAGTGTGCAGAGGAGGTTTGGAACAGGCCGGGCCATGGCCCCGCCTGTTCCATCCTGGCTTAGTGCAGGCGGCCGCTGGCGTGGGCCAGCATGGTGTAGACCTTGCCGGTGTCCGACGTCAGGTAGGTCTGTGCCATGATGTTGTCGCGGTCGTTGCGCGAGACATCCTTGAGCAGCTTCTCGAAGTCGTCGCAGTAACGGTCGACGGCGGCGCGGAACTCGGCCTCGCCCTGATACTTGCGGCGGATTTCGTCGAATGTCTGCTGGCCCTTCAGCGTGTAAAGCCGGCGCGTGAAGACGTCCCGCTCGCCGCGCCGATAGCGGTTCCACAACTCGATCGAAGCGTCGTGGTCGATGGCCCGCGCGATGTCGACGGAGAGCGAGTTCAGCGATTCCACGACATGCAGCGGCGAGCGCTGGGCAGGGGCCGCGCGCGGTGCTTCAGCAGGCGCCGAAGGCGGTGCTGCCGGCCTGAGCTCCGCGTCGTTCGACGCCGCGGTCAGCAGGTCACGCACCCAGCCGCCTTGCGGCGTGCGGGCGTTGGCGTCAGGACGCTGGCGCGGTGCCGCCTCGGCCGGACGCTCGAGATCGAGCGTGCCTCGCAGCGCGGTGCCGCCCAGCGGCGCCTGGGGTGTGCGAAGCTCCGGCTGCGGCGCGGGCGCACGACGCGGCGGCTCGGCGGGACGTGCCGCCGGGGCTTGCGGTGCCGGGCGCAGATTGCGTGGCTCCGCGGTATCGCCGCCACCGCGACCGGACTTGGCAACGATGTCCGAAAGCTCCTTCAGGGCGTTGATCTGCTCGGAGACCGCGCGGCGGATGGCAGAGGTCGATTCCTTTGCCTCTTCCGGCATCTCGATGACGCCTTTCTTGAGCTCGGCGCGGGTGAGGTCGAGTTCGCTCTTGATCGAGCTCGCGGTGCGCCGCATCTCATCGGTGGCATCGGCGAAGCGCTTGGTCGCCGAATCGACGACGTCGGTGATGGCGTTGCGGATCTTGTCGGCCGACTCCATCGTCTTGCCTTCGGCGTTCTGCAGCGTCTGGCCGACGAGATTTTCGAACGAGCGCATGACCCTTTCGAGATCTTCCGACTTCTTGACCAGGCCGACGGCGAGGTCTTCAAGCGACGACTGCCTTTCCAGCGTGTGCTCGAGGTTGCTCTGGGCCGAGCTCAACAGATCCGAGGCGCTGGCCAGCAGACGGCTGTGTTCATCGAACTTGGTGGCGATCGAGGCCACTTCGCGCAAGGTCGACGATGACAGTTCCGTCAGCCTCGTGGTGTTCGAATCGACCAGGCGCGCTGAGCTGGCGAAGGTCTGCGCCGCCTTTTCGGTGGTCGCCGCGAAGCTTTGCGTGCTGCCGCTCAGGCGTTCGTCGACCTGGCCGAGGTTGACCGCGGCCTGCTCGATCAGCTGACCGAGCTGCGAGCTGGACGTGGTCATGCGGCCGATCAGATCGGCAACGCTGTCGGACAGCGACGAGCGGGCGCCTTCGACCGCCGACAAGGTCTCGGCGGTGCGGCTGGCGAGCGCGTTGACCAGGGCAGCATTCTCGCTGCGCAGCTTCTCGGTGGCGCGTTCGGTGACCTCTTCCATGCTCTTCTGCAGTTCTGAGCCGCCCTGGGCGAAGCGCTCGACCAGAGGCCGCGCGGTCTCGTCGAGGATTTTGGACATTTCGGCCGACCGCGCCGCGAGCATGGTGTTGAGTTCGCGGGTGTTGGCGCCGATCGTCTTGGCGGCATCGTTGGTGCTCTGGCCGATATGCTGGCCAACCGCGGTGAAGGTCTCTGCGATCACATTGGCACGCGAAACAAGCTGCGCCTCGGCGGTTGACACCTGCTCGTTGAGCCTCTGGCCCATTGCCTCCGTGGTGTTGGCGAGCCGGTTCTCGACGCTGGTGATCTGCTCCTCGACACGGGCGGCCGCGGCCGCCGCGCTCGATGCAAGACGCTCGTCGGCGCCGGCAAGTGCCTGCTCGATTTCGCGGGCGTGCACGGCCATCTCCTGGCCGGTCTGGCGCGCACGGTCGGCAACCCTCTGCTCGGTGCTGGCGAAAGCACCGACGATGGTCTGCGCATGTTCGCCGATCGTCGACGTGCTGTCGGCGATGCGCGAGACCAGGCGCTGGTCGGCATCGTCGAAGATGCGGCCGATTTCCGAAGCACGGTTGGACAGCGCGTCCGAGCCTTCCGCGATGCGTGAAACCAGTTGCTGGTCGGCGGCATCGAAGATGCGGCCGAGGTCCGATGCGCGGGCGGCCAGCGCCTCGGCGGATTCGCCGATGCGCACGCCGAGCCGCTGGTCGGCGCTTTCGAAGTTGCGCAGGATGTCGCCGGCGCGGGCGGCCAGCGACTGTGCCGTCTCGACGGCGCGGGCAACCAGCTTCTGGTCGGCCGCATCAAAGGCCCCCGCAATCTCGTTTGCACGGGCAGCCAGATGATCAGCGGTGTCCTGAGCCCGGGCGGCCAACTGATCGGTTGTTGCCTGGGCGCGGGCGGCAAGCTTCTGGTCCGCCACGTCGAAGGTGCCGGCGATCTCGCCGGCGCGGGCGGCCAGCTGGTCGGCGGCTTCATGGGCACGGGCCAGCAGCGAGCTGGAGGTGTCGTCGGCACGGGCCAGCAAGGCGTTAGATGTATCTTCCGCACGGGCGTGGAGGCGACGATCGGCCTCCTCGAACGTGCGGGCGATGTCTTCGGCCCGTGCAAGCAGGGCGGCGGACGTCTGCTCGGCGCGCTCGGCGATCTTGCGGTCGGCGTCGCTGAAGGCCGCACCAGCTTGCTCATGCAACGTGCTGGTGACTTCCAGGACCTTTTCGCGCAAGGCGCCGGCAACGAACACCGCGCTCTTCTCAAGCACGCTCCGAACATTGTCGACGCCGGTCGAGAGCGCACGCTCCATGGTTCCGGCGCGTTCCTCGATGATGCCGGTCTGACGGCTGAACGCCTGCTCGATCTTGTCCACATCGGCGGCGATCGCGGCCGAAATGTCGGTGCTCCGGGCCGCGATCTGGTCGATGTGGCCGGACAGCGAGCGATCGACATCCTTGCGGGTCTCGGAAAGCTTGCCGAGATCGTCTTCCAGCGCGCGGGTGAGCATATTGCGGCCTTCGGCCAGCTTGCCGACATGGCCGGCGATGATGCCGTCGATCTCACCGCGGCTTTCGGTCAGCTTCTGCAGGTCGGCCTCCAGCACCCGCGAAAGCTGCCCGCGATCCTCCACCAGCTTTTCCGACTGGCTCGATATGACACCCCTGATGGTGTTGAGGTCCGATTCCAGCGCGCGCTTGAGAATGTCGCGGCCTTCGGCGAGCTTCTCGACCTGGCCGGCGACCAGACCGTCGATGCTGGAGCGGCTTTCGGCCAGCTTGGCCAGATCGGCTTCGAGGGCGCGTTTGAGAACGTCGCGTCCTTCGGCGAGTTTCTCGACCTGGCCGGCAACCAGGCCGTCAATGCTCGAACGGCTTTCGGCCAGCTTGGCAATATCGTCCTCGAGGGCTCTCGACAGAGTAGAACGATCCTGGATCAGCCTGTCTGCATGGCTGTTGACCAGGCCGCTGACGCTCTCAAGGTCGGCTTCCAGAGCTCGCGCGAACTGCGCGCGGTCATCGACAAGCTTCTGCGACTGGTCGTTAACCGCACCTCTGATTGTGTTGAGGTCGGTTTCCAGAGCCCGCTTGAGGATATCTCGGCCTTCGGCGAGCTTCTCGACCTGGCCCGAAACCAGCCCGTCAATGCTGGACCGGCTCTCGGCCAGTTTAGCCAGATCGTCTTCCAACGCCTTGGACAGCGTCGACCGGTCCTGCACCAACTTTTCGCCATGGCTGCTGACGAGGCTGTTGACGCTTTCGAGATCGGCTTCGAGCGCCCGAGCGAACTGGGCGCGATCGTCGACCAGTCTCTGAGACTGGTCGGCAACAGTGTTCTTGATCGTGTGGAGGTCGGCTTCCAGGGCGCGCTTGAGAATGTCGCGGCCTTCCGACAGCTTCTCGACCTGACCGGCGACCAGACCGTCGATGCTGGAACGGCTGTCGGCCAGCTTGGCGAGGTCGTCCTCGAGGGCCTTCGACAAGGTCGAACGATCCTGAACCAGCCTGTTCATGTGGTCGGCGATCACACTGTTCACATTCTGCAGGTCGGCTTCCAGGACCCGCGACAGCTGTCCGCGGTCCTCCGCCAGCCTTTCCGACTGGCTCGAGATTACGCCCTTGATGGTGTTGAGGTCCGATTCCAGCGCGCGCTTGAGAATGTCGCGGCCCTCGGCCAGCTTCTCGACCTGACCGGCGACGAGGCCGTCGATGCTCGAGCGGCTTTCGGCCAGCTTGGCAAGATCGGCTTCGAGCGTCTGCGACAGCAGGCTGCGGTCGTTGGCAAGCTTGACCGAATGATCGTCAAGCAGGCCCCTGATGCCCGAGAGGTCGTTCTCGAGCGAACGGCCGAGATGGCCGCGGTCTTCCACCAGCTTTGTCGAATGCGCCTCGATCAGGCTCTTGATGCCGGCGATGTCGTTTTCCAAGGCCTGGGCGAGCACCGCGCGGCCTTCGGCGATCTTCTCGACCTGGCCGGCGACCAGACCGTCGATGCTGGCGCGGCTGTCGGACAATTTGCCGAGATCTGCTTCCAAGGCGCGCGACAGGATGTTGCGACCTTCGGCGAGCTTTCCCACATGATCGGCGACCATTTCATCAATGATCGTACGGGCTTGCACGAGTTTTCCGGAGTCTTCGTTGAGAGCCAGCGAGAGCCGGTTGCGGCCTTCTTCGAGCCTTTCGAGATGGCTGCCGAGCGACGCATCGATGGCAGCGCGCGATTCGTTGACCTTGCGCAGATCCTCTTCGAGGGCGCGCGCGATCAGGGTGCGGCCTTCGGCCAGCTTCTGCACCTGGTTGGTCACCGCGGCATCGATGCCGGCGCGACCCTCGGCGAATTTCGCCAGATCCGCCTGCATGGCTTCGGCCATGCGCTCGCGGCTTTCGGACAGTTTGCGGCTGTGGTTTTCGACGGCTTCCTCGATGCCGACGCGGGCGTCGGCAAGCCGCTGGATGTCGCTGTCGAAGGAACGCGAGACGACATGACGCGCCGCTTCCATGCGCCCGGCGAAGTCGCTGGCGCGAGCTTCGAGCATGCTCGATGTCGAGGTGACGATGTCGGCCATATCGGCGCCGATCTGGGTCTTACCCTGATCGATCATCGCGGCCAGCGTATCCTTGCTCTCGGCGAAGGTGTGGGCGATTTCGCGGGCGCGCTCGACCAGCGTTTCATTGATCTGGCGGGCGCGGGCCTCGAGCGCGGCGTTGAGCTTCTGGGTGCCGGTGTCCAGCGCCTCGGCGCGGGTCTGGAACTCGCTGATCAGCGCCTGGCCGCGTTCGGCCAGCGTGCGCTCGATGCCGTTGAGGCTGGCTTCGAATTCCGAATTGAGGGTGCGCGCGGCGCCGCCAAGCAGCGACACCATGCCGGTGGTGCGATCGTCGAGCAGATCGGTCAGCGACCGGGTCAGGCCGTCCGTCGTGTCCGTCAGCTTGGCAATGCGCGTGTCGAGAAGGCTGGCGAAGGCCTCGCCAGAGGTCGACAGCCTGTCGGTGATGTTATCAAGCCGGCCTTCCACGGAATCGAAGATCGACATCGAGCTTTCGTTGATGCGGTCGATCAGCGTGTCGCCGGAGTTGGTGATCGTCATCGACAGCTTGGTCGATGCGTTGAGGATCGAGTCGCGGATGATGTCGCTGGCAGCGCCGATTTCATCTCGGAGCGTCTCATGCGCACCCGAAATCGAGGCGCGGACGCGCTCCGCATGGGTGACGACCGCCTCGCGCTCGCTGCCCAGCCCGTCGACGAGCGAACGGATGCGGGTTTCGTTTTCAGAATAGGAGCGCTCGATCTGGTTGACTTCGCTGTGGACCAGCGTTTCCAGTTCCACGGCGCGGGCGAGCGTGCGTTCGATGCCTTCGCCCATGGCCGCCACCTCGCGGCGAACGGCCTGGCCGATCATCATGACGCGGTCCTGCGCCATGTTTTCCGGCTCGGTCAGGCGGAAGGCCACTTCCGTCATCGACTGTGCGGCAAGGCGCATGTCCTGGGCGCGGCGAATCATGGCCGCGAAGGCCCAGAACAGGATGATCGGCACGATCGCCGCGACGGCGATGCCAATCAGCTCGGGACGGGCCAGGAACTGGTCGAGCGTGCGGATCCGCCAGATGCTCGGTCCGAACAGCAGGTTGGCCAGCCCGCCGGCGCCCGCGATCCAGGCGAGCGAGACAAAGGCAATGATCCAGTAGACGGTGTTGGAGGCGCGCCTGTTCAGGCTGTGCAGAAGCGTCTTGTAGTCCTTCTGACGATCGTCATTCGCCGGCGCAAAGCCCGTCGGCTGCGTGCCATTGCCATTGCGTGTCTCAACGGGACGCAACTCGGCGGGCTTGGCCTTTGCGGCCTGATTGGCAACAGGAGCCTGATTGGCGGCGGGCGCCGGCTTCTGGTTGCGTCCCTCGCGTGCCAGTTCGTCGGCGGCCTGGGATATCTGCGCTTCCAGATCTTCCATCGAAGCCGCGATATCGAGGTCGCCGCTGCCGACATCGCTGCTGAGGTCGAGATCGAGCGCTTTTTCCAGTTCCCTGGCCACGTCGCTGTCGAGATTTCTCGTCGTCGTCGTTGGTTTCTTTGCCATGCCTTCGCTACCCTGTACTAGCTGCCGCGGGCTTATAATTGTCGTTGTCGTACCCCCGCGCAGGAGGCTGAAAATGGACCCTCGTATCGTAATGACACAGGGGGGTAAAGAAAACATGCATTCCGCGAGATACGTAAAACTTTAAATATAAGGTTAACGGAAGCGTGATTTGGGCGCCGCTTTCGCAACATTTTTCCCGGCCATTCATTAACCCGTTGTCCATTGGATTCGCCTAGTTTTTCGGGCGACCGAAGAAACGGAGTTCGAGTTCATGCGTGGCGAAAGCGGCATTGCCTTCTCAATGCCCGGGGGCGACGTATCGGGAACCAGGCAGTCCCGACCGGTCGATTTGGCACACCTTGCCCGGCAAACGATGGGCGACCGCGCCCTTGAGCAGGAAGTGCTGGCGCTGTTTGTACAGCAGGCGCTGTCGGTGCGCGACAAAATAGTCGATGCCGACATCAAGGACAGGCTTCTGCTGGCGCATGGATTGAAAGGGTCGGCTCGCGGCGTCGGCGCCTTCGCCATCGCCGATTGCGCGACCGAGATCGAGCGGCGACCGGAAGACAACCAGACACTCAAACGGCTTGGCAAGCTGATCGACGAAGTGCGCGATTTTATCGCCGCCATCAATCGCTGATCCCGGTTTGTGGAAAAACGTCACGGAGCGGCGCTTTCGCGCGGCAGTTGACTTGTCTGCCGGAGTGATTATCTCGGCGGAAACTCTCAGGTGACAAATGACCAAACTGACCTTCATCGCCCATGACGGCACACATTTTGACATGGATGCCGAAAACGGCTCGACGGTCATGGAAAACGCCATCCGCAACGCCGTGCCGGGGATCGAGGCGGAGTGCGGCGGTGCTTGCGCCTGCGCGACCTGCCACGTCTATGTCGACGAGGCGTGGACGGCGGAAGTCGGCGAGCCGGAAGCGATGGAAGAGGACATGCTGGACTTCGCCTACGACGTGCAGCCGAACTCGCGGCTGTCCTGCCAGATCAAGGTGCGCGACGCGCTCGATGGCCTGGTGGTGCGGGTGCCGGAGCGCCAGGGCTAAGGCGCCTTCGGCCCACGTTCCAATTTCTTTGGCACTTGCTGCTTGGCAGCAGGCCACGGCTCATGCAGTCTCGCCCCATTCCCAAGGGGACACATCGCATGACCGAAACAATCAAGACGGACGTTCTCATTGTCGGGGCAGGGCCCGTCGGCCTGTTCGCCGTGTTCGAGCTTGGCCTGTTCGACATGAAGTGCCACCTGATCGACATCCTCGACCGGCCGGGCGGCCAATGCGCGGAACTCTATCCGGAGAAGCCGATCTACGACATTCCCGGCTGGCCTTCGATCTCGGCGCAAGGGCTGGTCGACAAATTGCTCGAGCAGATCCACCCGTTCAAGCCCGACTTCACCTACAATCGCATGGTCTCCAGCCTCGAGAAGCTGGAGGATGGCAGCTTTCGCGTCACCACCGACGAGAACGAGGTGTTCGAGGCCAAGGTGGTGGTGATCGCCGCTGGCGGCGGCTCGTTCCAGCCGAAGCGGCCGCCGATCCCGGGCATCGAGCCCTATGAAGGCAAGAGCGTCTTCTATTCGGTGCGCCGGATGGAGGATTTTCGCGGCCACGACATCATCATTGTCGGCGGCGGCGACTCGGCGCTCGACTGGACGCTGAACCTGCAGCCGGTGGCAAAGAGCGTGACGCTGGTCCATCGGCGCCCTGAATTCCGCGCGGCTCCCGACAGCGTCAACAAGATGTATGCCATGCAGGAGATGAAGCAACTGGGGTTCAAGGTCGGCCAGGTGACCGGTCTCACCGGGGCTAATGGCCAGTTGTCATCGGCCACGATCAAGGGCGGTCCGGACGGCGATATCGAAGTGCCATGCACGCGCATGCTGCCGTTCTTCGGCCTGACCATGAAGCTCGGGCCGATCGCGGAATGGGGGCTCAATCTCCATGAGAACCTGATCCCGGTCGACACCGAGAAGTTCCAGACGTCGGTGCCTGGCATTTTCGCGGTCGGCGATATCAACTGGTATCCAGGCAAGCTGAAGCTGATCCTGTCGGGCTTCCATGAAGTGGCGCTGATGGCGCAGGCCGCCAAGCGCATCATCAGCCCCGGCGAACGGATCGTGTTCCAGTACACGACCTCGTCGACAAGTCTGCAGAAGAAGCTCGGCGTCTCCGGCTAGAGCTTTTTCGGATGCAATTCCCAAGGGAAAGCGCCATGCGCTTTTCCCGGGAAAACCGTTTTACACTTTTCCTGGAATTGCTCCATTTACTCCGCCAGGATCGGTGCCGGTTACTCCGCCAGGATCGGCGCCGGATTGTCGACATGGCCGCGAAGCTCTTTCTCGGGCATCAGCGTCAGCGTGATGAGCCCCAGCACCAAAGTGGCGGCCGCGACGAGAAAGATCATCATGAAGGGTTGGACTGATACGACGTGTCCAGCTATCTGCACGCCTTCGCCGGCCAGCGGCAGCCCAAAGCCCAGAGCGACGGCGCCAAGAATCGCGACTCCCAACGCACTGCCCAGCGAACGCAGGAAGGTCAGCACGCCCGTTGCTACGCCGAGGTGCATGCGGTCGACGGCGTTCTGCACGGAGACGGTGGTTACGGGAAATGTCGTCCCGGTCCCCAATCCGATGCAGATGGTCAGCACTTCGACAACAAGCAGCGTTGCATGGCCGGCGACAAAGGCCAGCAGGCCCATGCACAGGGAGGCGAAGATGACGCCGGTCATCGCGATGCGCTTGTAATGGGTGAAGCGCGGTATCAGGCGGCCGCTGGAAGCGGCGCCGCCCACGGTTCCAAGCAGAAGGCCAAGCATCGCAATGCCCGATTGGCTGGCCGTCAGGCCAAGGATCGACTGCAGATAGACGGCAAGGCCGACGCTGGAGGCCTGGAACAGGAACATCGACAGAGTGCCGGCCAGGACGATCGGATTGCCCAGCACCTCGAGCGAGATGAGCGGTTCGGCGGCTCGCATCAAGCGCAGGGCAAAGGCGCCCCAGAAAAGGGCGGAGCAGGCCAGGACACCAATGACTTCCGGCGATAACCAGGGGTAGGCGCTGCCGCCCCAGTTCAGCGCCAGCAGCAGCAGGGCCGTGGCCACAATCAGAAGCAACGCGCCAAGACCATCGATGCTGTGGTTCTTGGCGGCGATCGGCAGCTTCTTGAGTGGCTTGTTGATGATCGCCATCGCAAGGAAGCCCAGCGGGATATTGATCCAGAAAATCAGCGACCAGTGCAGATGTTGCGCGAAGGTGCCGCCCAGCAGCGGCCCGGCGACGCTGGCGACGGCCCACGTACCGGAGAACCACGCCGCATAGCGCGCCCGCTCGCGCGGCGGAACAAGGTCCCCGACCACCGTCTGCGTCAGGGCAAAAAGGCCGCCGCCACCGGCACCCTGGATGGCGCGTCCCAGGACAAGGACGAACATGTTGGGAGCCATTGCGCTGACCAGCGATCCGGCGAGAAAGATAAGGATTGCCGCATAGACGGTCGGCCGACGGCCATAGACATCGGAAATCTTGCCGTAGAGCGGCGCCACGGCGGTTGCGGTCAGGAGGTAGCCGGTGACGATCCATGGCAGGTATTCGGCATGGCCGAGCGAGCGCCCGATGGTCGGCATGGCAGGCGCGACGATGGTCTGGTCAAGTGCGGCCAGCAGCATCGACAGGAGAACGCCGCCGATGATGGCGTTCTTCTCGCTTTCGGTCAGTGGTGTGGCGGCAGCCGCCATGGTCTGCTTGTCGGCAGCCTGGTCCATAGTCTTTGTCCATGTGCTTTGCGCGCTGTCCGGGTCACCGATTGGGCTTGCCTGGTGTGTCCGCCGCGCGATCGGTCGTGGTGCCCGTGCCTCGAGGGTTGTGTCCTGCCAACCTGTGATATGTCGTTCCGTATAGGCCGATTTCGACTGCCGTTCGAAAATTTTTCGAAGCTGGCACTACGCTTCAGCCCGGTTGGCTTGCATCGGCGCCATTGAGGACGCCGACGAAATTCAGGCCGGTGGCGGCAACTGACCGTTCTCGATGCGCTGGATTCGATAGCGCATGAGCCGCAGGATACGGCTTTCGAAATTGACGCTTTCGACGCGATCGAACTGCACCTGGGCGCGGTCGTGGCTGGCGAGAATGGCGGCGGTGATCTCGGCCGCCTTGGCCTTGGCCGCACCGCAATCCTTCTGCGGATAGGTCGCCTTCAGCGCGTCTTCCAACTGGCGGCCATGGTTCTTGGCGATCTCGACATGGCGTTCTTCGTGGCGCTTGATGTCGGCAGCCAGCGTATCCCAGAACAGCTTCACATCCGGGTCCGCCTTGCGCGGGCGGCGCCATTCCGGAAGGATCACCTTGACCTTGACGGTCACAACCGCGTCGGCGATCCGGCAGGAGCCAGCCTGTTTTGCGTAGCTGATACGGGTGGTGAAGGCCATCTGGGTGGCGCCGGGGTGGCGCGAGCCCGTGCTTTTGACCTGCGGTCCGTGTATGGAGAGCTGCTTCTCGATGTCTTCGAGCGTGCTGCCGCCAATGGAAAAATAGCTGTATGTTTTCACCAGATTGGCCGCGCCCGCCGGGACGGCGGTCACGGCAAGCAGCAGTGCGCAAAGCAGGGATCGTTTCATCATATTGCCTCTTCCACCACCTTGCTTTACGGCCGTTGCCGGCGCAACGGAATTGATCCTTTGCGGATCACACATCGTTGATGAGCCCCATGGTAGATGAGCAATGACGGCAACGCGATGGCAGCTGGCGCATGGACGCCATCTCGACCTTGGCGGCAAGGCCGTGGTCGTCGGCATCCTCAACGTCACCCCCGACAGTTTTTCCGACGGCGGGCTGTTTGATGCGCCCGAAGCGGCACTGGCACAGGCGCGCCGTATGGTCGGGGAAGGGGCTGGCATCATCGATGTCGGCGGAGAATCGACCCGGCCGGGCGCCGCCGCCATATCGGCCAGCGAGGAACAGGCGCGTATCCTGCCGGTGATCGAGGCGCTGGCGAGCGCCAATGAGGTGCTGATTTCGGTCGACACCTATCGTTCTGAGACCGCGCGGCTTGCAGTAGCTGCCGGCGCACATATCGTCAACGATGTCTGGGGTCTGCAGCGCGAGCTCGACATTGCGCGGGTCGCGGCCGAAACCGGCGCCGGGCTCGTCATCATGCATACCGGACGGGACCGTGAGAAACTGCCCGACGTGATCGCCGACCAGTTTGTGTTCCTGGAAAGATCGCTGGAGATCGCGCGTCGCAACGGCGTCACGGACGATCGCATCGTGCTCGATCCCGGCTTCGGCTTCGCCAAGGAGACGGCGCAGGAAAATCTCGATCTGATGGCGCGGTTTTCCGAGCTCCATGCGCTCGGCTTTCCGCTGATGGCAGGCACCTCGCGAAAACGCTTCATCGGCATCGTCACCGGCCGTGATGCGGCCGACCGGGCTGCCGGGACGGCGGCGACCAGCGTCATTCTCAGGCTCAAGGGCGCGCATCTGTTTCGCGTCCATGATGTCGCAATCAACGTGGACGCGCTGGCCGTGGCGGATGCTATGCTGGCGCGTGAAATCGCTGTATCGGGACGCTGAGCCATGTATGTCATCCGCCTGAAGAACTGCGCCTTCTTTGCCCGGCATGGCGTGCTCGACGAAGAGGAGGCGCTCGGCCAGCGTTTCTATGTCGACGCGGTGCTGTCGGTCGAACCCGGACGCGCGCTTGTCGACGACGCCATCGAGGAGACCGTCAACTACGGCATTGCCTTTACGGTGATCGAGAAGATCATCACCGGCGAGCGGCGCTTCCTGATCGAGGCCCTGGCAATGGAAGTGGCAAAGGCGCTGACGGAGCGGTTTCCGCAGATAAAGAGGGCCGAAATCACCGTGCGCAAGCCGAACGCGCCGGTGCCCGGCGTGCTCGATTATGTCGAGGTGACCGTTGTCTGGCCCGAATAACACCGTCTACCTCAGCCTCGGCGGCAATCTGGGCGATCCGGCTGCCTCGATGGCGGCGGCACTGCGCATTCTCGACGCCGATGCGGATACGCGCGTCACCGCCGTCTCCTCGCTCTATCGCACGCCGCCCTGGGGCAAGCTCGATCAGCCGGATTTCCTCAACGCGGCCGCTGAATTGTCGACCCGGCTCTCGCCGCGGGCGCTGCTCGACCTCTGCCTCGACGCCGAGCGGAAGCTGAAGCGGGTGCGCGAGGAGCGCTGGGGGCCGCGCCTGATCGATATCGACATTCTGGTGTTCGGCGACCGCGTCATCCACGAAACCGGGCTGGAGGTGCCGCATCCGCGCATGCTGGAGCGCGCCTTCGTGCTGGCGCCGCTGGCTGAGATCGCGCCGGATCTTGCCGTCGGCGGGCGAAGCGTATCGGAGCGATTGGCTGGGGTCGAGACATCAGGCATCGAACGTCTGACGTCCGGCCGGGATTGGTGGCTGACCTGAGCGCTCTACTGGGTGGTCGCCGGTCGTCGTAGCAATCAGCCTGAGAAGCCGCCTTCGTCGAGGAATGCCTGCTCCTCCGGCGTCGTCTCGCGGCCAAGCATTTTGTTCCGATGCGGAAAGCGGCCGAAGCGCTGGATGATGTCGCGATGCTCCAGTGCGTATTTCAGGTTGAACGCGGCCCTAGCGGTGTGCAGCTCGACCGAAATGTCCTGATCGGCAAGATTTTCCGCATGCTCAAACGGCAGGTACAGGAACACGCGGACTTCCGGTTCCAGCGCCAGGTCATGCCCGGCCTTGACCGCTTTTTCAGCGAAATGCTTCGCCAGCGGGTCGGTCGCGTACATATGGCCCGTGCCGCGAAAGCAATTGCGCGGAAACTGGTCGAGCAGGATCATCAGCGCCAGCGAACCTTCGGCATGGCCTGACCAGTCGTCGCATTCGCGCCGCGCGGCGGCATAGTGCAGTTCGAGAAAGCGGTTGCGGAAACCGGCATCGAAAGCCTCGTTCTTCTCGAACCATGCATCCTCGCCGGCGTCACGCCAGAATTTGGTGACCGACAGGGCCCGGCTGTCCAATTCCATGCATGAATCCTCAGTTCAATCGGCAGTTTCGGATTTGTGTAGAACGCCGGCCGTTTCTTCGTTGAGGGCCTGACCGGGGCGGCGCGGCGTGGAGAGCGGCGTCGGAATCGGCGTGCCGATATTGCCCCGCAAAAAGCGTTGGCCGGCGCGGATGCCTTCAGCGAGCTGGGTTTCGAACCGGTCGTTGTCGCGGCGCCTGACGTCCTCGATCGTTTCAGCCACGTCCTCGGGATCAACGCCAAGCGATTCCAGCGCCGAGCCACCGAAAACCAGTGCCGATTCGAAGGTCTCGCGCAGCTGATAGTCCACGCCGGCGCGGATGAGTTGCAGAGCGGTGCCGCGATCGAAGGCGCGCGCCAGCACGGTCAGCAAGGGAAACTCGGCCTTGACGAGTTCGGCGATGCGAACGGCGGCATCGGCCTTGTCGACGCAGATCAGCACGGCGCGCGCCTGGCCAGCGCCCGCGGCGCGCAGGATGTCGAGCCGTGTGCCATCGCCATAATAGACCTTGAAGCCGAAATCGGCGGCTGCCTGGATCATCTCGACATCGTTGTCGATGATCGAGACGTCGATGCCGCGCAGCAGCAGCGGCTGGCTGGCGATCTGGCCGAAGCGGCCGAAGCCGATGACCAGCACGCTGCCGGTCAGGCCGTCGGCGACATCGACGCCGTCGAGCGATTGCTCGTCGCGCGGGGTGATATAACGCAAGCCAATGATCGCCAGCGGCGTCAGCACCATGGAGATGATGACGATTGCCGTCAGCGTGGCGTTGGCGTTGCTGTCGATGATGCCGACGGCAGCGGCGGCAGAGTAGAGGACGAAGGCGAATTCGCCGCCCTGCGCCATGAAGACAGCGCGTTCCAGCGCCTCGCGATGGCCTGTCTTGAGGATGCGGGCGACGATGTAGATGCCAAACGCCTTCATCACCATGTAGGCGACGACATAGATGGCGATCAGCTTCCAGTTCGCGGCCACCACATGCAGGTCGAGCGACATGCCGACCGCAAGGAAGAACAGGCCGAGCAGGATGCCGCGGAACGGCTCGATGTCGGCTTCGAGCTGATGGCGGAAGGTCGATTCGGACAGAAGAACGCCGGCCAGGAAGGCGCCCATCGCCATCGACAAGCCGCTGAGCTGCATGGCGAGTGCCGATCCGAGCACCACCAGAAGGGCCGCGGCCGTCATCACCTCACGGGCACGGGCATCCGCCAGGATGCGGAAGAACGGGTTGAGCAGATAGCGGCCGGCCAGCACCAGTCCGACGATCGCGGCAAGGCCGATGCCAACCTCGGTCAGCCTTTCCGACAGGCTGGTGTCGGCGCCGCCTGGCGCCAGGAACGCGATCAGGGCCAGCAGCGGCACGATGGCCAGATCTTCCAGCAGCAGGATGGAGACGATGCGCTGGCCTTTCGGCGAGGCGATTTCGCCGCGTTCCTCGAGAAGCTGCATGACGATCGCCGTCGAGGTCAGCACGAAACCGGCGCCGGCGACGAAGGATTGCGAGATCGGAAAACCGCCGGCCATTCCGACACCGGTCAACAAGACCGCGCAGACGCCTACTTGCAGCGCGCCGAGCCCGAAGATTTCGCGGCGCAGGCCCCAGAGCCGCGACGGCTGCATTTCCAGTCCGATGATGAACAGGAACATGACGACGCCGAGTTCGGCGACATGGAGGATGGCCCCCGATTCGGAAAAGACGCCGATGCCGAACGGCCCGATCACCACGCCGGCGGCGAGATAGCCGAGGATCGAGCCGAGGCCCATGCGTTTGAAGATCGGAACGGCGACGACGCCTGCGGCAAGCAGCGCCACCACCTGAATGAGATCGCTGCCCGACGCTTCCGCTGCCATGCCTCTTGTCCCTATGTCCGACAGCACTCCTTGCATGCAGTTGGAGCGGGAGGCAAGGGCGGGGAGCCTGCCAGGACGGGTAGGTGCCGTTGAAGCGTTTCCTCTGGTGGAACAATCGTCTCCGCTTGCTTGCCGGACGATTGGTGTCTATATCGGCGGTATGACTGTCCATTCGTCCCGGCCGTCTCCGCCGCCCCATATTCCGATGGATGCGCTCAGCGAGGTCCTACAAGACTTTCGCCTGAGTGGCGTCAATTATGGCCGCTGCGAGCTCCGACATCCATGGAGCATAGAGTTTCCGCAACAATCGCTGCTTCGTTTTCACTTTGTCGGCCAGGGTCCGTGCTGGATCCATACCGAGGCGCAGGGCTGGCAGGAGTTGCGCGATGGCGATCTGGTGCTGTTGCCGCAAGGCATCACCCATCGGCTGGCGAGTGCCCCGGACGTTGCAGGCGACTCGCTCGAGGGTTGCCAGGTGATCAAATTGGGGGGCAACGTCTGCGAGGTGGTGCGGGAAGGAACCGGCGCGACAAGCACCCTTTTCTGCGGCTCAATGGCCCTGGGCTCTTGTGCGCTTAACCCATTGATCACGCTGATGCCGCCTATCATCAAGGGTTGCGACGTGGCCGGCAATGACCCGATTGTCGGCCCTCTGCTGGCGGCCATGACGGCGGAGGCCGCTCAACCGCAGATGGGCAGCGCCACCATCTTGTCGCGTATGGCAGACTTGCTGACGGCTCGGCTCATCCGCTGCTGGGTCAATTGCAATGGAGCTTCGACCACCGGTTGGCTTGCAGCCATCCGCGACCCCCATATCGGCCGGGCTCTGGCAGCCATGCACCGAGACCCCGGCCACAACTGGACGCTGGAAAGCCTCGCCGGCCTGGCAGGCCAATCGCGCTCGGTTTTCGCCGAGCGCTTCAGCGCTGTGTTGGGGGAGGGTGCTGCACGCTATCTCGCCCGCCTGCGCATGCAGCTTGCCCGCGAGTTGCTGGGGCAAAACGGCTTGTCGGTGGCCGAGGTTGCTACCCGTCTGGGCTATGATTCCGAGGCATCCTTCGCTCGCGCCTTCAAGCGCATCACCAATGTCTCGCCAGGCGTTGTGCGTCGCACAATTCCCGGACGAATAGACATGGATTTCGGATTTTGAGATACATATCATCCGAAGAGACTCGTTTATGAAGGTCTCCAAACTTTGGAGATCTTTCCGTGACTGACACAACATTACAGCTTGAAGACGCGGCGATAGACGTTGATGCGGCTGCGCCGACCGCGTGGAGCGCAACCACCTGGTTCGCGGTCATTTCATTGGCGGCCACCAGCTTTGCCCTGGTCTCAGCCGAATTTCTGCCGGCAGGTCTGTTGACGCCAATGGCGCGCGATCTCGGCATCAGCGAGGGAACTGCCGGACAGGTCGTCACCGCCACCGCTTCTGTCGGCGCCGTGACGGCCATGTTGAGCAATGTTCTCATCGGCCGATTGAACCGCAAGACGGTGCTGGTTGGCCTCATGGCGCTAGCGGTCGCTTCCAATATTCTTGCGGCGCTGGCGCCCAATTTTTGGCTGCTGTTGCTAGGCCGGGCCGGGCTGGGAATCGCTCTCAGCGCTTTCTGGGCGCTTTCGGTCGCCGTCGTCGCGAGGCTGGTTGGTGCCAATGCGACAGGTCGGGGCATGGCTATCGTCACCCTCGGCGTCTCGCTCGCCACCATTGCCGCACCGTCGATGGGGGCGCTGATCAGCGACTGGCTGGGATGGCGCAGCGCCATGGCCATGACAGCGGGGCTGGCCGTGGTTGCCATGTTGCTGCAGTTGCTTAGCCTGCCGTCTTTGCCTGCAACGGCAAGCAATAGTCTTGCAGACGTATTTCGGCTGACACGGCGGCGTGGCGTTCAACTTGGTATGCTTGCTATTCTTTTGCTGATGACGGGGCATTTTGCCGGCTCGGTCTATGTACGCCCCTTTCTCGAAGATGTGACGCTCCTTGCAACCGGGCCAATTGCCCTGGCGTTGCTCGGATTTGGCATCGCCGCGGTGATCGGCAATATTGCCGGTGGCCGCATGGCCGACGCCAATATCCACGTGGCTCTCGTGGTTACCGCCGCATTGATGGCGTTTGCGGCGCTGGCATTGGTGCTTTGGGGCGTGCACATTGGCGTTGCCTTTGGCTTCGCTACGCTGTGGGGCTTCGCTTTCGGCATGGCGCCGGTGGTGCTGCCGACAAATTTGTCTCGCGCAGCGCCGGACGCGCTGGAAGCAGCGGGCAGCCTGATGGTCGCCTCTTTTCAGGTCGCCATCACCATCGGCGCGATTGTCGGCGGCTACGCCGTGGACACCTATGGCCCTACAGCGCCTTTGACCGTGACTGCTATCCTTGCCGCATCGACAGCCGTCTTGGCGCTGCTACAGCCACGCAACTAAACCTTGCCGCCGCTGACACAGTAGCCCGAACCGGCCCGGACCAATATTGCAGGCGCGTTACACAAGTTTACGCCATGCGCGCGTTGCTTGTTGCCACAATCGAAGGCTAAGGACGCTCGGCTACGGCCATTGGAGGGTGAGCGACGATCAAGTCGCGCCCTTTTGAGGAGATGACTGACATGAAGAAGTTTTTGCTTGTTGCCGTCGGCCTGGCGGTGCTCGCCGGTTCGGCCTGTTCGAAGGCGCCTGAATGCACGGCCGAGATCGCGACCAAGAAGGCGCAGGACATGGCTGCCGCGCTGCAGGAAGCGATCACCAAGGATCCGTCCAAGGCGGCTGACCTGACCGCGAAGGTCCAGGCGGTGACAACCAAGTACCAGGGCGCCACGACGCTCGCCGACGCCTGCAAGGCGTATGACGAGGTGACGGCCGCCATCAAGGGCTAAACGCCTGATTCGACTGGTTCAAGGGGGCGGTGGCGATGGGCTGCCGCCTCTTTGTTTTTGGGGATGTGTCAGGGATAGTGGGCGTGATGCGCGCTCAGTTCGGCGCGATGGAGCCGACTTCGACGGCATCGACGCGCTTCAGGCTCATGCCGATGACCGGCACCAGCTGGTCCTGGACACGCACGGCAACCGTCACGGTCATCGAGTTGTCGTCGGGAATGCGGGCCTGCATGACGCCGCGCAACTGGTTGCGGTTGATGGTAAAGACCACCTTGCGGGCATCGACAACGTTGCCGCCGATGATGTCGAGGCCGGAACCGGCTGCGCCGCCCATGAAGGAACCCTTGTAGTCGCGGCCCTTGCGCTCGATCTTGGCCGACATCGGCTGGGTGAACATGCCGACCCGGCAGCCGCCGTCCAGCGTCATGCCCATCTTGCCGTCCGGCGTGGAGCCGGTGAAGCTGCAGTTGAATTTCGTGCCCTTGTACTTGCCGGCGACGATTTCGCCCGGGCCGACCCATTTGCCTTCGGCCGACTGGAAGAACTGCTTGTCCGGCTCTGTAGCGGAAGCCCCCGAGGCAACACCGACGACTGCTGTGATCGCGACGGCCAGGGGCAAGACGCTGGACAGAATTACACTTTTCATCGACGACACCCGGCAACAAAGATGCTGTTTGGAACCGGTTTGACCATGAAGAAGATTGGTTAATGCTTCGTCACCGCAGGGCCTCGAAACCGCGATCCGTTCACCGTCTCGAAGCGTAAAACGCTATTTGCCGGGGCCTGATGTCTCGGTGTCCTTCTTCGTTGCAAACGATGTCAGCGCCGAGAGGAAATCGCCCAGTCCCGGGCGCTTGGCGGCGCTGAAGGGCAGGGGGCGCGCCGTTTCCATCGCCGCGATGCCGATGCGCGCCGTCATCATGCCGTTGACGACGCCCTCGCCAAGCTTGGCCGAAAGCCGTGCCGCCAGCCCATGGCCGACGATCTGCTGGACGAAACTGTCGCCGACGGCGATCGAGCCGGTGACCGCCAGATGCGCCAGCACACTGCGCGCCAGGCGGAAGAAACCCAGCGTTCCCGGCCGTCCGCCATAAAGTTCCGAGAGGCGGCGAATGAGGCGTCCCGCCTCGAACACGACATAGGCGACATCGACGAGCGCACGCGGGCTGACCGCCGTCACCAGTGAGACGCGTTTGGCGGCCTCGAGAATCATCACCTTTGCCCTGGCATCGAGGGGGCCGAGAATTTCCGCTTCGGCCAGACGCACCAGATTGCCGCCGTCGATGATTTCGCCGCGCAGTTCGGCCAAAGCGCGCCGGCCAGCCGCGGTCTCGGGCTTGGCCGCGACGAAAGCCGAAAGCTCGTCGACCACCGATCGGGCCGCCTTGGGGTCGTCGCGTGCGATGGCATCGAGCGCACGTTTTTGCAGCTTTTCGACTTCGGCAAGACGGGCGATGGCCAGGAATTCGCGAACGAGGATCACCAGAAGTGCCAGCACGGCGATAACGGCCATGCCGGCGGCCAGCCAGCCCAGCCATTCGGCGCGGGCGAAGAGATCGCGGATCAGCTGGTCGGTCCACAGGCCGACAGCCAGCGAAACCAGTACGCCCATGGCGCCAAAGAAGATGCTGCCTAACAGCGAGCGTTTCCTGGGGGCGACCGCCGGTGGCAGTTCGGCGGCAATGATGTCTGGCTCGTCGAAGACGTCGACCTCGGCCGGTATGACCAGCGCGACATCGGCCTTCATCACGCGGGGTTTGCGCGACGGCTCGGCCTGGCGCGTCTTTGACGCCTCTTGCGTTGGCGCGGCTTCCGGCTCGATGCGGAATGCCGCCGGCTTGCGGGGCGCGATCATGCCAGATGGTCTCCGATCAGGAACTGCAGGGCACGGTCGAGCCTGATATGCGGCAAGGACAGCGTGACGCCTTCGGCCGTGCGTTCGAGTTTTGGCGGGCGGAACCGGACAAAGCGGATTGCCGGGTCCGTGGAATCCTGCCGGTGATCTGGACCCGAAGTATCGAACACCGCATCAATCTTTTCCGGTAAGTCACCGGGAAATATGGCTGTTTCGGCCTTGCCGTCAAACGTTTCGCCGTTGATCTGCTCGCCGGCGATCGGCGTGCCGATGATGACGGGCAACGTCTCGCGGCCCTGCTTGACTGTGCCTTCGCGGGTGGCGCGCACCGCCGCCAGGGCGACCACGTCGACATCGGCGCCGGTGAAATTCGCCCGCGCCACGGCACGGTCGGCCAGTCGCCGAACGATCGCCTGCAACCGGTCATGGCTTTCGTGATGCAGATGATCGGCCTTGGTCGCGGCGACCAGGATGCGATCGATGCGCCGCGAAAAGAGATCGGTGAGGAAGCTGCCCCGACCAGGGCGGAAACAGCTGAGAATCTCGGTCACCGCGCGCTCCAGGTCGGCCATGGCGCCGGGGCCGGCGTTCAATGCCTGCATGGCATCGATCAGCACGATCTGGCGATCGAGACGCGCAATGTGTTCGCGGAAGAAGGGTTTGACGACATGCGTCTTGTAGGCCTCGTAGCGCCGCTCCATCATGGCGTGCAGCGATCCTGGGCGCGGACGCTTGTCGAGGCCGGCCAGCGGCGCGAAGGTAAGCGCGGGGGAACCCTCGAGATCGCCTGGCATCAGGAAACGGCCGGGCGGCAGGGTCGAAAGCGCGCGTTCGTCGAGCTTGCAGGCCTTGAGATAGGCGGCGAAGCTTTCGGCCAGGCGCCGTGCGGTCATCTCGTCGGCATCGGCATTCGGGTCGATTTCCGCCGAAATCGCTCGCCACGCCCGCGACAGATCCTCGCGCACCGGCAAAGTGGCCATCTCGATGGCCTCACGTGAAAAATCGGCGAAGGATTTGCCGAGCAGCGGCAGGTCGAGCAGCCATTCACCGGGATAGTCGACGATATCGACCGACAGCTTGCCGGAGGAGAACATGCGGCTCCAGCCGGAGGCTGATTCGTATTCGATGGTCAGCCGCAGTTCCGAGATGGCGCGTGTCGAATCGGGCCAGACGCGGTCGTTGACCAAAGCGGCGATGTGATCCTCGTACTGGAATCGCGGCACGGCGTCGTCAGGCTGCTCTTCGAGGAAGGCGCGCGCGATGCGACCGGATTTCTGCGCCTCGAACAGCGGCAGGCGTCCACCATGGATCAGATTGTGGACCAGCGCGGAGATGAACACCGTCTTGCCCGCGCGTGAAAGACCCGTGACACCCAACCGCATCGACGGCGAAAAAAGCCCGGTGGCGCGTCCTGACAGCGTATCGAGGGCAATCCTTGCCTCGTCGGTGAAGGTGGTCAGCGATGATGCCAAAATGTGATCTCTCGGGCTTGCGTCCGTCCGATATAGGCGTTGGAACCCGGCTTTGAAATGGCGCTGGAAATTGACATCCAAATCGATGCTAGAGATCGGCCGGTGTCAAAAACGCTTCGAGATAGCCGGCCTCCTGGCTTGCTTTCGCCAATTCGTCCAGAAAACGAACGACCGCCAGGCCCGAGGTCGGGAAACCGTGATTGAGCAGTGCACGCGCCGTATCGTCG
Organism: Mesorhizobium sp. P2_E9; assembly: GCF_056403815.1. Taxonomy (NCBI): domain Bacteria; kingdom Pseudomonadati; phylum Pseudomonadota; class Alphaproteobacteria; order Hyphomicrobiales; family Phyllobacteriaceae; genus Mesorhizobium; species Mesorhizobium sp. P2_E9. The sequence goes on from NZ_JBFUET010000004.1 coordinate 247,213, forward strand.
CCGTCGCCCGAGACCGCCATGGCAAGGTCCTCCGTCATCGGGTTGTGGCCGATGACCAGGAGCGAACCCGGCCCGCCATGCTCCCGGATAAGGCGGAGATAGCCGGCAGCGTCTTCGCTGTAGAGGGTGTCGAGAAACAGCACCTTGCCGGTGTCGGTATGGCCGGCCAGGCCTTCGAGCGTTTCCTTGGCGCGCCTGGCGTTTGAGCACAATGTCAGGTCGGGGACATAGCCACGTGACCGCATGGCAGCGCCCATGATCTCGGCGTCGGCGCGGCCGGCTGCGTCGAGCGGGCGATCGAAATCACGCATGCCGGGCAGCGCCCAGCCGGCCTTGGCGTGTCGCAACAGATAGAGCCTGCTCACCCAACCTCCAATGATGCCGATGCCGAAGCCGGATTGCGATTAGCCATGAGAAGGGCATTGCGCACAATGGTCCGTGTTCTTGCGCGCAAGGAATTGCGCACAACACCACGTGGCAAAGGGTTGCGGCACTTTCGCCATCGAATCAGCAGCATCTCGCTCCGACACGTGCCGCAGGGGCACTTTAACAATTGCGTGAGTCGGTGGCCGATTGCGCTTGTGCAGGCGTCGGGCGGCGAATATATAGGCGCGAAATTTGGGGCAGTTTGGGTGAGTCGAATGAACGACATCGTTACCGCCGATTACGTACCCTCCGAAGACGAGCCGTTCATGAACGAACGGCAGAAATCCTACTTCCGCCTGAAGCTCGTCACCTGGAAAAATGACATATTGCGCGAAGCGCGCGAAACTCTCGAAATCCTGCAGCAGGAAAACGCCAACCACCCCGACCTCGCCGACCGCGCCTCTTCTGAAACAGACCGCGCCATCGAGCTCAGGGCCCGCGACCGTCAGCGGAAACTCATCTCAAAGATCGATTCGGCGCTGCAGCGCATCGATGAAGGCACTTACGGCTACTGCGAGGAAACCGGCGAGCCGATCGCGCTGAAGCGGCTTGACGCGCGTCCGATCGCCACCTTGTCGATCGAAGCGCAGGAACGGCACGAGCGCCGCGAAAAAGTCTATCGCGACGACTGACGCATTGCTTCTGGGCTGTGTCTCAGAGGGCTACAATCAAGTTGATATCAAAATGGCCGGATTTTCCGGCCATTTTTGTTGGTGCTTGGCAAATTCATTGCAGCGAGCGGAAGCGTACTCAGGCCTCGGCCAGGTCGCCGGCCGGCAGGTGGCTCAGGCGCCAATCATCTCTTCTGGCTTGAAAGTTCGCCCAGCAGCTTGGTCATTTCATCGTCGAGCGACTGCGGCGCCTTGGCTGCCGGCTTGCCGACAGGGCCGCCGGAACGAGGCTGGTCGAGTGAAAATTCGAGGTCCTTCATCAACGTTTCGTCGATGCTGTCCTGCCTTGGCGGCGGTGGTGGCGCGTGCCTGATGGCATTGGCGTTGGCGGAGCCGTAGGCAGGCAACGGCGTGACATTGGCCGATTGATAGGTCTGCGTCACCGGTTTCGGCGCGGGCGCGGGCGCCGGGGCCGGTGGCGGCGCTGCCGGGCGCGGGCGGGCAGGCGGCACGGCCGCGGTCACCGGTTGTGGCGGCGGTGCCGGTCGTGCCGGTGCGGGAGCCGTCTGAGGCGGCCGCGGTTTCGCTGCCGGGGCCGCGGTGGCCGGGACAGGCTGCAGGCCGCCATCTCCCGTCAGCGCCGGACGGCGCGGAGCGGCAAGACGGATGTCGCGCTCGACGACGAGGTCGGTCGGGCCGCCAATCAGAAGCAGATGCTCGATGTCGTCGCGGCGCACCAATACCAGCCGGCGATGGCTGTCGACGGCGGTGGCGTCCATGACGGCGAGCCGCGTCTTGCGGTTCCGGCCACCCGCGACAAACGTGCCGAAGGTCAGGTTGCGCACGAGCCTGATGATGACGAGCACGATGACCAGCAGGATCAGCGCCGCGAAGGTCCACAGGAGTGCCGCCGCATAACCAGGGCCCGCCACGCTATCCAGCCACTGCATTGGTTTCCCCTGATCGGTTTTGGAAAGTGACGCGACACTAGACCGTTGCGACTGGCTACCGCAAGTTGCCTTTCACCCATCGTGAACAGCTTGAAACACGGCCGGCATCATTTTTATCTGACATTTGCCGCCCGGGCCTTTTCCGGACTAGGAGAATGTGATTCAACCGGCTAAAGCGCGTCGCGCTGACGCCGATTCATGCGACGCGTTTTAGGTCCTTGTTTTCGTGCATGTCGTTTTCCCAAAACCGAAGTCACTTTTGGGCGACATGCATTAGGGGCGGGTGTCGGAACGTCGGACTTCACGAGCAGGGGGCATATGGCCAAGGAAGCGCGCGGCGATTTCTATCCGGTACCGATCGTCGACCAGAACACCCGACCGGGCGCGGTTACCCGGCTCATCATCTTCATCGTCGTTCTGACGGGCGCCGCGATCATTTTCGGCCTGTTCCGCGAGCGCCTCGGTGACCCGTTCCTGCTCGGCATGCTGGGCGTGCTGGCGATGATCGGCGTCGGCTTCCTGTTCGCGACCGCGATTGGCTTCGTACAGGTGACGCCGCGCTCGACCGGCGATGAACTGTCCAAGGCGTTCGTCGATTCGATGGCACAGGGCCTGCTGGTGACGGACACCAAGGGCCGCGTCGTCTACGCCAACCGGGCCTATGCCGAGATGACCGGAGCCTCCTCGGCCGCCGACCTCAAGACGGTCGAAGGGCTGCTTTCGGATGTTCCCGAGGCCTCGGTGACCATTTACCGGCTGGCATCCGGCCTGCGTGACGGCCAACCGGGAGACGGCGAATTTCGGCTGGCGCAGTCGATCAGGCCCGGCGCCGAACCGGGCGCCCGCTGGTACAGGGCGCGTGCACGCACGTTCAACGTTCCGGGCCAGCGATTGCCGATGCTGGCCTGGCAACTCTCCGACATTTCACAGGAACGTGCGGAGCAGGAGCGTTTCTTCCTCGACCTGCAGAAGGCCATCGATCACCTCGACCATGCCCCGGCCGGCTTCTTTTCCGCCGACCAGGACGGTCGGGTCACCTACATCAACGCCACGCTCGCGGAATGGCTCGGTATCGATCTCGCCAGCTTCACGCCCGGCGCCGTAACCTTGCCCGATATCGTTGCCGGCGACGGCATGGCGCTGGTGCGCTCGGTCAAGGCCGATCCCGGCACGACGCGCAACGCCGTCATCGATCTCGACCTGACGACGATGACGGGAGAGGCGCTGCCGGTGCGCTTTATGCATCGCGTTTCGGCCAGCCGCGAAGGTGTCGGCGGCCCGACGCGCACGATCGTGCTCAACCGCACCCAGGGCGAGGATGCTTCGGCTGATCTGCGCGCTTCGGAAGTGCGCTTCACCCGCTTCTTCAACTCGACTCCGATGGCGATCGCGGGTGTCGATGCCAGCGGGCGCATCCTGCGCACCAACGCGCCGTTCCTGTCGCTGTTTTCCTCGGTCGTCGACCGGGATGCCGTGGATCGCCGCGTGCGGCTCGATACGGTGATCCATGAACGCGAGCGGCCGGCCTTTGCCGCGGCATTCGAAAAAGCCCGGCAGCGGCAGGCCGACATCGAGCCGATCGACACCGTGCTGCCCGGCAACGAGGAGCGACACATCCGATTCTACGTCAATGCCGTCGCCGACGGCACCGGCGGCGAGGGTGCCGAGGAATCGGCCATCGTCTACGCCGTCGACACGACGGAGCAGAAGGCGCTCGAAGGGCAGATGGCGCAGAGCCAGAAGATGCAGGCGGTCGGCCAACTCGCCGGTGGCATCGCCCATGACTTCAACAATGTGCTGACTGCCATCATCATGGCGTCGGACCTGCTTTTGACCAATCACCGGCCGTCGGACCCGTCCTTCCCCGACATCATGAACATCAAGCAGAATGCCAATCGGGCAGCCTCGCTGGTCAGGCAGTTGCTGGCCTTCTCGCGCAAGCAGACGCTGCGGCCGGAAGTGCTGAACCTGACCGACGTGCTCGCCGATCTGAGGATGCTGCTTGCCCGCCTGGTCGGCAACGACATCAAGCTGAAGATCGACCACGGCCGCGACCTGTGGCCGGTCAAGGTCGACATTGGCCAATTCGAGCAGGTGGTGGTCAATCTGGCGGTCAATGCGCGCGACGCGATGCCTGCCGGCGGCGATCTTACCGTGCGAACCCGCAACGTCACCGCCGAGGAGTGCAAGGCCTTCCCTTATCGCGAACTCACCGCGGCCGACTATGTCGTGGTCGAAGCCGAGGATACCGGCAGCGGCATCGCGCCCGACGTGCTGAAGAAGATCTTCGAGCCGTTCTTCACCACCAAGGAGGTCGGCAAGGGCACGGGCCTTGGCCTGTCCATGGTCTACGGCATCATCAAGCAGACCGGCGGCTTCATTTTCTGCGATTCCGAGGTCGGCAAGGGATCGACCTTCCGCATCTTCCTGCCGCGCCACATCGCGGAAGCGAAGACGGCGGCCGAAGCCGGGGAAGCGCCAAGCGCAGCACCAGTCAAACCAATCGACAGCACCAAGGACCTGTCCGGGTCAGCCACGGTGCTGCTGGTCGAGGACGAGGATGCCGTGCGCATGGGCGGCATGCGGGCGCTGATTTCGCGCGGCTATACGGTGCACGAGGCATCCTCCGGCGTCGAGGCGCTGGAAGTGTTCGAAGCCCTGGGTGGAAAGGTCGATATCGTCGTCTCCGACGTGGTGATGCCGGAAATGGACGGGCCGACCCTGCTTGGCGAATTGCGCAAGCGCCAGCCGGACATCAAGTTCGTCTTCGTGTCGGGCTATGCCGAGGACGCATTCGCCAGGAACCTGCCGGCCGACGCGCATTTCGGCTTCCTGCCGAAGCCGTTCTCGCTCAAGCAACTGGCGACGATCGTCAAGGACGTGCTTGAGTCCTGATCTTGCGCCCCCCAATGACCGGCCTTGCACAACGCCGTGACAGCGCCATGATTGCGGGTGAAACGGCAAGCGGGCTTGGGGGAGCAGCGGTTGACGCCACACATCGAGGCAGGCAAGGGCGACTACGCCGAAACGGTGCTGTTGCCGGGTGACCCGCAGCGTGCCGAGTGGATGGCCCAGACATTTCTGAAGGCGCCGCGCTGCGTCAATCGCCGGCGCGGTGCTCTCGGCTTTACCGGCCTGTTTCGCGGCCGGCCCATCAGCATCCAGTCGACGGGTATCGGCGTTTCATCGTTCCTGATCTATGTCCATGAATTGCTTGATTATTATGGCGCCCGAACACTGATCCGCACGGGTACCTGCGGTGGCCTCAGCGATGAGGTAAAGCTGCGCAGCCTGGTGATCTCGCAAATGGCACGGCCGGAAAACACTGAGAGCGGTCAGGTCTTTGGCCTTTACGGAGCTGATGCCGGCCCGGATCCGGCGCTGCTTGCTTGCGCCTTGGCCAAGGCGGCCGAACTCGGCATCGACCACCACGTCGGCCTGACAGTGTGCACCGACATATTCTACCATCCCGAAGCGCGCACCCGCTATGCCGAAGCAAGGGCGCTCGGAGCGCTGGCCGTGGACATGGAAACCAGCGCGCTCTACCGCATCTCGGCGCATTTCGGCGCGAGGGCCTTGTCGCTGCTGACCGTCGTCGACAATCTGGTTACCGGCGAACAGGCCGACTATTCCGAGCGCCAGGCGCTTTTCACCGATATGAGCCGGCTGGCGCTCGAAATCGCCGTGGAAGGGTACTAGGCCGCTTCCTGCTTCAACGCCATCCGCTCGTCCAAGTCAGGCCGATGGCCGCGCAGATAGAGCGCGCAGGTGGTGCGCAGCATGGACGCGAAATTGGGGATCTCGCCATTGATCTCGATGGCTTCGTCGTAAAGCTTCGAGATGAATTTCGGCGTCGTCAGGTTCTGGCTTTCAGCGATTTCGTCGAGCAAGGCCCAGAACGTCGCCTCGAGCTGGATGCTGGTCGAATGGCCATCGATACGAATCGACCGGTTGATCTGGCGATAGCCTTCCGGATCCTGTGCGGCAAACACTCTGCACATCGTTACCTCCCATTTTTGTTGGTCTTGGGCGTCGACGGAGCCATCGGCGCCTTTTGATCACTGCCTGCGATTTCATTTTCGATCGGACGGTCGACAACGGCAATCGGACTTTCGTCCTTAATGCATGTACCCGTTTTTCGATCCTATGCGTGGTAATCGGCTGCCACCACCTTATCTCTAGCGGCGCGCATAATCACCTGCGAAAGCACGAACGCTGCGGGGTCTGATTTGGCGAAGGCGATCCACACCATGATCCGGGTTCTCGAGGAGGCCCGGTCCATCGATTTCTACAGCAGGGCGTTCGGCCTGGGGATCGCCCAGCGGCTGGATTTCGAGACCTTCACGCTGATCTACCTCAGCAATGCCGATACGCCTTTCGAAGTCGAGTTGACCGTCAACAAGGGCCGGCAGGAACCTTACGCGCTTGGCGACGGCTACGGCCACCTCGCGGTCTCGGTCGCCGATCTCGACAGCGAACACGACCGGCTCGGCGCGCTTGGCCTCAACCCGAAGAAGATCGTCGAGTTCAACCGCGACGGTTCGCTGATCGCCCGCTTTTTCTTCATCGAGGACCCCGACGGCTACAAGATCGAGGTCCTGCAGCGTGGAGGGCGCTTCCAATAGGGAATCGGCCGCGCTGATCGGCGCGGTGCCAGCAACGGCACTTCTAGGGGTGCAAATAGCAAGCAGGGAGGAACAAATGGTCACGATCTATGACGGGAAACCTGGACTTTCACGTCGGGAACTTCTCAAGCGCGGCAGCATCGGTGCGTTGCTCGTCATCTCCGGCAGCGCCGTCATCAGCCCGGAACAGGCCTGGGGGCTGGAAACCTCGGCGTTGAAGCCGGAGACGATGGCGACGCTGATCCAGGTGGCGCGCGATATCTATCCGCACGACCAGGTGCCGGACAAATACTATGCCGTCGCGGTCAAGGGCCATGACGAGACGGCCGCCAAGGATCCTGCTCACAAGGAACTGATCGAGAAGGGCATTGCCGAACTCGACAAGAAGGCCGGCAAGGGTGGTTATCGCGGGCTCGGCTGGGAAGAGCAGCGTGTGGCGCTGCTTACCGAGATAGAGAAGACGCCTTTCTTCCAGGCGGTGCGCGGCGGTCTTGTCGTCAGTCTCTACAACCAGAAAGAGGTGTGGCCAATCTTCGGCTACGAGGGCGAGTCCTACTCGAAGGGCGGCTACATCGCGCGCGGTTTCAGCGACATCGAGTGGCTCTGAGCCTCGATCGTCCCGATAACCCGCAAACAGGAATTCATGGGAGGAAACCATGGCAGCTTCATTTGATCTGAAAAACGACGGCGTTGTCGTCATCATAGGCTCGGGCGCCGGCGGCGGCACGCTCGGCAACGAACTGGCGCAGAAGGGCATCGACGTCGTCATCCTCGAGGCGGGCGCCCGTCACGAATATGAGGACTTCATCAACGATGAGTGGGACTCTTTTGCCCAGCTTGCCTGGACGGACAAGCGCACGACGTCCGGCGACTGGCGCGTGGCCACCGATTTCCCGAACCTGCCGGCATGGATCGTCAAGTCGGTCGGCGGCTCGACCACGCACTGGGCCGGCGCCTCGCTGCGTTTCCAGGAGCATGAGTTCAAGACGGCATCGACCTACGGCAAAGTGGAAGGCGCGAACCTGCTCGACTGGCCGATCACGCTGGCAGAGATGGAGCCGTACTACGCCAACGCGGAAGCCAAGATGGGCGTCACCGGCACCAATGACTGGCCGCGGCTGCCGGGCAACAACAATTTCAAGGTGCTGAAGGCCGGCGCCGACAAGCTCGGCTACAAGGAATGCCACACCGGCAACATGGCGATCAATTCGGTCGAGCGCGACGACCGCAACTCCTGCCAGCAGACCGGCTTCTGCTTCCAGGGCTGCAAGTGGGGCGCCAAATGGTCGACGCTCTACACCGAGATCCCCAAGGGCGAGGCGACAGGCCACCTCGAAGTCCGGCCGAACGCCATGGTGATCAAGATCAACCACGATGCCAACGGCAAGGTGACCGGCGTCGTCTATGCCGACAAGGACGGCAAGCTGCAGGAACAGAAAGCCCGCATCGTCGCCGTTGCCGGCAATTCGATCGAGAGCCCGCGCCTGCTGCTCAATTCGCAATCGAGCAAATTCCCGCACGGGCTTGCCAATTCGTCGGGGCAGGTGGGCAAGAACTACATGCGTCACACCACCGGCTCGGTCTATGCCATCTTCGACAAGCCCGTGCACATGTATCGCGGCACCACCATGGCCGGCATCATCCGCGACGAGGCGCGCCATGATCCGTCGCGCGGCTTTGTCGGCGGCTACGAGTTCGAGACGCTGTCGCTCGGCCTGCCGTTCATGGCCGCTTTCCTCAATCCGGGTGGTTGGGGGCGCTCCTTCACCACGGCGCTCGACCATTACGACCATATGGCCGGCCTGTGGATCGTCGGCGAGGACATGCCGCGCGAGGAGAACCGCATCACCTTGCACAAGGACGAGAAGGACGCGCACGGCATGCCCATCGCCGACGTGCATTTCGACGATCATCCCAACGACACGGCGATGCGCGACCATGCCTACAAGCAGGCCACCGCACTTTACGATGCGGTCGGCGCCACCCGCACCTTCCCGACGCCACCCTATCCCTCGACCCACAATCTCGGCACCAACCGGATGAGCGAGAAGGCGCAGGACGGCGTCGTCAACAAGCATGGCCAGACGCACGACATCAAGAACCTGTTCGTGTCGGACGGCAGCCAATTCACGACAGGCGCCGCCGAAAACCCGACCCTGACCATCGTCTCGCTGGCGATCCGCCAGGCCGATTATATCGCCGCCCAGATGTCGGCGAAAACCATCTGACCTCCCCCGACTGCCTGCTGGCGCGGAACCTGACATGGTTCCGCGCCTTTTTTTGGCGTTCAGCCCCTGGTGCAGGTCGAGGCGGTGAAGGCGCCGTCGGGCTGCTTCATGATGATGTCGAAAGAGGGCGGGCTCTGGCCATCCAACGTTGCCTGGGTCATCGACAGCGCGTTGCCGCCGGCGGTGTAGCCGCCGAGCGGCCCCAGCCAGGAGATGACGCCGTTTGCGTCCATCTGGTAATTGTAGCCCTGTTGGACGGTGCCGAAGGTGACAGGACCGGTGTAGACATTTCCCTTGATGGTGATGTCGCCGAGGTTGATGAACATGCCGAGCAGGTAGACTTCGCAGTGGTAGGTGCCATCGGGCATCTTGCCGTCACTGAAGTCGGCCCGTGCTGCCCCGGTCGCTGTCGCCAGAAACACGATGCCGATCAAAATGCGTGAAATCAGGGATGCCATGGCGTTGCTCGGTTGAGGAGCGAGCTTGCCCTATTTTTGCGCCGCACCGCAACATTTGTCGTCCGCAACCTGCGCATCCAGGTCAAAATCTAGGCATTTGATGAAAGTGGGCGAAAATTAGGCAGATGCCTTGTGCGCTGCGCAAATTTCCCTCAACCAATTGTTAACCGGCTTTCCTACGTTTATCCAAACTAATATAACAACCATTTGATAATGTTATGATATTTTTCTTTCTCTAACATCGCCCCAGCAGTTGGCATGGGGGTTGCATTGAACTGTTCCGGTGCAATCAACCAGCTTGGGAGTCTTCGGTATGAGGGGTAGTTTCTCTACAATAACAAAAATGTTTTCGGCAAGCGTGGTCGCCGCCGGCCTGTTGATGTCCGTACCCGCCAAGGCGGCTGAGGACACGATCAAGGTTGGCATTCTCCACTCGCTGTCGGGGACCATGGCGATTTCGGAGACGACGCTGAAGGACGCCATGCTGATGCTCATCGAGCAGCAGAACGCCAAGGGCGGCCTGCTCGGCAAGAAGCTCGAAGCCGTCGTCGTCGATCCGGCTTCCAACTGGCCGCTCTTTGCCGAAAAGGCACGCGAGCTGATTTCGAAGGACAAGGTCGCTGCTGTGTTCGGCTGCTGGACCTCGGTGTCGCGCAAATCGGTGCTGCCGGTGTTCTCCGAGCTCGACAACATCCTGTTCTATCCCGTCCAGTATGAGGGCGAGGAAAGCGAGCGCAACGTGTTCTACACCGGTGCCGCTCCGAACCAGCAGGCCATTCCGGCCGTCGACTATCTGATGAGCAAGGATGGCGGCTCGGTAAAGCGTTGGGTGCTTGAAGGCACCGACTACGTCTATCCGCGCACCACCAACAAGATCCTCGAAGCCTATCTGAAGTCCAAGGGCGTCGCGGCCGAAGACATCATGACCAACTACACGCCGTTCGGCTTCTCCGACTGGCAGACCGAAGTTTCGGCGATCAAGAAGTTCGGTTCGGCCGGCAAGAAGACCGCTGTCGTCTCGACCGTCAACGGTGACGCCAACGTGCCGTTCTACAAGGAACTCGGCAACCAGGGCATCAAGGCCGAGGACATCCCGGTCATGGCCTTCTCGGTTGGCGAGGAAGAACTTGCCGGTCTCGACACCAAGCCGCTGGTCGGACATCTCGCCGCCTGGAACTATTTCGAGAGCATCAACACGCCTGAGAACAAGAAGTTCATCGCCGACTGGCACAAGTTCATCAAGAACAACAAGCGCACCACCAACGACCCGATGGAAGCCCATTATATCGGCTTCAACATGTGGGTGAAGGCTGTCCAGAAGGCCGGCACCACCGATCCGGACAAGGTCATCGACGCCATGATCGGCGTTTCGGTGCCGAACCTGACCGGCGGCTATTCAACGATGATGCCGAACCACCACATCACCAAGCCGGTTCTGATCGGTGAAATCCAGGCCAATGGCCAGTTCGAAACGGTTTCGAAGACACCGGGCCTGGTGATGGGCGACGAATGGTCAGACTACCTGCCCGACTCCAAGGACCTGATTTCCGATTGGCGCGCGCCGCTCAGCTGCGGCAACTTCAACGTCAAAACCGGCAAGTGCGGCGGCAAGGGCACAAACTGATCCTCCCGGGCTGGACCTCCGGGTCCATGCCCAAGACCGCGCGCGTCCGGACGGTTTCCTCCGCTGTCCGGACGCGCATTCAACCTTCAAGGATCACCAAGAACCGATGAAGATTTTCCATGCGATGGGCCTGGCGCTTTTGTTCCTGCTGACGACGCTGTCGTCTTCGGGCGCTGCGGAAGCCGATCTGCGTGCCATCATCGCCAAATTCGCGACAGCAACGGACTTTTCCGAGACGGGAGCTGTCGTTCAAGAGTTGACAGCCACAGGCGACCCGGCTGTCGAACGGCCGCTTGCTGCATTGGCGGACGGCAATCTTTACTTTCGCACCGCCGACTCAATGGTGTTTGTCGGCGAGGAAGGCGACGAAAACGTCAAGCTTTTCGATCCGCTGAGCGGTGAGGCAGCTGGCGAGGCCTCCGCGGACGACATAACCAAGATCAGCGTCAACAACACGTTGCGCCGCGCCATCCGTGATGCATTGGGCACGTTGACGCTTGGTTCCAAGGATCCGGCTGTGCGCATCGCCGCTGCCGACACCATGTTCAAGACACCGGACGCAGCCAACATCGAGCCGCTCGATACGGCGATCGCCAATGAGAGTGTGGCCAGCGTCAAGGCCCTGCTCGAACAGGCCCGCGCCGCCTCGGTTCTTGTCTCCGACAGGCCTGAAGCCGACAAGCTGGCGGCCATCGCGCTGATCGGCGCGCGCAGCGACCGTGACGCGGTTTCGCTGCTCACCTCCGTCGAGGCCAACGCCTCTGGAGCAGTCAAGGAAGCGGCGACGGCCGCGATCGCCAGCATCAATTCGACGCTGGCTTTCTGGGATGCCGGCCAGAACATCTGGTATGGCATTTCGCTGGGCTCGGTGCTGCTGCTCGCCGCGATTGGTCTCGCCATCACCTTCGGCGTCATGGGCGTCATCAACATGGCGCATGGCGAGATGGTCATGCTTGGCGCCTACACCACCTTCGTCGTCCAGCAGGTGATCCGCACGTCTTTTCCCGGCCTGTTCGACTGGTCGCTGGTGATCGCGCTGCCGCTTGCCTTCCTTGTCTCAGCCCTGGTTGGCCTGATCATCGAGCGCGGCGTCATCCGCTTCCTCTATGGCCGGCCGCTGGAGACGCTGCTGGCGACCTGGGGCGTGTCGTTGATCCTGCAGCAGGCGGTGCGCTCGATCTTCGGGCCGACCAACCAGGAGGTCGGCAACCCCTCGTGGATGTCGGGCTCGTTCAATGTCGGTCAGCTCGCCATCACCTGGAACCGTCTGTGGATCCTCGTTTTCGCGCTCACCGTCTTCGGCCTGCTGCTCTACGTCATGAAGCGCACCCCCTGGGGCTTGCAGATGCGCGCCGTCACCGCCAACCGGCGCATGGCCGCTTCCATGGGCATCAGGACGCCGTGGGTGGACGCGCTGACCTTCGCGCTGGGATCCGGCATTGCCGGCATCGCCGGTGTCGCGCTCAGCCAGATCGACAATGTCTCGCCGAATCTCGGCCGCGGCTACATCATCGACAGCTTCATGGTCGTCGTCTTCGGCGGTGTCGGCAATCTCTGGGGCACGCTGGTCGGCGCCTTTTCGCTCGGCATCGTCAACAAGTTCCTCGAGCCCTATGCCGGCGCTGTGCTTGGCAAGATCGTCGTGCTGGTGCTGATCATCCTGTTCATCCAGAAACGCCCGCGCGGCCTGTTCGCGCTCAAGGGCAGGGCGGTGGAAGCATGATCACCGGACGCTTCTTTGCCGCCGGCGCGGACCGCCGCATCGCCATCACCATCTTCATCCTGCTGGCGGTGGCCATCATCGTGCCGCTGCTCAACGTGGCGGTGTCGCCGGCGAGCGCGTTCTACATCCCGTCCTATATCGTGGCGCTGACCGGCAAATATCTCTGCTATGCGCTGCTGGCGCTCGCCCTTGACCTCGTCTGGGGCTATTGCGGCATCCTCTCGCTCGGCCACGGCGCCTTCTTCGCGCTCGGCGGCTACGCGATGGGCATGTATCTGATGCGCCAGATCGGCTCGCGCGGCGTCTATGGCAATCCGATCCTGCCTGATTTCATGGTGTTCCTGAACTACAAGGAATTGCCCTGGTTCTGGTACGGCTTCGACCATTTCTGGTTCGCCGGCCTCATGGTGCTCGCGGTGCCCGGCCTGCTCGCCTTCGTCTTCGGCTGGTTCGCCTTCCGCAGCCGTGTCACCGGCGTCTATCTCTCCATCATCACCCAGGCGATGACCTATGCGCTGCTGCTCGCCTTCTTCCGCAACGACATGGGTTTCGGCGGCAATAACGGCCTGACCGATTTCAAGGATATTCTGGGCTTCAACGTGCAGGCCGACGCGACGCGTTCGGCGCTGTTTGCCGCGAGCGCGGTGATGCTGGCGCTCGCCGTGTTCATCACCTGGGCCATCGTCGGCTCCAAATACGGCAAGCTCTTGATGGCGGTGCGCGACGCCGAAAGCCGCACACGCTTCCTCGGCTGGCGGGCGGAGAATGTAAAACTGTTCGCCTTCACGGTATCGGCGGTCATGGCCGGCATTGCCGGTGCGCTCTATGTGCCGCAGGTCGGCATCATCAATCCCGGCGAGTTCGAACCGTCCAACTCGATCGAGGTGGTGATCTGGGCGGCCGTCGGCGGGCGCGGCACCATTGTCGGGCCGATCATCGGCGCGCTGCTGGTCAATGCCGGCAAATCCTGGTTCACCGGCCTGCTGCCGGAGCTCTGGCTGTTCGCGCTCGGCGGCCTGTTCGTCGCCGTCACGCTGCTTTTGCCGAAGGGCATCATCGGCATGTGGGATAGCTGGCGCGGCAATGCCAAGGCGTTGCGCGCTGCCGCCGTTGCTGAAGAAGCCGGCACCGAGGTTGGAGTGGCGACCGCGACCTCGAAGCCCGCTCGCTCGCCGGCGAGAAATCCAGGCGAATGGTCCTTGTCCGAGCCTGAACCGCAGGCGGCGGAGTAGGCGACCATGAGCAAATCGAACACCATCCTCTATCTCGACGGCGTCTCGGTCTCCTTCGACGGCTTTCGCGCCATCAACAACCTGTCGCTGGTGCTCGACAAGGGCGAGATGCGCGCCATCATCGGTCCCAACGGTGCCGGCAAGACGACGATGATGGACATCGTCACCGGCAAGACGCGGCCCGACGAGGGCGAAGTGTTCTTCGACGGCCAGGTCAATCTTACCAGGCATGACGAGGCTGAGATCGCCATGATGGGCATCGGCCGCAAATTCCAGAAGCCGACAGTCTTCGAAAGCCACACGATCGAGGAAAATCTGATGCTGGCGCTGAAAGGGCCGCGTTCGATCTTCCCGGCGCTGTTCCATCGCCGCTCGGCGGCCGAGGCGCGGCAGATCGACGACATTCTCGGCATCATCCGGCTCGGCGACAAGCGCAACCAGTTGGCGGCCAATCTCAGCCATGGCCAAAAACAGTGGCTGGAGATCGGCATGCTGTTGGCGCAGGACCCAAAACTGCTGCTGGTGGACGAGCCGGTGGCCGGCATGACCGATGCCGAGACCGAGGAGACCGCGCGGCTGCTCAAGGATATAGCGCGCGACCATTCGGTCATCGTCGTCGAGCACGACATGCATTTCGTGCGCGAACTTGGCGTCAAGGTGACCTGCCTGCACGAGGGCTCGGTGCTGTCGGAAGGCACACTCGATTTCGTTTCGGCCGACGAGCGCGTCGTCGAAGTCTATCTGGGGAGATGAGCATGGTCTGGCGGGTTCAATTCCATCGCTTCGATCTGTCGTTTCTCCGGTTCTGGAAAAGGCGCTGAGACATGCTCGAAGTTTCAAACGCCACGCTCCACTACGGCGCCGCCCAGGCGCTGCGCGGCGTTTCGCTGAAGGCGGGCGCCGGCAAGATCACTTGCGTGCTCGGCCGCAATGGCGTCGGCAAGACCAGTTTGATGAGATCGATCGTCGGCCACCACCGGCTGACGAGCGGAAGTGTTGCCTTCGAGGGGAAGGCGCTCGACCGGAGCGCGGCGTATGACCGCGCCCGGTCGGGCATCGCATTCGTACCGCAGGGCAGGGAGATATTTCCCCTGCTGACGGTGCGCGAAAACCTGGAATCGGGTTTTGCGCCGTTGAAGCGCGCCGACCGCAACGTGCCGGCGCATGTCTTCGAACTGTTTCCGGTGCTGAAGCAGATGCTCGGCCGCCGCGGCGGCGATCTTTCCGGCGGTCAGCAGCAGCAGCTGGCCATCGGCCGGGCGCTGGTGATGCGGCCGAAGCTTCTGGTGCTGGATGAGCCGACGGAAGGCATCCAGCCCTCGATCATCAAGGACATCGGCCGCGCCATCCGTTACCTGCGTGACCAGGCTGGTATTGCGGTGCTGCTGGTCGAACAATATCTCGACTTCTGCCGTGAACTCGCCGATGAGGTCAACATCATGGATCGTGGCCAGATCGTTCATACCGGCCCGGCGGAAGATTTAGACCGGGCTGATGTTCGCAAATTCCTGACCGTCTAGAATCGGTTCTGGACTTCGGCCGACGATCCAAAGTCTTTGGCAAGTCCAATATTTCTTCCATTCAGCGATCCGCATCTCTGGCGCGCCAGAGGCTGCATGCTAGTCTTTTCTTGGCTTTGTGAGTCGGCCGCTTCCGTATCAGTCTGGTTATCGCAGATCGAGGGCGCGGCGAAGGCCGGGCAAGTTCCACGCAAGCAAGGCTTTCTAGCTTCCCTCCTGCGATCTCTGTCGTTCAACGCGTTTGGGCACACAGGCTAAGGGACAGCCATGGAACGTTACGTCGAGGACTACCAGAAACGGCGGCTTACCGAACGCGTCGATATCATCGCCGCCATCAACATCCTGAGATCGCAGGGCTGCGACTACGACGACCTGATCGAGGAGATCACCAAGGTGTTCTACGTCGACCTCGATACTTTCAATGAAATCGTCATGGCGGCATAGAGCCGCTTTCGCCTAAAGCGCGTCAGGTGACGCGCTTTAGGTCTTTGATTTAATGCGTGTCGTACTCCCAAAACCGAGGTCACTTTTGGGCGACACGCATTATCCAGCAATTACAGGCTCGGCACTGATACGCGCGGTCAGCTCGCGCGCCGGAATGGCGAGGCGGTGACGCGGTTGCGGCCGCCGCGCTTGGCGTCGTAGAGCGCCCTGTCGGCGGCGCTGAGCACCTTGTCGAAGCTGAGGCCATCTTTGCTGCCGAACGCAAACCCGGCACTGACCGTGCAGGTCAGGGATCCCGTCTCGGTCTCTATCAGGCGCGTCGCGAAAGCGGTCCGGATGCGCTCTGCCGCTTCCTCGACCGTTTCCGGCAGGGTGCGCTTCAGCACCAGTGCGAATTCCTCGCCGCCCATGCGCGCGGCGACGTCGGTCTGGCGAAGATTGCCGGCGAGTTCGCCAGCGAACACCTTCAGCACCTCGTCGCCCGCCGCGTGGCCGAACTCGTCGTTGATGGCTTTGAAATTGTCGAGGTCGAAGACGATCACGGCAGTGAACGCGCCGACCGGGACATGGCCATGCAGGTCGAACAGCGCGCGCCGGTTGAGCAGGCCGGTCAATGGATCGGTCAGAGCATTGCGGCGGTGGTGCCTGGCCAGACGCCCCTGGTTGAGCGCAAGCGACAGGGCGCCAATACCCGTCATGCTGGCGATGACGACGATGAGGCTCAATTCCTCGGCCCAGTTGCTGGGCGCATGGCCGAGAACCAGCTTGCCGTCCTCAACAAGAACCATGGCACAGAGCGCGAAGGACGTGGCCGTGGCGGCATAGAGTGCGGTGAGGCCGATCGTCAGGGCAGGGGCTTCGTCGCGGCCTTTCCAGTATTCGAGCGCTGTCGCGACCAGGAGCAGGGCGGCGAACAGGTTTTCGAACATGAAGCCGAGGCCGTCATAGCCCAGAGCCATGGCAGGCAGCGCTATCGCCAGCGAAACGCAGCCCCACAGTGCCCGCGGCAGCGGCGAGCCGCCGGTTCTGAACTGGTAGGCAGCACCCAGCATGGTCGAGAAACCGAGCAGCAACAGGGCCAGGGCGGCGATGCCGAGCAGGCGCCCGGGCATGTCGATATAGGCGTCATAGACAAAGATATCGCCGACCACGAACACCAGGCTGATCGCCCATGTCAGCAGGAATTTTTCCGAGCGCGCGGTCAGCCACATGCCGAACAATGTCAGGCTCAGGCAAGCTGCGGAGAAACCGACAGCCAGCAGAAGTGAAGTGTAGTCGAGCGACATGCCCCTCTTTCCCTGCCGGCGGCGGCTCCAACTCTGCGGCTTGGCGTCGTCGCATTCATGCAGCAAGGAAGTGTCGATAAGGTTACGATGACGGCGAAGATGCCGCGAATAGGCGCTTTGCTACGCGCAAAAAGCATAGATGACGCGCTTACAGCTACCGAGGGACGGTTGTCAGTCGGCTATGCGCTTCATCAGCGCCATTGCCCCGAACGGTGCGCGCACCTTGCCCTCGGTGATGAAGTAGACGAAGACGTCGCGCGGCTGCACAGGCGCCTCTGTGGCGGGATCGGCGCGCCGCAAATCGGCCGGCTGCTTGCCCTCAGCCCATGTCTTTACCCGCGCTGCCCATTCGTCGAGGCCCTTTGGCGTGTAGCAATCGGGATTGTCGTCCGAGCCCTTCTGCAGCCGTGCATAGACGAAGTCGCCGGTGACATCGGCGATATCGGGATACTTGGCATGGTCGGCATAGACGATCGCCGCCTTGTATTTGCGGGCAAGTGCCGCGAATTCCGGCACGATGAAACTGTCGTTGCGCACTTCGAGTGCATGTCGCAGTGCGACGCCATCCTGCTTTTCCGGCAGCAGTTTCAAAAAGGCTTCGAAATCATCGGGATCGAACTTTTTCGTCGGCGCGAACTGCCACAGGATCGGCCCGAGCTTCTCGCCAAGTGCCGCAACGCCGGAGCCGAGGAAGCGCATCATCGATTCACCGGCCTCGCCCAGCACGCGCCGGTTGGTGACGAAGCGGTTGCCTTTCAGCGAATAGACGAAACCGTCCGGTGCCTCACCAGCCCATTTGACGAAGGTCGGCTCCTTGAAGCTGGAATAGTAGGTGCCGTTGACCTCGATGCTCGACACCTGTCGGCTGGCATATTGCAACTGCTTGGCCTTCGACAGTTTGTCCGGATAGAAGGACGTATCCCAGGGCTCGAAGGTCCAGCCGCCCATGCCGGAGCGGATTGTTCCCGATTTGCTCATGGACATTTCCTCCAATGTGTTTTGTCACGAGGGACTTGCGTTGGTAAAATCGATCCGCAATTGGCAATTTCGATCAAGTGGGCGGTGACCTACCCGGGGGAAAGATTGTCGGAGTCCCGGGGGGTAGAGATCCTTCCGTGGCCGCATGACGCGAAACTGATTTCCGTCCTCGACGATGTCGTAGAGAGCCTTGACCGGCTGATAGCGTGCGCGGCGATAGTCGTGCAACATCACGATCGTCTCGACATGACAAAGCAGCGTCGCCATGAACGCGCATTCCATGCGGCGCCGGCCGTCGATGAAGATGAAATCGAATTTGCGCTTCAGGCTCAGCGGCCAGGTCGAATAGTTGAGTTCTGGATCGCGGTCGCCAAACTTGGGACCCTGGAGGTCCAGGCAGATCGGATGGAAACCGCTCCACTGCGGCAGCTGCGGCAGGAGTTGATCGAGGAAGGGCTGGCTGTCGTCGATCGAAAAGAGATTGTCGATGGCCAGTCGGTCCCTCAATTCAAGGATCGCCAGAGTCGTGTGGCCCATGCCCCATTCCAGAAAGGCGCGCGTGCCAGGCTTCACATGCTGCAGCAGGATGCGCTGGAATTCGGACAAATAGTCGGCGCCATAAGCATGCGACGAGCGGACCACGCCACCCAAGGTCAGTTGGTTCTCCGTGGAGCTTCCGGCCTGCATTCACATCGCTTTCGCCATGTCGACGAGTACCCATCCGGGCCGATACGGATTGGGCCGGCGACCCGTTTCGCGATAACCGTAAGCGAGATAGAGCGCGATGTTCCGTTCCATTTTCGCGTTGGTGTAGAGCCGCATCTCCGGCAGGCCCCACAAGCGCGTCTGTTGATCCGCGTGATTGAGCAGCTTTATGCCAAAACCCTTGCCCTGGAAGGCGGGCGACACGGCGACAGAGAAGATCATCGCATGATCCTCATGCCGCTCCAGTGTCAGCACTCCGGCAAGTTCTCCGCCACTCTCCAGCAGCCAGACCTCGCCGCGCTCGATGCGCGGCGCATAGTCCTCGGTGACCGGGATCGGCGGCGCGCCCAACAAAGCAGTGTAAGGCGCATAGGCTGCCGCAGTCAGCGAGACAACGGTTTGCAGATCGCCGGCAACCGCTCTTTGGATGGTCATTCAAAGTCTCCCCAGGCGCCAGTCGGTTCGGCCATCACTCCGCCGCTTCGCGCTTGCCTCCGGGGCGGCGCTCGAGCAGCTCCTTGAGGAACTGGCCGGTGTAGCTGCGCTTTTCGCGCACGATGGCTTCCGGCGTGCCCTGGGCGACCAGTTCGCCACCGCCGTCACCGCCTTCGGGGCCGAGGTCGAGTACCCAGTCGGCGGTCTTGATGACTTCGAGATTGTGCTCGATGACCACCACCGTGTTGCCCTGGTCGACCAGTTCGTGCAGCACTTCCAAGAGCTTGGCGACGTCGTGGAAATGCAGGCCGGTGGTCGGCTCGTCGAGGATGTAGAGCGTCTTGCCGGTTGCCTTGCGCGACAGTTCCTTGGCCAGCTTGATGCGTTGCGCCTCGCCGCCCGACAGTGTCGTTGCCTGCTGGCCGATATGGATGTAGCCGAGACCGACCTGCTTAAGCGTGTCGAGCTTGTCGCGCACGCCGGGCACGGCTGCGAAGAAATCGACGCCTTCCTCGACCGTCATGTCGAGCACGTCGGCGATCGACTTGCCCTTGAACTGCACGTCGAGCGTCTCTCTGTTGTAGCGCTTGCCGTGGCAGACGTCGCAGGTGACGTAGACGTCGGGCAGGAAGTGCATCTCGATCTTGATGACGCCGTCGCCCTGGCAGGCCTCGCAGCGGCCGCCCTTGACGTTGAACGAGAAGCGCCCGGGCTGGTAGCCGCGCGCCTTGGCTTCCGGCAGGCCGGCGAACCAGTCGCGGATCGGCGTGAAGGCGCCGGTATAGGTGGCGGGGTTCGAGCGCGGCGTGCGGCCGATCGGCGACTGGTCGATATCGATGACCTTGTCGAGGAATTCGAGACCCTCGATGCGGTCATGCTCGGCCGGATGCTCGCGCGACCCCATGATGCGGCGCGACGCCGCCTTGAACAGCGTCTCGATCAGGAAGGTCGACTTGCCGCCGCCCGACACGCCGGTGACGGCGGTGAAGGTGCCGAGCGGGATTTCGGCGGTGACGTTCTTCAGATTGTTGCCGCGCGCGCCGACGATCTTCAGCCGCCGGTTCTTTTTCGCCTCACGCCGAACACCAGGGGTAGCGACCTCGAGCGCGCCCGACAGATACTTGCCGGTGATCGAATTGGGGTTGGCCATCACCTGCTGCGGCGTGCCCTGGGCGATGATCTCGCCGCCATGGATGCCGGCGGCCGGACCCATGTCGACGACATAGTCGGCATGCAGGATGGCATCCTCGTCATGCTCGACGACGATCACCGTGTTGCCGATGTCGCGCAGGTGCTTGAGCGTATCGAGCAGGCGCGCATTGTCGCGCTGGTGCAGGCCGATCGACGGCTCGTCCAGCACATAGAGCACGCCGGTCAGGCCCGACCCGATCTGCGACGCCAGCCGGATGCGCTGGCTCTCGCCACCCGACAGCGTGCCGGAATTACGCGATAGGGTCAGGTAGTCGAGACCGACATCGTTGAGGAAGCGCAGGCGCTCGCGGATTTCCTTGAGCACGCGCACCGCGATCTCGTTCTGCTGGGCGTTGAGATGTGGTGGCAGTTCGGTGAACCACTGGTCGGCCTTGCGGATCGAAAGCTCGGTGACTTCGCCGATATGCTTGCCGGCGATTTTCACGGCCAGCGACTCAGGCTTCAGCCGATAACCCTTGCAGACCGGGCAAGGCGTCGCCGACATGAAGCGCTCGATCTCCTCGCGCATCCAGGCGGATTCGGTTTCCTTCCAGCGCCGCTCGAGGTTGGGGATGACGCCTTCGAAGGTCTTGGTCGTCTTGTAGGAGCGCAGCCCGTCATCATACTGGAAGGTGACTTCGCGCTCGCCGGTGCCGCGCAGGATCGCGTCCTGGGCCTCGGTGCTCAAATCCTTGAACTTGTCGCCGAGCTTGAAGTTGTAGGCCTTGCCCAAGGCCTCGAGCGTCTGCACGTAATAGGGCGAGGTCGATTTCGCCCATGGGCTGACGGCACCGTCGCGCAGCGATACGTTTTCGTCAGGCACGACGAGGTTGGGATCGATGGCGCGCTGGCTGCCGAGACCGTCGCAGGTCGGGCAGGCGCCGAACGGATTGTTGAACGAGAACAGCCGCGGCTCAATCTCGGGAATGGTGAAGCCGGACACCGGGCAAGCAAACTTTTCCGAAAACAGGATGCGCTCATGCGTCTCGTTCTTCGACTTGTTGACCGAATCCTCGCCGGTCTGGCTGGAATCGAGCGGCTTGTCGGCGAACTCGGCCACCGCCAGCCCTTCGGCGAGCTTCAGCGCTGTTTCAATGGAGTCGGCGAGACGCGTGGCCAGATCGCCGCGCACGACGATGCGGTCGACGACGACGTCGATGTCGTGCTTGTACTTTTTGTCCAGCGCGGGAACGTCGGCGATTTCATAGAAGACACCGTCGACCTTGACGCGCTGAAAGCCCTTTTTCTGCAGCTCCAGCAATTCCTTGCGGTATTCGCCCTTGCGGCCGCGCACGATCGGCGCCAGCAGGAACAGGCGGGTGCCTTCCTCGATTGCCAGCACCCGGTCGACCATCTGGCTGACCGTCTGGCTTTCGATCGGCAGGCCGGTGGCCGGCGAATAGGGGATGCCGACACGCGCGAACAGCAGGCGCATATAGTCATAAATCTCGGTGACGGTGCCGACCGTCGATCGCGGGTTCTTCGAGGTGGTCTTCTGCTCGATGGAGATGGCAGGCGACAGGCCGTCGATCTGGTCGACGTCAGGCTTCTGCATCATTTCGAGGAATTGCCGGGCGTAGGCCGACAGGCTCTCGACATAACGGCGCTGGCCCTCGGCGTAGATGGTGTCGAAGGCGAGCGACGATTTGCCGGAGCCCGACAGGCCGGTCATGACGATCAGGCTGTCACGCGGCAGGTCGAGATCGACGTTCTTCAGATTGTGTTCGCGCGCCCCGCGAATGGAAAGGAATTTATGGTCGGCCATCGCCGGTCGCCGCCTCAAATCTGGAATTCGTGGGATTGGCGGGATTTTCCCGGCCATCCCCTATGTAGGTGTTTTTGCCGCCACGTCGAGAGACGCCACCATTCTCGACCAAAGTCGTTTAACCGTCTTTCGCGCGAAGGGGCAAGCGGAAAGAACAAAGGCCGAACACGCTCCTGACAAAGCTGTGCAAAAACCGACCTGGCCGTTTCAGAAAGTTGACCTGGACGTAACCTCCCGGCGATCACAATTTTCGGTAACCGGCTATTGATGGTTGACGTGGCCGGCTCACGGGAGCAGTCTCCAACAGTCAAGTGAAGCCGGCCGTCCTTCGATGGCCTCGCCGCCCCAAGGCGGCCTGCGAGACGCCGCAGGCATCAGCGATTTGCGCTTCACGACGACAATGTCGCAACGGACACAGGAGCGGAGCATGACGCCACCGGATAGTCCCCAAGGGCTCCACATCTCGTTGGAGCCGCGGCAGGCATAAGTGCCAGGGTTTAGCGTTTGCGCCACCCGACAAACCGTGACTTGCCGTATTCCCTAAAAATCAGAGACTGCTAGTCGGATCGTCGGCTGACGCCGCGAAGCATCCGAAATCAAACGCCGGCAGTACACTCCCGGCAAAAATGGATTTGAAATCCATAAAAGCCCCGTCCGTTTGCCCCAGGGCACGGCGGGGCTGTTTTTTTGGAGAATGGCTGAGCTGTCCGCGGCGGCGGCAGCTTACTTCCGTGGCTTGAATCCGCCCGTGGCGACATCGACCGTGATGCTGCCGGAAATCCTGACATCGGTATCGCCAATCTTGAACGTGCCGTTGCCGCCAGCGGGCAGCGCATCGTCCGGTTCGGGCTGTGGCGCAGGCTTGGCGATGCGGTAGTCACTGATCACGCCGGGCAGGGCGCCTTTCTGCGGCTGCGCTGAACTGTCGTCGGCAAGTGCCACGCCGCTCACAAGGCCGGCGAAGGCGAGCACTGCACCGGCGATGATGCGATGCGATGTTCTGGGCGAATGAGTGTCGGTCATCCCGGGATTATAGGGACGTGCCGCCGATGCGGCCAGACCGGTATCGTCAAATCTTCGACAGTGGGCAGGATTCCGGCCTCGGCTTCATGCCGCCTTTTTGCGCGTGTCGAAGACGTGGTCGACGATACCCCATGCCTGCGCTTCGCGGGCGGTCATGAAATGGTCGCGGTCGAGCGTGCGTTCGACCTCTTCATAGCTGCGGCCGCAATGCTGCGCGTAGAGTTCGGCCATATGCCGTTTGGTCTTGCCGATGCGCTCGGCATGGCGCTGGATATCGGAAGCCTGGCCCTGGAAGCCGCCGAGCGGCTGATGCAGCAGGATGGTGGCATTGGGCAGCGCAATGCGGCGCCCCGCGGTGCCGGCCATCAGCAGGAACGATCCCATCGAGGCGGCAAAGCCCATGCATACGGTCGAGACCGGGCAGCTGATATATTGCATCGTGTCGTAGATGGCGAAGCCGCTGGTCACCACGCCGCCCGGCGAGTTGATGTAGAGTGAGATCTCCTTGTCGGGATTGTCCGACTCCAGCGACAGAAGCTGCGCGCAGACCAGCGCCGAGACGTCGTCGTTGATCTCGCCATTGATAAAGATGATGCGCTCGCGCAGCAACCGCGAGAAGATGTCAAAGGCGCGTTCGCCGCGGCTCGATTGCTCGATCACCATCGGCACCAGACTGGCAATACCGCTCATTTTTCGTCTCCGATTTCCGTATTTATGCCGCGCGCAGCAGAAGGTGCGGCGTGCTCGCTGCGATAGGCGTTCCGGCTCCGCGCAAGCCGAGCGAAAGCCGGCAGCCGGCGCCCGCCATGGCGACGGCGGGCATCGCCTTGCGGGCAAAACCGTCATGGACAATGCGCAGGTGCGTGCCGCCGGAAACGGTGCGGGCGAGTGTGAAGGTGACAACGCTGTCGAGCGGATCCTGCCGCGTGGCATCGCGTAGCTGCTCGCGCCAGGAATAGCGCAGCAGCTGCTCCGGCTTGGCTTCGAGGATTTCGCACTCGATCGCCGTGTTCGGCCCGGCAAAGGTGAAATTGCTGCCGGTCTGCGGTCTGATGTCGTTGGGCATCATCCAGGCGGCGAGCAGTTCCGGCACGGTCAGCGCCCGCCACACCTTTTCCGGCGGTTCGGCGAGATCGTATTCGAACTCGAGCGCGTCAGGGGTGGCTTCGCTCTTGGCGTTGATCGATCCCAAATCTTTCATTGATCCATGTCCTTCAAAACCGTCTTCAGCCTTTCGATGCGCTCCGGCCAGAAGGTCCGGTAGCGTTCGATCCAGGAGAGCAGGGGGGCAAGTCCCTGCGGATCGGCTCGATAATAGGCGTTGCGGCCGGCCCGCCGCTCGACCACCAGGCCGGCGCCACGCAGCACCGCCAGATGCTGCGACACCGCCGGCTGCGATACCGTCAGGCCGCTGCGCAATTCCGACACGCTCATCTCAGCTGCCGCGAGACGCTCGAAGACGGCACGGCGCGTCGGGTCGGCCAGGGCGCGGAAAATCTCTGCTTCGATCATGACAAAAGCATAAGCAGACACTTATCGATTTGGCAAGCGCTGTTTTGAAACCCATATGATGGGCTCGGGCGTTGCTGCCATTCCTTGACAATCAGCGGCAGTGCATATAGGAACGAAAAGGGAACAAAAACGTTGTGGGAAAAGCCAGCCTTGGCAAGCGGCTGACGCCGGTAGCCTGTAAGGTGCTGCGACAAAATTTTGTTTTCGGATGAGCGCGGAGAAAAATCATGGCGGGTAGCGTCAACAAGGTCATTCTGGTCGGCAATCTCGGCGCGGACCCTGAAATCCGTCGCCTGAACTCGGGCGAGCCGGTCGTCAACATCCGCATCGCCACGTCGGAAAGCTGGCGTGACAAGAATTCCGGCGAGCGCAAGGAAAAGACCGAATGGCACAATGTCGTCATCTTCAATGAGGGCATCGCCAAGGTGGCCGAGCAGTATCTGAAGAAGGGCATGAAGGTCTATGTCGAGGGCCAGCTGCAGACGCGCAAATGGCAGGACCAGACCGGTGCCGACAAGTACACGACGGAAGTCGTGCTGCAGAAATTCCGCGGCGAGCTGCAGATGCTCGACGCGCGCGGCCAGGGTGAGGGCGGCCAGGTCGGCAGCTATTCCGGTGGCGGCAACAGCAGCCGCGGTTCCGATTTCGGCCAGTCCAGCCCGACCGAAGGCTTCAACCGTGGCGGCGGCGCTCCCAGGGGCGGCGGCGGTGGCGGCGGTTCGTCGCGCGAGCTGGACGACGAAATTCCGTTCTGATCGAAAGCAACAGGAAACGGCTGACGCCGCGTGATCGATACACCCCGAGAGTCCTGCATGGACTTTCGGGGTTTTGCGTTGTTGATTTGGGATCAAAGGACTGAAAGGACAGGGCTGTGAAAGCACGCGTAAAATGGGTCGAGGAACGCACCTTCGTTGGCGAGTCCGGCAGCGGCCACAAGCTGGTGCTGGGAACGGCATCCGGCCCTGAAGGCAAGACGCCAGGGCCGAGCCCGATGGAACTGGTGCTGATCGGCACTGGCGGCTGCTCGGCTTATGATGTCGTGCATATCCTCGAAAAGGGCCGCGAGGCGGTCGAGGACTGCGTGGTCGAGCTCGACGCCGACCGGGCCGAGACCGAGCCAAAAGTGTTCACGCGCATCCATATGCATTTCGTCGTCAAGGGCAGGGCGCTCTCGTCCGACAAGGTCAAGCGGGCGATCGATCTATCGATCGAAAAATACTGCTCGGCCTCCGCCATGATGGCCAAGACGGCCACGATCACGCATGATTTCGAGGTCATCGATACGACGGCGCAGTAGGGCAGTAGGGCAGTAGGGCAGTAGGGCAGTAGGGCAGTAGGGCTGCCGTTCACCCGGCCATCAATGCCTTGATGCCGTCTGCCACGAACTGCACGGCCAGTGCAGCCAGGATGACGCCGAGCAGGCGGGTCAGGATCGAGCGGCCGGTCTGGCCGAGGATGCGGTCGATGCGTTCCGACAGCACGAACACCAGATAGGTGATGGCGAGGCAGACGAAGATGATGCCGACCAATGCGGCCTGCGCCGCAAAACCCTGAAACGAGCCGGAGAGCAGCACCGTCGCCGAAATCGCGCCGGGGCCGGCGATCAGCGGGATCGCCAGCGGAAAGGCGGCGATGTTGTGGATCATGTCCTTGGTGATGGCGACGTCGCCGATCTTCTCCTTGCGATCCTGCCGGCGCTCGAACACCATTTCGAAGGCGATGAAGAACAGCAAAAAGCCGCCGGCGACGCGGAAGGCCGGCAGCGTGATGCCGAACACCGACAGGATCGAAGCGCCGGCGACCGCGAACAGCGCCATCACCAGGAAGCCGATGATCGAGGCGCGGACCGAAACCTGCTGGCGCTCCTCGCGGTTCATGCCGCGTGTCACGGCGAGGAACAGCGGCGCCAGCCCGGGCGGATCGATGGTGACGAGAATGGTGACGAAGGCATTGAACAGGCTGTCGAAACTCGGCATCGCTGACCCCTCCCGCCGGGTCGAGCCCGCGCCCCGATATTGGTAGAGCAAAGCCCGGTCGGTGGGAACAGTCAGGGCTGCGAAACTACAGCTCTCGGCAGGGTCAGCCGGCAGCGCTGCAATAAGCCTCCAGGCGATAGCCGTCCGGGTCGATGACGAAGGCGGCATAGTAGTTGTCGCCATAGGCGGCGCGCAGGCCGGGCAGGCCATTGTCGCTGCCGCCTTCGCGGAGCGCGCTGACATGAAAAGCATCGACGCTGTCCCGTGTCGGGGCGGTGAAGCAGAAATGCAGGCCGGATTTTTCGTCCGCCGGGACCGGCCGCGCCGCCTCATTGACCCACAGCATGGGACTCTGGGCGCCGTAACCCAGTGAGCCCGGCGACTGGCTGAGACAGGTATAGCCGAGCGGCTTCAGCGCTGCGTCATAGAAGCGCTTCGAGGCATTGGCGTCGTGGACGCCGATCGAGATATGATCGAACATGGTTTTCTCCATTGTTACAAAGGGTTGTGATGTCATCTTGCAGATTGACGGCGCGCCAGGAACTCGACTTCGAGGTGCCAGTCCGCGCCGTCGTGCGAGCGCTCGCCGAGCCAGCGGAAGGAATTCTCGGTGATCCGCGAAAAACTCCAGCGCACCGAAGAGCCGGTACCGTCGGCGCCGACCTGCACGATGGTGTCGCCCTCGGCGCGGCTGAGTTGGCGGCTAAAGTACTGGTTGCGCGGATCGCTCCAGAAAATGTGCCAGGCGTCCGCGCCGGGATCATAGACCCGCAGCGTCGTTCCGTAGAAAGTCCATTTGCCGAGGGAAGGCTGGGAACCGGTGTTCCGCGCGGGCAGAATCCACACGTCCTGGATGGCGCGGCCTTCCAGCACCCAGCCGAAATGCACCTCGCCACGTCCGGTCAGCACGGTGCCATCCTCGAGGTGGCGCGAGGCGTCGAAAGTCCAGGCACCGACGAAGCGGCCGTAAAGGTTCAGTTTTTCGGCAAGTCCGCCGATCGGACCGGGACTGTGCAGGGCTTCGGCAAAGGGGTCGAACATGGCTGCGGTCTCTTTCTGTCAGGAGACCGGGAGGAGTAGGCATTGACAGGGTTCTGGGCTTGGGAAAAATTGCTATATTCCGGCCATGACCGCGACGACCCGCACTCTCGCATCCGGACCCGGTTGGCACGTGGCGGATGTCATCTGCACGGCCGGCGTCGGCGACCGGCCGTTCGAGGAATCCCATCAGGACATCTGTGTCGCCGCGGTGACAAGCGGCACGTTCCGCTACCGCGCGCAGCAAGGCACGGCGATGCTGGCGCCGGGCGCGCTGCTGCTCGGCAATTCCGGCACCTGCTATGAATGCGGGCACGAGCATGGCGCCGGCGACCGCTGCCTCTCGTTCCATTTCGGGCCGGCCTATATGGAGCGGATCGTGGCCGGCGTGCCGGGCGCCCGGACGCTCACCTTCGAGGCGCCACGCCTGCCGCCCTTGCCGGCCCTGGCGTCGTTGCTGGCCGAGGCGGAAGCCGCGCGCGAAATGGCCGACAAGGATGCCTTCGAGGAACTTTCCCTGCGCATTGCCGCTGCCGCCGTGGCCACGGTTTGCGGCGCCACGCCTGCCAGGCGCGCGCCGAGCTGTCGCGATCAGAAGAGGGTGGCGGAAGCGGTGCGGCGGATCGAACTGGATGCCGACGGGCCGATTTCGCTGTCGGCACTGGCGGATGAGGCGGCGACCAGCCCGTATCATTTCCTGCGCACCTTCCGGCAGGTCGCCGGCATGACGCCCTACCAGTTCCTGCTCAAGACCCGGCTGCACCGGGCAGCGGTGCGGCTGCACCTGTCGGACGATGCGATCTCGACGATCGCCTTCGACGCCGGCTTCAACGATCTGTCGACCTTCAACCGTCGGTTTCGACGCGTCATGGGCGAGACGCCGGGTGACTATCGCGCTCGCCTATCAAGCAGTTCCGGCATGCGTATGCCTCAACCGAGACAAGCTCAATCCGAGGTCGGCCCGCACCAGCCCGGCAGATAGTCCGCGTCCTTGCCCTTGGCGAGCGTCAACGCCTCTTTCATTGCCTTGTCGAAGTTCTTAGCCACCGCATCGCGGTCGATGCGCCGGCGCAGAAAATCCGCCCAGATGAATTCGCTGAACGGCGTCGTGTCCTTGGCAAAGCCGCCTTGCCGGCGCAACTCGCCGGCCATGCTCCGGTAGGGATCATCGATCAGTTCGCCGATTGTCTTCGGAATTGCCGAGTAATCACGGCGCCGGCCGTTCTCATCGAAGGGGTGCATCCAGCCTCTGTTGTCGAGCACGAACAGAAATGCGTCCTTGTCGAGCGCGGACAGGTCGCTGATCACGGTCACAAGCACGTCCTTGACGCCTTCCTCGAGCAGGGCGCGAGCGAGGTGATGGTGATCGGTGACGTAGTTGCGATTTTTGGGACCTAATACCACCGGCACCATGTGTTTGCCGAGAAAAGCGCCGGTCCTCTTCCTGGCGTCCTGCGCCCGGATCATCTGGCGCTTCAACGCAACTTCTCTCATGCCGACCGTTATCTGCGTTGGCCTCAGGTCCTCGACGGGAACCGGCGTGACGATGGGTTCTCGGGGGTCAATCATGGCACTCCATCCTGTTCTTGCTGCTGCTGTTTCCCCGGACCAAGTGATTTAATCGCGGCGTCGACGCTGTGGAATATGCGCTGCGTGCCGACCATTTCAGCGATGCCGAACCGCGCCAGTGCCGCCTGAGCACGCACGGATTCCAGCCGCGCTATGGCAAAGACCGCGCCAGCCTTGCGGCAATGAAGGATGGTGTCGATCAGCGCCTGCGCAGCGGTATAGTCGATTTCGACGATGTTGCTGGCCTCGAGCACGACCAGTTTCACGGTTTCGTTCCTGGCGTCGATGAGATCGCAAAGGCCGCGCTTGAAGCGGTCGGCGTTGACGAAGGACAGCGGTGCCTGAAAAGCCGCGACCAGCACGCCCGAGAGCTGTTCGCCAGCACTGGGTTTACCCGGTGGCCACCACACGGACGTGCCCGGCACCTGTTCCAACTCGATCGGCTCCGTGCGGGTGGCGCTCCAGATCCCGTGCAGCAGTGACAGGCCGATGCCCACCGCCACGCCGGTCTCGATCGGCAACACGACGATCGCCGCCATGGTGATCAGGATCAACATGAATTCGACAGGCGCCTGCCGATAAACGCTCGCGAACACCTTCCAGCGCAGGATGTGCTGGGCAACGAACATCAGAACGCCGGCAAGAGCGGCCTGGGGAACATTGGCGAGCAGACCGCCGCCAAAGGCACCGAGCGCCAGCACGATGGCCGCGGCAATAAGACCGGACAGTTGCGAGCGGCCGCGCGATTGGGAGACGATTGCGGTGCGCGGCGGGCTGGCATTGACGGCAAAGGCGCCGAACAGGCCGGAAGCGATGCTGCCGGCGCCGACGCCGATGAAATCGCGGTTGACGTCCGGGTCGCCCTGTTGCGGCACGAAGGAACGCGAGGTCGCCGCCGTCTGCACCATGACGACGATGGCGATCAGCAATGCCAGCGGAACCAGCGCTTGCACATCGTCGAGGCTGACGAGCGGCAGGCCCGGTTGCGGCAGGCCATTGGGCAAGGCGCCGAGCACTTCGACGCCGCGATCCTTGAGGCCGAAGACCGCGACCGCTGTCGTGGCAAGCACCATGCCTATCAAGGCCCCGGGGATGCGGGCGCTGATCCGTTCCGAGCAGAACACGATCGCGAACACGCCAAGGCCGAGCCCGAGGCTCCAGGGATTGGTCAGGTGGAGACTGCCGGCGATCTCACCGATACGCCGCAGGGTTTCACCGCTTTCGGAAGGCAGGCCGAGCAGTCCGGGCATTTGCGAAACGATGATGTGGACGGCAATGCCGGCCAGGAACCCTGTCGTCACCGGCACGGACAGGAGATCGGCGATCCAGCCGAGGCGAAAGACACCGCTCAGCGCCACGATCAGCCCGACCATCAGCGCCAGCATGGCCGCCAGCGCCAGATAATGCGGCGAGCCGGATACAGCGAGCAGCGCCAGGCTGCCGGCAAACAGCGGCGTGATGGTCGAATCCGCGCCGGCCGAGAGGTGACGGTTGGCGCCAAACAGGGCAAACGCCACCGAACCGGCAACAAAAGCGAAGAAGCCGACCTCGGGAGCAAAGCCGCCGAGCCGGGCCGTTGCCATCTGCTCGGGAATGGCGATCGCAGCCAGTGTCAGGCCCGCGATCAGATCGCCATTGAGATCCCGAGCCTGCCATCCGCTCAGCGCCCGCAAAGGCAACCACGAGCGCCAATTCACGGGGCTCGCGGCTTTTGCTTGGGGAATTTGGTCCATTGCCGGCTTTTGCCTTGGTGGCGGCGAAAAGCGTGATGGCCATATCGTCGCAATCTGCGGTATCCTTTTGAAATTACCACCAAAAATGACACTGGAAAAGTGCCGCGAATATTGGAGTTTCGCCCTCGCATCCTATATAAGCGGTCAGTGATTCCTGATTAGATTGTGATCCAATTTGACCGACCAAAAGACACCGCGCGGCGCCGACGGCGGCCCCACCGGCATCGAGCCGATCTCCATCATTGAGGAGATGCAGAGCTCCTATCTCTCTTACGCCATGAGCGTGATCGTCAGCCGTGCGCTGCCGGACGTGCGCGATGGCCTGAAGCCGGTGCATCGCCGCATTCTCTATGCGGCGCATGAGAGCGGCTACCACTGGAACCGCAAATATGTGAAGTCGGCGCGTCCGGTCGCCGACGTGATGGGTAAATACCATCCGCATGGCGATGCCTCGATCTATGACGCCTTGGTGCGCATGGCGCAGGACTGGTCGTTGCGCGTGCCGCTGATCGACGGGCAGGGCAATTTCGGCTCGATCGACGGCGATCCGCCCGCGGCGATGCGCTACACCGAATCGCGGCTGACCAAGGTCGCGCATGAGCTTCTGGAGGATATCGACAAGGATACCGTCGATTTCCAGGACACTTATGATGCCTCGGACACCGAACCGAAGGTCCTGCCGGCGCGCTTCCCCAATCTGCTGGTCAATGGCTCCGGCGGCATCGCCGTCGGCATGGCCACCAACATCCCGCCGCACAATCTGGGCGAAGTCTGCAACGGCGCCATTGCCATCATCGACAATCCGGCGATCGACCTGCCGGCGCTGATGGAGATCATTCCGGGCCCCGATTTCCCGACCGGCGGCATCGTTCTTGGCCGTTCCGGCATCTACAGCGCCTATTCGACCGGCCGTGGCTCCATCGTGATGCGCGGCAAGGTCAACATCGAACAGCGCGGCAATGACCGTGAATCGATCATCATCACCGAGGTTCCCTACCAGGTGAACAAGTCGTCGATGATCGAGAAGATGGCCGAATTGGTGCGCGACAAGCGCATCGAAGGCATTTCCGACATCCGAGACGAGAGCGATCGCCAGGGTTATCGCGTCGTCATCGAGTTGAAGCGCGACGCCGTCGCCGATGTCATCCTCAACCAGCTTTACCGCTTCACGCCGCTGCAGACCTCGTTTGGCGCCAACATGGTGGCGCTGAACGGCGGCAAGCCGGAAGTGATGAACCTGACCGACATGCTGAAGGCGTTCGTCTCCTTCCGCGAAGAGGTCATTACAAGGCGGACGAAATTCCTGCTGCGCAAGGCGCGCGACCGCGCCCATGTGCTGGTGGGTCTCGCCATCGCCGTCGCCAATATCGACGAAGTCATCAAGCTGATCCGCACCGCGCCCGACCCGCAGACGGCGCGCGAACAGTTGATGGAGCGGCGCTGGCCCTCGGGCGATGTCGAATCGCTGATCCTTTTGATCGACGATCCGCGCCACCGCATCAATGAGGACGGCACCTACAATCTGTCCGAGGAGCAGGCACGCGCCATCCTCGAACTGCGCCTGCAGCGCCTGACCGCGCTCGGCCGTGACGAAATCGCCGACGAGCTGAACACGATCGGCGATGAGATCAAGGACTACCTCGACATCCTGTCGTCGCGCGCGCGCGTCCAGCAGATCGTCAAGGACGAACTCGCCGCCGTGCGCGACGAGTTCGGCACGCCCCGCCGCACCGAGCTCACCGACGGCGGCGCGGATATGGAAGACGAGGACCTGATCCAGCGCGAAGACATGGTCGTGACGGTGAGCCATTCCGGCTACATCAAGCGCGTGCCGCTGTCGCTCTACCGGGCGCAGCGCCGCGGCGGCAAAGGCCGCTCCGGCATGTCGACCAAGGAAGAGGATTTCGTGACCCGGCTGTTCGTGGCCAACACCCACACGCCGGTGCTGTTCTTCTCCTCGCGCGGCATCGTCTACAAGGAAAAGGTCTGGCGGCTGCCGATCGGCAACCCGCAGTCACGCGGCAAGGCGCTGATCAACATGCTGCCGCTCGAGCAGGGCGAGCGCATCACCACCATCATGCCGCTGCCCGAGGACGAGACGAGCTGGGGCGAACTCGACGTGATGTTCGCCACCACGCGCGGCACCGTGCGCCGCAACAAGCTGTCCGACTTCGTCCAGGTCAACCGCAATGGCAAGATCGCCATGAAGCTGGAGGAGGAGGGCGACGAGATCCTCGGCGTCGAGACCTGCACCGACAATGACGACGTGCTTTTGACCGCCAGTTCCGGCCAGTGCATCCGCTTCTCGGTCGGCGACGTGCGCGTCTTCCAGAGCCGCAACTCTGTCGGCGTGCGCGGCATCACCATGGCCGAGACCGACCGCATCATCTCGATGTCGGTGATCGAACATGTCGACGCGCCGCCGGCCGAACGCGCTGCCTATCTCAAGCGAGCTGCGGCCGAACGGCGGGCTGCCGCCGGCATCGCGGCCGGCGAAGAGGAAGAGATCGCACTGACCAATGAAGAGGTCGGCGAGGAGACGGAGCTTTCCGACGAGCGCTACGAGTTCCTCAAGGCACATGAGCAGTACGTGCTGACGGTGACCGAATATGGCTACGGCAAGCGCTCGTCGTCCTATGATTTCCGTCTGACCGGCCGTGGCGGCAAGGGCATCCGCGCTACCGATGTGTCGAAAGTGGCGGAGATCGGCCGGCTGGTGGCGACCTTCCCGGTTGGCAATGACGATCAGATCATGCTGGTGTCAGACGGCGGCACGGTCATCCGGGTGCCGGTCAACGGCATCCGCTTCGCCAGCCGCGCCACCAAGGGCGTGACCATCTTCAACACGGCTGAAGGCGAGAAGGTGGTGTCGGTCGAGCGGATCTCGGAGCCGCAAGCTGACGAGGAAAGCGAAGAGATCGTCGAGGGTGGCGCTGAGTCTGCTCCGGCATCTGATACTGCTCCGGACAGCGCTGAGTAAGTCCCGGGTCAGTTTTGACATAGCAACGCCGGCCCATTGGCCGGCGCGGCAGCAAGTCTGGATTGACTTTTAGTAGTGACGATACGGCTTGCGAGGGCCGAAGCCTTCTAAGCGCTTGGTCGTCGCCCTGACGCGGACGCGTTGTGCCTCCTGATGCAGCCCAAAAACGGTGGCGATCAGCATGGCGACGGTCATTGCGGTGGCGAGCATGTAGATCAGCATGTGCGTGTTCTCCTGCGCCTTACAACGGATAGATGGGATTTTGGTTTCATCTTATTAAGGGGCAATCTAGTGAACGCTGCGTGAAGGCCTCGTGATCAGCGTGTTCATCTGTCGTTCATGTGCAGGAAAAGGTTCACGGCCTTCGCGCCAATCGGATTTGCCTTTGCGAGAGAGGCTCGCTAGAAGCACCTGCCATGACTGAACGCACCGCCCTTTATGCCGGCTCCTTCGACCCGCTGACCAACGGCCATCTCGATGTGCTGAAGGCGTCGCTTGCGGTTGCCGACATCGTTTATGCCGCAATCGGCATTCATCCGGGCAAGAAGCCGCTGTTTTCCTTCGAGGAGCGGGTGCAGTTGATCGAAACCGCCACGAAAGCCGAATTCGGCCGCGATGGCGCCCGCATCAAGGTCGTTGCCTTCGATGGGCTTGTGATTGAAGCCGCCAGGAAGCAGGGCGCCTCGATCATGATCCGTGGCCTGCGTGACGGCACCGATCTCGATTACGAAATGCAGATGGCCGGCATGAACGAGACCATGGCGCCTGAGTTGCAGACGGTATTTCTGCCCGCCAGCCCTTCGGTCCGCACCATTACCGCCACACTTGTGCGCCAGATAGCTTCGATGGGAGGCGACATCCGCCCCTTCGTGCCGGCCGCTGTTGCCGGCGCGCTCACCGCCAAATTCGCGAAATAAGCCCGGAGAAAATCCTCATGCAGCTCAAAAGGCTCGCCTCGTTTTTTGTCGTGCTCGCCGGTCTTTTGACCGCGTCCGTCTCTGCCTATGCCGCAGACCCGGAAAACACCATGATCATTACGCTAAAGGACGGCGACGTCACCATCGCGCTGCGGCCCGATCTGGCGCCCAAGCATGTCGCGCAGATCAAGAAGCTGGTGCGTGACCATGCCTATGACAATGTCGCTTTCCACCGCGTCATCGATGGCTTCATGGCGCAGACCGGCGACGTCAAGTTCGGCAACATGAAGAAGGGTTTCAACGCCCAGGCAGTCGGCACCGGCGGTTCCGACCTGCCCGACCTGCCGGCTGAATTCTCGCAGACCGAGCACTACAAGCGCGGCGTGGTCGGCATGGCCCGCTCGCAGGATCCGAACTCCGCCAATTCGCAGTTCTTCATCATGTTCGCACCGGCACCGCCGCTCGATGGCCAGTACACCATCGTCGGCAATGTCGTCAGCGGCATGGAGCTTGTTGACAAGATCAAGAAGGGTGACGAGGCCGACAACGGTACGGTCTCCGACCCCGACCGGATGATCAAAGTGCGCATCGCCGCAGACAAGTAAAATTGTCAAATAATTCTGTTTTTTGAAAAAAAGGATAACTGACATGGCTGAGATCAAGGACCGCGAGAACGCGCTCATCTTGGAAACGACCAAAGGTAAGGTCGTCATCGAACTGTTCCCCGATTTGGCCCCCGGCCATGTCGCCCGCATCAAGGAACTGGCCAGGGAAGGCGCCTATGACGGCGTGGTCTTCCACCGCGTCATCGAAGGCTTCATGGCGCAGACCGGCGACGTCAAGTTCGGCAATTCGAGCAAGCCGACGTTTGCGCCTTCCCGCGCGGGCATGGGCGGCTCGGAAAAGCCGGACCTGAAGGCCGAGTTCTCCAACGCCAACCACGGCCGCGGCACCTGCTCGATGGCCCGTTCGCAGAACCCGAACTCGGCCAATTCACAGTTCTTCATCTGCTTCGATGATGCCGCCTTCCTCAACCGCCAGTACACGGTCTGGGGCCAGGTCATCGAAGGCATGGACAATGTCGACAAGATCAAGCGCGGCGAGCCCGTGGTCGATCCCGACAAGATCGTGTCGCTGAAGGTCGCTGCTGACGTCAAGTAGGGCGAAACGACAATGATGGGCGTCGTCTGGTCGCTTCTCGGCATCCTGTCCGGCGCCTTCATTGCCATTCAGGCACCGATCAATTCGCAGCTGGCGCGCGGCCTGGGTCTCCCGGTCGCGGCGGCTGCGTTTTCGTTCCTGTCGGGCGCTGTCGTGCTCGGCATCATTTCCGTTGCGGTGGTGAAGCTGCAAGGCATCACGCTCGACTGGAAGGCGCCGGCGCCCTGGCTGTTCGTCGCCGGCGGCATGCTCGGCGGCTTCTATGTCACGCTCTCCACAATCCTGACGCCGCGCATCGGCGCCGCCGCCCTGATGGCGTTCCTGGTGGCCGGCCAGCTGTTGGCCGGTATGCTCATCGACCGTATCGGCTTCCTCGGCGTCGCGGTGCGCGAAATCTCGCTCGGGCGCGTTGCCGGTGCGGTGCTGCTCTTGGCCGGAGCGCTGCTCGTCCGGCTCTACTGATGCGCGTCGATCTCTTTGACTTCGACCTGCCGGAGGAGCGTATCGCGCTTCGCCCGGCGGAGCCGCGCGACAGCGCCAAGATGCTCGTGGTCAAACCCAGCGAGGCGCTCGACGACCGCAGGGTTGGCGACCTGCCGTCCCTGCTGAAGGCCGGCGACGTGCTGGTCTTCAACGACACCAAGGTCATTCCGGCGCAGCTCAAAGGCATCCGGCGGCGCGGCGAAGCACAGGCGCAGATCGAAGCGACGCTGCATATGCGGGTGGCGCCGGACCGTTGGCTGGCCTTCATGCGGCCGGGCAAGCGCATCGCCGCCGGCGACCGTATCCATTTCGGCCATGACGGCAATTCCTGCTTCCTTGGCCATCTCGACGCCACGGTGATCGAGAAGGGCGAGGGCGGCGAGGCGCTGCTTGGCTTCGACCTGTCGGGGCCTTTCCTCGATGAGGCGCTGCACGCGGTCGGCCACATTCCGCTGCCGCCTTACATCGCCTCGAAGCGCGACGATGACGAGCGCGACCGGGCCGATTACCAGACCATCTATGCAAGGGAGGAAGGCGCCGTTGCCGCGCCCACCGCAGGCCTGCATTTCACGCCCGAGCTGTTTGCGGCTCTCGACGCCAAGGGTGTCGAACGCCACTTCGTGACCTTGCATGTCGGCGCCGGCACGTTCCTGCCGGTCAAGGCGGACGACACCGCCGACCACAAGATGCATGCCGAGATCGGTTCGGTCAGCGAGGAAACAGCCAAGGCGCTGAACGCGGCCAAGGCGAGGGGCGGGCGCATCATTGCAGTCGGCACGACATCATTGCGCCTGCTGGAGAGTGCCGCGCGAGAGGACGGTACAGTGCCTGCATGGTCAGGCCCGACCGACATCTTCATTACGCCCGGCTACCGCTTTCGCACCGCCGACATGCTGATGACCAATTTCCACCTGCCGCGCTCGACCCTGTTCATGCTGGTTTCGGCCTTCAGCGGGCTCGACACGATGCGTGCGGCCTATGCGCATGCCATCGACAACCGCTACAGGTTTTACTCCTATGGAGACGCAAGCCTGCTTTTTCGAGCGGAGATGAGCGATGGACGATGATCTGCAAACACTTGATCGGAAAGACCTGATCGCCGAGGTGAAAAAATTGCGCGCCGGCATTCGCGCACACCGCGACACATCAGGCCATGATCTGTGCTGGCATCATCCCGATTTGTGGGATCTGCTGCCGGAGAAGACCGAGCCATCGATCGCCGTGCCGCCATGGCCCAAATTCATGCGCGGCTGCGTGCAATACCGCCAGTCGCTCGACAGACAGGCGCCTGACGCGCCGATCCACGACAAGGAATTCAATGGCTAAGCCGTTCAGCTTCAAGGTCCTCGCCACCGACGGCAAGGCGCGGCGCGGTGTGATCGACATGCCGCGCGGCGAAATCCGTACGCCGGCCTTCATGCCGGTCGGCACCGGCGGCACCGTCAAGACGATGTATATGGACCAGGTGCGTGGTGTCGGCGCCGACATCATCCTGGGCAACACCTACCACCTGATGCTGCGGCCCGGCGCCGAGCGCGTGGCGCGGCTCGGCGGCCTGCATGAATTCGCCCGCTGGCCGCATCCGATCCTGACCGACAGTGGCGGGTTTCAGGTAATGTCGTTGTCGAAGCTCAGGAAACTGACCGAAAAGGGCGTCACCTTCCGATCGCATATCGACGGCGCCGCCTACGAGATGTCGCCGGAGCGCTCGATCGAGATCCAGGGCCTGCTCGATTCCGACATTCAGAT
This sequence comes from Mesorhizobium sp. P2_E9, assembly GCF_056403815.1. Taxonomy (NCBI): domain Bacteria; kingdom Pseudomonadati; phylum Pseudomonadota; class Alphaproteobacteria; order Hyphomicrobiales; family Phyllobacteriaceae; genus Mesorhizobium; species Mesorhizobium sp. P2_E9. The sequence continues at coordinate 285,555 of NZ_JBFUET010000004.1, forward strand.
GCAGCTCGACGAATGCACGGCGCTGCCGGCCGAGCTGAAGGAGATCGAGCGCGCCATGGAGCTGTCGCTGCGCTGGGCCGAGCGTTGCAAGACGGCGTTTGGCGACCAGCCGGGCAAGGCGATGTTCGGCATCGTGCAGGGCGGCGACAATGCGGCTCTGCGGGTGCGCTCGGCGCAGGCGCTGAGCGCGATGGAGTTGAAGGGCTATGCGGTCGGTGGGCTGGCCGTCGGCGAACCGCAAGCGGTGATGCTGGAAATGCTCGAGATCACCTGTCCGGAACTGCCTGCCGACAAGCCGCGCTATCTCATGGGCGTCGGCACGCCCGACGATATCCTGAAATCGGTGGCGCGCGGCATCGACATGTTCGATTGCGTGATGCCGACGCGGGCCGGGCGGCACGGTCTTGCCTACACAAGGCGCGGCAAGGTCAATCTGCGCAACGCCCGCCACGCCGACGATCCGCGCCCGCTCGACGAGGAAAGCGATTGCCCGGCGGCGCGGGATTATTCGCGCGCCTATCTGCATCACCTGGTGCGCTCGCAGGAGGCGCTGGGCGCCATGCTGCTGACCTGGAACAATCTTTCGTATTATCAAAAGCTTATGCAGGATATCCGCGCCGCGATCGAAGCCCAAATCTTCGAAACCCGCGCGGCGGAGATTTCCGAAGGCTGGGCGAGAGGCGATATTCCGGCCGCGGTGCGGTCTTAATCGCGTTTGTCTGAGCTGTTTTTGGTGCGCAATTTTACCTGCTGGTGCCAATCTTCAAAAGTCGTCCATCCCCGCCGCTCGTTGAACCACTCAGTCTCAAGCCGATCTAATATCTTGGCGTTTTCCGGCTTGAGCATTTCAAAGCGATACCGGCGATTGGCCTCATCCAATAGCCCGCGCATTATGCCGTTATTGCTGCAATCCTCCGGAAGAGGAAACAGAGCCGCAATATGCGCCTTAATTCGGCCGATAATTCCGGGGCCGACGAAGCCGATTTCGTTGTATGCATCGCAATAGTATGCCCAAAGATCAGGGTCATTGTTCTGTATATGCTCGAGCAAGATAACGGCTTGCTCTTCATTCCATTCGACATTTCCGTTAACAACTTGCCGATGTTTCTTTATGTGTGCCGACAGCATTTCCCTACGCAAGAGTCGATTTTCGGGCTGCCACATCGAAAAGTGAAAATACCGCTCATTCGCAAATCGAAAATCAATTGCGGCAGCGCGGTAGTGTTTTCGATGGAGACCGGGAAACAATTTCTCAATGAATAAACAAATGCGATCGTTCAACGCGCTCGAAATGAACCCATTATTGCTCTCGGCATCAACATAGGCCTGCCACTCGTCAGGACAACGTTCCTTGTAGGATGTGATGATGAGGTTGATCTCCTCTGGGGTCCATTCCTTGATCCCTAAAATTCGACCCGGAAAGGTCTCGCGAGTTTTGAAAGGAATCGATGCAACCTCTTCGCTTTCAGGCATAGCGTCTCTCATTTCCAGTGAATAACTAGGCCTTACATTTTTACGGCTAACGAATGAACGAAAGTTCATCATCCAGAACACGAGCATCAAGAGCGCTGTAAGCCAAACAGCGGAAAAAATCGTTGCCTGAGTGACGGCGAAATCAAACCCCCTCATGCAATTCACACAATAACGTCGTTGCCGAGAACATCACCACCATAGCACATCCATATTTTGTGATCATGGTTCAAGTGAGTATTCTGCGATCCGACAAGGCAATGGGTCGTATGCCGTCGATGTGGTTACGGCTCCGCGACATGCTACCCACACCATCTGAATCTTGATGACCTTCAAGACGTTCTGAACATCAATACGCGTTGAATGGAGCCTCAGGTGCTGAGCGAGTTCGACGCCCGCAGGCTGCAGCCGGTGATCTGGAACGTGCCGTCGGGCTGCTGCTGCAGCGTATAGACCGCCTCATAATCCTTGCCGTCGGGGCCGACGATCAGCACCTGCTGGACAATCGAACCCGGGCCGGTCTGCTCGACCTTGCCGAAGGCATAGGACTGCGGCTTGCGCACCGGCGGGTAGCCATTGGTCACCATATTCATGAAGGCATCGACGGTCGGGAAGACCTGTTTCACGTTCGGGGCGGCGAAGCTGTAGGCCTTGGCGCCGTCATCGGCGATGAGGGCCTTCAACTGACCGTCGATGACAGCCTGGCCGGCCTTGACCTCGGCATCGCCGGCAAACGCCGAGGATGCCAGCATGACGAACGCGAATGCGAAAAAGGCGCGGCGCATGGCCTGTCTCCACTGTCCCTCGAAAGATGCCTCCGGAAAAAGCTGTTCCAGGACACATTCTAACATACGCGTGACGGCGCTCCACGGTTTCAGCGGCCGAGAATATTCGTCTCGCCGAGGCGGATGCCTATGCTTAAGCTTCCTTTAAGGCGGGGCGCTCATCGTGAACCCCTGGGGGAGAGAGCGAGCAACCCATGGGACGAATGATGTTCGCGCAGCCTGTCAGCCGGCGCCTTTTGCTCGGAGGTGCCGCCAGCCTTGCGGCTCTGGCACCGCTGCCGGCCTGGGCAGGGATCGCGCCGACGGTCACGGAAGTGGCCTTCGATCCGGCGATACCGGCACTTGGCAATCCGCAGGGGGATGTGACCATTGCCGAATTCGTCGACTACCAGTGCCCGGTGTGCAAGCTCGTCTTTGTCGAATTGAAGAAGCTGATGGCCGAGGATCACGGCATCCGGCTGGTGATGAAGGACTGGCCGATCTTCGGTGACGTCTCGCGCGACGCGGCGCGGATGGCATTGTCGGCCGGCCCATATTACTCCGCCGCCGTCGATGCGCTGATGGGCAACGAAATTGGGCTTTCCGCGCATCGCACCGACGACATTCTCGACGCGATCGGTGTCGATGTCGCCGGCGCGCGTACCGGTCTCGCTGCCCGTCAGTTGGAGATCGACGCGCTTCTGTCGCGCAACGATGCCCAGGCAACGGCCTTCAGGCTGCAGGGCACCCCGGCGCTGGTGATCGGCGGCAGGCTGTTCAAGCGCGGCATGCCGGTTGCGGAGCTGCGCGAGGCCGTGGCCAGGGCCCGCGCCGGCTAAGCGCGGATTCCAGTGCTTGAAAGGCCGCGTCCAGTCTGCCAGAAGGGCCGCTTGGACTTGGACGTTTAGCGGGACGAAGCCATGAAGGCGTTTTTCGTGCAGATCAAATGCGAGCTCGGCAAATCCTATGAGGTTGCCAGCGCGCTTGCCGACGCCGAGATTGCCTCGGAAATCTACTCCACCGCCGGCAATTACGATTTGCTCGCCAAATTCTATGTCGATGACGAGGAAGATGTCGGCCATTTCGTCAACGAGAAGGTGCAGATTCTCCCCGGCATCAAGGACACCTTCACGGTCGTCACCTTCCGCGCCTTCTAGCCAGAAATGCATCTGCCCGGGCACGAGGCAAAGCCTGATCAAGGTCATATTTCGGCTGCCTCAATTTTAGGCAGGCGCAACATACTGATCGTCCGGATCTCCCAAATCGCCGATTGCGCTTGATTTTCTCCGGCGACGCCAGTGAAATGGCGTCACAGGGGAGTATGCGATTGGCAGCGTTTGATGAAATGCTTCCGGAAGTCTCCGGATTGAGAAGACCATATTCGGCTTATGATCGCTGGCTGAAGGAGCAGGATCCAGCCAGGCTTACCGAGAAGATGCAGGACGCCGAACGCGTCTTCCGCAAGACCGGCATCACCTTCGCCGTTTATGGCGAGCAGGAGGCGTCCGAACGGCTGATCCCGTTCGACATCGTTCCACGCATCATTTCAGGCAATGAATGGCGGCGCCTGACGCAAGGCATCGAGCAGCGCGTGCAGGCACTCAACGCCTTTCTCGACGATATCTACCATCGTCAGGAAATCCTGCGCGCCGGTCGCGTTCCCAGGGAATTGATCGCCAAGAACGAGGCCTTTTTGCCGGAGATGATCGGCGTGAGGCCGCCGGCCGGCGTCTATACCCACATCATCGGCGTCGATATCGTGCGCATCAGTGAAGACGAGTTCTACGTGCTGGAAGACAATGCACGCACGCCGTCCGGTGTCTCCTACATGCTGGAGAACCGCGAGACGATGATGCAGCTGTTCCCCGAGCTGTTCCAGAAGATCAAGGTGCGGCCGGTCGAAAACTACCCGCAACTGCTGCGCCAGTCGCTTGCTGCGGTGCGGCCGCAGAGCACCAAGGGCGCGCCGACCATCGCGGTGCTGACGCCCGGCAGTTTCAACTCCGCCTATTTCGAACACGCCTTCCTCGCCGACCAGATGGGCGTGCAATTGGTCGAGGGCCAGGATCTGCGGGTCGTCGACGGCCATGTCGCGATGCGCACGACCGAAGGCTACAAGCAGATCGACGTGCTTTACCGCCGCGTGGATGATTCCTTCCTCGACCCACTGACCTTCAGGCCGGATTCGGCCCTTGGCATACCCGGCATCATGGATGTCTACCGGGCCGGCAACATCACTATCGCCAATGCGCCGGGCACCGGCATCGCCGATGACAAGGCGATCTATTCCTATATGCCCGAGATCGTCGAATTCTACACTGGCCGCAAGGCGATCCTCGGCAACATCCCGACCTGGCGCTGTTCGGAGCCGGACAGCCTGAAATACGTGCTCGAGCACATCCATGAACTGGTGATCAAGGAAGTGCATGGCTCCGGCGGCTACGGCATGCTGGTCGGACCGGCCGCGACCAAGAAGGAGTGCCAGGATTTCGCAAAGAAGCTGGCGGCAAAGCCTTCCAACTACATCGCCCAACCGACATTGGCGCTGTCGACCTGTCCGATCCTGACAGACAAGGGACTGGCGCCACGCCACGTCGATCTCAGGCCCTACGTGCTGGTTTCCGACCGCATCCAGATCGTGCCTGGCGGCCTGACGCGCGTGGCGCTGAAGGAAGGCTCGCTAGTCGTCAATTCCTCGCAAGGCGGCGGCACCAAGGACACCTGGGTGCTGGATGATTGATTTTCATGTGAAGGTTTTTGGATGCTTTTAGGCCGGACCGCCAACGGACTGTACTGGATGAACCGCTACATTGAGCGGGCTGAAAACATGGCGCGTTTGGTCGATGCGGGATTGCGTATGGCGCTGACCCGCACCCAGAGCGCGTCTGAAGAGTGGAATTCGGTGCTGCTCAGCGCCGGCGCCGACGTCGCTTTCAAGCAGAAGTATTCGGACTATACGGCGGCTGATGTCGCCGATTTCCTTTTGCGCGACACCTCGAACCCGTCGAGCACGATGTCGTCGATCGAGACCGCCCGCAACAATGCCCGCATGGTGCGCACCGCGCTGACGCGCGAGACCTGGGAAAGCATCAACGAAGCCTGGATGTCGCTGAAGCGGATGCTGGCCAGGCCGATCGACGAGCGTGACCTGCCAAGCGTCCTCGATGCGATCAAGCGCGAGACGGCACTGATCCGCGGCTCGTTCTACGGCACCATGCTGCGCAACGAGATCTTCGACTTTTCGCAGCTCGGCACCTATGTCGAGCGCGCCGACAATACGGCGCGCATCCTCGATGTGAAATATTACGTGCTGTTGCCGTCCATCTCCTGGGTCGGCTCGACACTCGACAACTATCAGTGGGAATCGATCCTGCGCTCGGTGTCGGCGCACCGCTCCTATCGCTGGGTCTATGATGCCGACTACAAGCCGACCAACATCGCCGATTATCTGATCCTCAATGTGCGCATGCCGCGTTCGCTGACCTTCTGCTATCGCTTCCTGTCCGAGCATCTGAAATTCCTCAGCGACGACTACGGTGAACGTCATGCCTGCCACGCAACGGCGGAAAAGACGCAGGCGATGCTGAGGGCAGGGTCGATCAAGGACATATTCGACGCCGGGCTGCACGAATTCCTGGCCAACTTCATTCGCGACAACACCAAGCTCGGCGACGAGATCGCGCAAGATTACCGGTTCAATTGAGCATGATCCCGAAAAGTGGGCTCCGGTTTTCGGGCGAGATCATGCTCACAAACGGAAAATAGACATGCGGCTCAAGATCACCCACCGGACCGAATACCGATATGACGCGCCGGTGCAATATCTGCTGCAGCGGCTGCGATTGCTTCCTGTCAGTGGATCGACGCAAACCGTTCTATCCTGGGCGCTGACGATCGAAGGTGCACGCGAAGAGGTTCGATTTGTCGACCATTTCGGCAACGATACGCGGCTGTTGAGCGTCGAGGGCGAGCGCGACTTCATCACGGTCGAGGCAGCAGGCGAGGTGGTGACGCGCGACACCGCAGGCGTCTCCGGCCCGCACCAGGGCTTTACGCCGCTCTGGCTATACAGCCATGAAACGCCGCTAACGACGATCGGCGATGGGATTCGCGAACTCGCCGCCTCGGTCGGCAAAGGAACCGATATCGAACGGCTTCACAGGCTGATGGCTGTGATCGGCGAGCGTGTCATCTACACGCCCGGCACCACCAATGCGGCGACACCGGCCGAGGAGGCCTTGGCGCTGAAAACCGGTGTCTGCCAGGATCACACCCACATCTTTGCCGCCGCGGCGCGCTGCATGGGCTTTCCAGCCCGTTACGTCAGCGGCTATCTGATGCTGGATGCGACCGTGGAGCAGGCGGCAAGCCATGCCTGGGCCGAAGCGCATGTTTATGGGCTGGGCTGGGTTGCCTTCGATGCGGCAAACGGCATTTCGCCTGACGAGCGCTATGTGAAGGTGGCAACTGGCCGGGACTACCGCGATGCCACGCCGGTGTCGGGAATTCGACTGGGACAGGCGGAAGAACAGCTTGCGGTCACCGTCACGGTAGAGCAGTAATCCGGCAAGGATTGCCGCCAGAAGAGATTCCATGACCTATTGCGTCGGCCTCAAGATCGATAGGGGGCTCGTGTTCATGTCGGACACGCGCACCAATGCCGGCATGGATTCGATCTCGACCTTCAAGAAGATGCATGTCTGGGAGGAACCCGGCGAGCGCGTCATCGTCTTGATGTCGGCGGGCAATCTGGCGACGACGCAGGCCGTGGTCAGCTTGCTCGAAGAGCGCACCAAGGCGGTGGCGGATCGCCGCGCGACATTGCTCGAAACGCCATCCATGTATCAAACGGTGCGGCTGGTCGGCGATACGGTCAAGGAAGTGATCGCGCACTCTTCGCCCGCCGGTGAGAAGGCCGATTCCTATTTCAACGCCTCCTTCATCCTGGGCGGGCAGATCAAGGGCAGTCCGCCGCGGCTGTTCATGATCTATCCCGAGGGCAATTTCATCGAATCGACCGACGACACGCCGTTCTTCCAGATCGGCGAGACCAAATACGGCAAGCCGATCATCATCCGCGCCTATGAGCGGACCATGAGCCTGGCTGAAACGGTGAAGTTGTTGCTGGTGTCGTTTGATTCGACGCTGAAGTCGAACCTGTCGGTCGGCCTGCCGCTCGACCTGCTGTTCCTGGAGAAGGATGCTTTCAAGGTTGGCCTGAAGAAGCGGATCGGTCAGGACGACCAGTATTACCGCACGATTTCAGATGGCTGGTCGAATGCGTTGAAGACGGCCTTTGCCAGCCTGCCGGATTTTCCGGGGTAGTCCGCGGCTCGCCGCCCGGTTGCAGTTGCAAATATTTCACGTGTTAATTAATATCTGACCCTGAAGAGCCAGCGGCAACGACTGGCGGCGAAAGGTCATGTCGGGAGGACAGGATGAACAATGATGAGTTCCGACAATGGTCGCAGCGCGCCGCCGACTGGGGCGCCGACTATCGCGAGACGTTGCGCGAACGGCCGGTACGGCCACTGGTCGAGCCCGGCGACATTTTCAGGAGCATAGAAGCGTCGCCACCCGAAGACGCCGAACCGATGGACAAGATCTTCGCCGACTTCGAGGAGAAGATCGTGCCGGGCATGACGCACTGGCAGCATCCGCGCTTCTTTGCCTATTTCCCGGCCAACGCGGCGCCGGTCTCGGTGTTGGCCGAGTACCTCGTCTCGGCAATGGCCGCGCAATGCATGCTGTGGCAGACCTCGCCGGCAGCGACGGAACTCGAAACACGCACCGTCGACTGGATGCGCCAGGCGCTCGGCCTGCCCGAAGGGTTCTCCGGCGTCATCCAGGATTCGGCGTCGTCGGCGACACTCAATGCTGTGCTGACCATGCGCGAGCGGGCGCTGGACTGGCAAGGCAACAAAAAGGGACTGGCTGGGCAGGGGCGGCTGCGCATCTATTCCTCGGATCAGGTGCACACGTCGATCGACCGGGCGATCTGGGTCTCGGGCATCGGCGAGGACAATCTGGTGCGCATTCCCGTCAGCGGCCGCTTTCGCGCCATGGACACCGCTGCCCTGGAAGCAGCCATCGTGTCCGACCGGCAAGCCGGGCTGCTGCCGGCGGGCATCATCGCTTGCGTCGGTGGCACCAGCACCGGCGGCACGGACGATATTGCAGCGGTCGCGGCGGTCGCCAAGCGGCATGGGCTCTACCTTCATGTCGATGCCGCTTGGGCCGGGTCGGCGATGATCTGCCCGGAGTACCGGCATTTCTGGACCGGAGTCGAAGGCGCCGATTCGATCGTCTTCAATCCGCACAAATGGCTCGGCGCGCAGTTCGATTGCTCGATCCAGTTCCTGCGCGACCCAGAAAGCCATGTCCGGACGCTGGCGATCAAGCCGGACTATCTGAAGACGCATGGTCATGACGGCATCATCAACTATTCCGAATGGTCGGTGCCGCTCGGTCGGCGCTTCCGAGCCCTGAAACTGTGGTTCCTGCTCCGCGCCCACGGGCTGGAAAACCTGCGGGCGATGATCCGCAATCATGTCGCGTGGAGCGAGAGCCTTGCCATGCGGCTGGCAAAAGAGCCTGATTTCGAGATCGTCAGCGAGCCGATGCTGTCGCTGTTTTCGTTCCGGCACAAGGCGGCCTCAAGCGCTGATGCCGACGCGCACAATCTGCGACTGGTCAATGCGATCAACGACGATGGCCGCATCTACCTGACGCAGACGAGGGTCGACGGGCAGGTGGCGATCCGCTTCCAGGTCGGCCAGTTTGAAGCTAAGGCGCAAGATGTCGATGCAGCGTTCGAGGTGATTTGCGAATGCGCAAGGTCACTTGTCGCCTGACAACAAAGCATGTGAATACGCAGAGGGTCACCGCACTGCTTTAGAGGGCTATGTGAGCGCGAAGGGTGGGAAAACAACAGAAAGCCTGACGGGTGTCTGGCACGGGCGATATTTTTATCCGCGTGACCTGGAACCGGTCTCGTTTGTCGCGACGCTGATCGAGACCGCTACAAGGCTCACGGGCGCAGTTCACGAGCCCGCGCCTTCGTTGGATGATTCGATAGCTTACGCGACGATACTGGGAGACCGCGCAGGGACCATCGTCACTTTCGTGAAGACATATGACAACGTCAAACGGAACCCACATGCGGTCGAATATAACGGTGTTCTGAATGGTGATGCCACGGAGATCGAGGGCACTTGGCGGATCAGGGGCTACTGGTCCGGCACGTTCGTGATGATACGTTCGCGCGGCAAGGCGGTGTCCGTTTCCCGGAAAGCCGTCGAACGGGTCTGACACGCCAAGTCGGCATTGCGCCGCGGTTTGCCTTTACAAACAGCGAATTCCATTAGCCGGCTTATGCCTTTCCATCTCTTTCGTTTTCAGCTATAGACAAGAAAAACGAAAACGGGAGGTCGCTCTATGTATCTGTCGCCACGCCATGCCGAGATCATCCAGATGGCCAAGGATCATGGCCGCGTGCTGGTCGACGATCTGGCCACGCATTTCAACGTGACGCCGCAGACCATTCGCAAGGATCTCAACGATCTCTGCGACCAGCGGCTGCTTTCGCGCATCCATGGCGGGGCATTGTTCCCTTCCGGAATCGAAAACATGGAGTATGAGGCCCGGCGCAAGATCGCGGCGGACGAGAAGGAAGCGATAGGCCGTGCGGCGGCCAGGCTGATCCCCGACAACGCCTCGCTGTTCATCAACATCGGCACCACGACGGAAGCGGTCAGCAAGGCGTTGCTCGATCACAATGGCCTGATGGTCATCACCAATAATATCAATGTTGCCAATAGGATGCGCATATATCCTTCAATCGAGGTGGTGATCGCCGGCGGGGTGGTGCGCGGTTCGGATGGCGGTGTCGTCGGCGAGGCGGCAGTCGATTTCATCAGGCAATTCAAGGTCGACTATGCCGTTATCGGCGCCTCTGCCATTGATCATGACGGCGCCTTGCTCGATTTCGATTTTCGCGAGGTGAAGGTGGCGCAGGCGATCATCGCCAATGCCAGGCATGTCATCCTGGTTTCCGACCAGACCAAGTTCGAACGCACGGCGCCGGTGCGCATCGGCCATTTGTCACAGGTCAACACCTTCATCACCGACCGTTGCGACATCCCGTCGGTGCGCAAAATCTGCGAGGAGGCGGAGGTTCAACTGATCGAGACGTCGCTCGGCTAGAGGCCCCCAAGAACGCCGATCACGGGCGCGCGACATTTCGTTTGACATTCGTTCTCATTTCGAAATAATCCCGATACGGTTTCGTAAAAACCTAAAAATGCTGCAATGCGAAATCGCGGGAGGATTTTGTGGACGCATCCCCGATCCATGACATTTTCGTCATCGGCGGCGGTATCAACGGCTGCGGCATTGCCCGCGACGCCGTCGGGCGCGGCTTTTCGGTCTTCCTTGCCGAAATGAACGATCTGGCCAGCGGAACCTCCTCCGGCTCCACCAAACTCATCCATGGCGGCCTGCGCTATCTCGAATTCTATGAGTTCCGCCTGGTGCGCGAGGCGCTGATGGAGCGCGAGGTTCTGTGGAGGAACGCGCCGCACATCATCTGGCCGATGCGCTTCGTGCTGCCCTATGCCAAGGGCCTGCGTCCGGCCTGGCTGATCAGGCTTGGCCTGTTCCTCTACGACCATATTGGCGGGCGCAAATTGCTGCCGGCGACCAGGACGCTCGACATGGCAAGCGATCCGGCGGGCAAGCCTTTGAAACCCTTGTTCAAAAAGGCTTTCGAATATTCCGACGGCTGGGTCAATGATGCGCGGCTCGTGGCGCTCAACGCTCGCGATGCCGCTGACCGGGGCGCAACGATCCGGACTCGCACCAAGGTTGTCGGCGCGCGCCGCGAAAACGGCCTTTGGACAATTAAGATCGAAAACCTGCGGAGCGGCGAGACCGAAGAGATCAAGGCGCGGCTGCTGGTCAACGCGGCCGGACCGTGGGTCGATCATGTGCTTTCCGGCGTCGTCGGCCTGAACGATGTGCACAATGTCCGCCTGGTGCAGGGCAGCCACATCGTCATCGCCAAGAAGTTCGACGACCCGCGCGCCTATTTCTTCCAGAACAAAGACGGGCGCATCATCTTCGCCATTCCCTACGAGGAAGAGTTCACACTGATCGGCACCACCGACCAGGATTATCCCGGCGATCCGCACGATGTGAAGATAAGCGACACCGAGATCGACTATCTCTGTGCCGCCGCCAGCGAATATTTCGCGCAACCGGTCAAGCGTTCCGACATCGTCTGGACCTATTCGGCCGTGCGTCCGCTCTACGACGACGGCGCCTCCAAGGCGCAGGAGGCGACGCGCGACTACGTGCTGAAGGCCGATGGCGGCGAGGGTGCCGCCCCGATCGTCAATGCCTTCGGCGGCAAGATCACCACCTATCGCCGGCTGTCGGAATCGATGCTGGAAAAGATCGAAGGTTTTCTCGGCAAGCGTGGCAAGCCGTGGACATCAGATGCGCCGCTGCCCGGCGGTGATTTCCCGGCCACCGGTTTCGACGCGCAAGTGGCAAAGCTGAAGACGGCCTATCCGTTCCTCGATGCGCGCCTCGCCCGCCGGTTGACGCGGCTTTACGGGACGCGCGCTCAGGCTCTGCTTGGCCTTGCCAAGTCGAATGCCGAGCTCGGCCGCAATTTCGGCGGCGATCTCTACGAGGCGGAAGTGCGCTATCTCGTTGAAAATGAATGGGCCGTCACATCAGAAGATGTACTGTGGCGGCGGACCAAGCGCGGCCTGCATCTCAGCCGCGAGCAGGTCGCGGCACTCGACGAATTCATGCAAGGCATAAGCCGGCGACATGTCGCGGCCGCCGAATGAAGAGGGTTTAGAGCTGATGCAGAAAGCCTGGGAGGAGGCGTCATGCTTGAATTGAGGAACGTCACCAAGACGGTCGGTGCGGTCGAGCACATCCGCGACGTGTCGCTGACGCTGCAGCACGGCTCGCTCAACGTTCTGCTCGGGCCGACGCTTTCCGGCAAGACCAGCCTGATGCGGCTGATGGCCGGCCTCGATGTGCCGACCTCGGGCTCGGTGTGGTTCGACGGCCAGAACGTTACCGGGACGCCGGTGCAGAAGCGCAAGATCGCCATGGTCTACCAGCAGTTCATCAACTATCCGGCGATGACCGTCTATGAGAACATCGCTTCGCCGCTCAGGGTGGCGGGTGTCGAGCAAGCCAAGATCGACAGCCAGGTGCGCGAGGCCGCAGGGTTGCTCAAGCTGACGCCGTATCTCGACCGCACGCCGCTCAGCCTGTCCGGCGGCCAGCAGCAGCGCACCGCGCTGGCGCGCGCCATCGTCAAGAATGCCAGCCTGGTGCTGCTCGACGAGCCGCTGGCCAATCTCGACTACAAGCTGCGCGAGGAATTGCGCGCCGAATTGCCGAGGATTTTTGCTGCCGCCGGCACCATCTTCGTCTATGCCACCACTGAGCCTCATGAGGCTCTGCTGCTCGGCGGCAACACGGCGACGCTGTCGGAAGGCCGCATCACCCAGTTCGGTCCAACCATCGACGTCTTCCGCAAGCCGGTCGACCTGGTAACGGCGAGGACCTTCGCCGATCCGCCGCTCAACACCATCGTGCTGGCCAAGAAGGGTAGCGACTTCCTGCTCGAAGGCGGGGTGAAGCTGCCGGTGCCGTCCGAACTCGTCGGCATTGCCGACGGCAACTACACGATCGGTTTTCAGCCCCATCATCTGTCGCTCGAACGGCCCAACGCCTTGGCCGTGCCGGTGCGGGCCAAGGTCACCATCACCGAGATCACCGGGTCCGAGAGCTTCATCCATCTCGACTTCGCCGACGTGCGCTGGGTGATGTTGACCCATGGCATCCGCGATCTCGAGATAGACGAAGTGGTCGAGGTGTTCATCGATCCGCGTCACATCATGGTCTTCGACGAGCACGGCCGCGCCGTGACCGCGCCGAAGCTGGCGGCATAGGAGGGCGATATGGCGCGCATCGACGTTAACCATGTCAGGCATTCCTACCTGCCGAACCCGCAGAAGGATGCCGATTTCGCATTGCGGGAAGTGCATCACACTTTCGAGGATGGCGGCGCCTATGCGCTGCTCGGGCCGTCCGGCTGCGGCAAGACCACGCTGCTCAACATCATTTCGGGGCTGCTGCATCCCTCGCACGGCCAGTTGCTGTTCAACGGCAGGGACGTGACCAATCTGTCGACACAGGAACGCAACATCGCACAGGTGTTCCAGTTCCCGGTCATCTACGACACCATGACAGTCTACGACAATCTGGCCTTCCCGCTGCGCAATCGCGGCGTGCCGGAAGCCGACGTCGATCGCAAAGTGCGCGAGACGCTGGAGATGATCGATCTGGCGTCCTGGGCGAAGAAGAAGGCGAGGGGCCTGACCGCCGACCAGAAGCAGAAGATATCGCTCGGCCGCGGACTGGTGCGCTCCGATGTCAACGCCATCCTGTTCGACGAGCCGCTAACCGTCATCGACCCGCATATGAAATGGGTGCTGCGTTCGCAGCTCAAGCAGCTTCATCGCCGCTTCGGCTACACCATGGTCTATGTCACCCACGACCAGACCGAGGCGCTGACCTTCGCTGACCAGGTCGTGGTCATGTATGATGGCGGCATCGTCCAGATCGGCACGCCGGCGGAACTGTTCGAGCGTCCGCGCCATACTTTTGTGGGCTATTTCATCGGCTCGCCCGGCATGAACGTCATGCCGGTGGCGATCGAAGGCAAGACGGCGACGCTCGGGTCGCAACGGATCGAATTGCCGGGCGCACCCAAAGCCGTCGGCGGCGCTGTCGAACTCGGCATTCGGCCCGAATATGTGCGGCTTGGCCGCGACGGCATGGCTGTTTCAATCAACAAGGTCGAGGATGTCGGCCGCCACAAGGTGGTGCGTGCCAAGCTCGAAGGCCGCGACATCGCCGCCGTCATCGGCGAGGACGAGACCGTTCCCGCCGAACCGAAGGTGCGGTTCGATCCGGCCGGCATCAACATCTATGCCGATTCCTGGCGCGTCGAGATGGGGGCATAGATGGACAAGACCTGGAACAACAAGGCCTGGTTCCTGGTGCTGCCGGTGCTGGTGCTGGTGGCTTTCACCGCCGTCATCCCGCTGATGACGGTCGTCAACTATTCGGTGCAGGACACGTTCGGCAACAATGTCTTCACCTGGGCCGGCACCGAATGGTTCGAGGAACTCCTGTCGTCGAGCCGCTTCTGGGAAGCGATGGTCCGCAACCTGATCTTCTCCTTCATCATCCTGGCGATCGAGGTGCCACTCGGCATCTTCATCGCGCTCAACATGCCGAAAAGAGGCTGGGGCGTGCCGGTCTGCCTGGTGCTGATGTCGCTGCCGCTGCTGATCCCGTGGAACGTCGTCGGCACCATCTGGCAGGTATTCGGACGCAACGACATCGGGCTGCTTGGCTATTACCTCAACGCGATCGGCATCGACTACAATTACGTGCAGGATCCGTTCGATGCCTGGGTAACGATCATCGTCATGGATGTCTGGCACTGGACCAGCCTCGTCGTGCTGCTCTGTTATGCCGGACTGGTCTCGATCCCTGACGCCTTCTACCAGGCGGCCAAGATCGACGGCGCCTCGCGCTGGGCGGTGTTCCGCTACATCCAGCTGCCGAAGATGCAGCGCGTGCTTTTGATCGCCGTGCTGTTGCGCTTCATGGACAGTTTCATGATCTACACCGAACCCTTCGTCGTCACCGGCGGCGGGCCGGGTAATTCGACGACCTTCCTGTCGATCGACCTCGTCAAGACGGCGCTCGGCCAGTTCGACCTTGGTCCGGCGGCCGCGATGTCGCTGGTCTACTTCCTCATCATCCTGTTGTTGTCTTGGGTGTTCTACACCGTGATGACCAACTACGACGCGGAGCGCTGAGATGGCTGGCGCCAATGAACGAACCGAGCGCAATGCGATGAACGGAACGGCTACATCGGGAGGCCTGGCCAGTTCGCTGTCGCAGAGCGACCTCGACAAGCGCATGCGCCGGCGCGGCGAGGAATCGCGCTGGTGGTGGATCGTGCCGACGCTCTACATCATCGTCCTTCTGCTGCCGATCTACTGGCTCATCAACATGAGCTTCAAGACCAACGCGGAGATCGTCAACTCGCTGACGCTCTACCCGCACGCACCGACGATCGCCAACTACGTCACCATCTTCACCGAGAAGGTCTGGTATTCCGGCTACATCAACTCGATCACCTATGTCGTCATGAACATGGTGATTTCGGTGTCCGTGGCGCTGCCGGCGGCTTACGCCTTCTCGCGCTACCGCTTCCTTGGCGACAAGCATCTGTTCTTCTGGCTTTTGACCAACCGCATGGCGCCGCCAGCGGTGTTCGCGCTGCCGTTCTTCCAGCTCTATTCGGCCTTCGGCCTGATCGACACACACATTGCGGTGGCGCTCGCCCACTGCCTGTTCAACGTGCCGCTGGCGGTGTGGATCCTCGAAGGGTTCATGTCGGGCGTGCCGAAGGAGATCGACGAGACCGCCTATATTGATGGCTATTCGTTCCCGCGCTTCTTCGTCAAAATCTTCATGCCGTTGATCGCCAGCGGTATCGGTGTCGCCTGCTTCTTCTGCTTCATGTTCTCATGGGTGGAACTGCTGATTGCCCGCACGCTGACGACGACCGACGCCAAGCCGATCGCTGCCACCATGACCCGCACTGTCTCGGCTTCCGGTATGGATTGGGGTCTTCTCGCCGCTGCAGGCGTGCTGACGCTGATCCCTGGCGCGCTCGTTATCTGGTTCGTCCGCAACTACATCGCCAAGGGCTTCGCCCTGGGGAGGGTGTGATGAAACGAACGCAAGAGTTCGTCCGCAGCACCATCTTCAAGGGCTTCGCCCTGGGGAGGGTATGATCATGAACTTCGACTTCTCCTGGATGGCATGGACCTGGCCGACGGCCGCTTTTTTTGGCGTCATCGCCCTGCTGCTGGTCGGCATGGGCGCCTGGGAATACGCCTCGCCCGGCGGCAATCCGCGCGTCGGCGTGCTGCGCTTCGAGACGACGCGCGGCGACCGCCTGTTCCTATCGCTGCTCGGCAGCGCTTTTATCCATCTCGCTTGGCTGGGTCTTGTCGGACCGAGCCTCTGGTGGGCTCTCGCTCTCTCCGTGGTCTACGCCATCGGCGTGTTCCGTTACGTATAGAGGGGGAAACTGTTGGAGCGGCAGCGTGCCGGCCGCCGCTCCAGATCGCACTTGAAACCTGAAACAGTGGAGGAAACACATGCGACGGCAATTTTTAACATCAACAACGGCCCTTGTCCTGTTGCTCGGCGTAGGCAATGCCTATGCCGGCATGGATGAGGCAAAAGCCTTTCTGGACAAGGAGATAGGCGGCGTGTCGACGCTTTCTCGCGCCGACCAGGAAAAGCAGATGCAGTGGTTCATCGACGCGGCCAAGCCCTTTGCCGGCATGGACATCAAGGTGGTCTCGGAAACCCTGACGACCCACAAGTATGAGTCAGAGGTGCTGGCGCCGGCCTTTACCGCCATCACCGGCATCAAGGTCACGCATGACGTCATCCAGGAAGGCGACGTCGTCGAAAAGATCCAGACCCAAATGCAGACCGGCCAGAACATCTATGACGGCTGGGTCAACGATTCGGACCTGATCGGCACGCACTGGCGCTACCAGCAGGTGCGCAACCTGACTGACTGGATGGCGGGCGAAGGCAAGGACGTTACCGATCCGATGCTCGACGTCAACGACTTCATCGGCACCAAGTTCACCACCGCGCCGGACAAGAAGCTCTACCAACTGCCCGACCAGCAGTTCGCCAACCTCTACTGGTTCCGTTACGACTGGTTCAACGACGAGAAGAACAAGGCCGACTTCAAGGCCAAGTACGGTTACGATCTCGGCGTGCCGGTCAACTGGTCGGCCTATGAGGACATCGCCGAATTCTTCACTGGCCGCGACGTCAACGGCAAGAAGGTCTATGGCCACATGGACTACGGCAAGAAGGATCCGTCGCTCGGCTGGCGGTTCACCGACGCCTGGCTGTCGATGGCGGGCAACGGCGACAAGGGCCTGCCGAACGGCCTGCCGGTCGACGAGTGGGGCATCAAGGTCGACGCCAATTCAAGGCCTGTCGGCTCTTGCACCGCGCGCGGCGGCGACACCAACGGACCAGCATCGGTCTATGCCATCCAGAAGTATCTCGATTGGCTGAAAGCCTATGCGCCGCCGGAAGCCCAGGGCATGACCTTCTCTGAATCCGGCCCCGTGCCGTCGCAAGGCAATGTTGCCCAGCAGATCTTCTGGTACACCGCGTTCACCGCCGACATGGTCAAGCCCGGCCTGCCGGTCATGAACGACGACGGTACACCGAAGTGGCGCATGGCGCCGTCGCCGCACGGCTCCTACTGGAAGGATGGCATGAAGCTCGGCTATCAGGACGTCGGTTCCTGGACGCTGATGAAGTCGACGCCGACCGACCGCGCCAAGGCCGCCTGGCTCTATGCGCAGTTCGTCACCTCGAAGACCGTCGACGTGAAGAAGAGCCAGGTTGGCCTGACCTTCATTCGCGACTCCACCATCCATGACAAGAGCTTCACCGAACGTGCGCCGAAGCTCGGCGGTCTGATCGAGTTCTATCGCTCGCCGGCCCGTGTGCAGTGGACGCCGACCGGCACCAACGTGCCGGACTATCCGAAGCTGGCGCAGCTCTGGTGGCAGAACATCGGTGACGCATCCTCGGGTGCCAAGACACCGCAGGAAGCCATGGATTCGCTCTGCGCCGATCAGGAAAAAGTCATGGCCCGTATCGAGAAATCCGGTGTCCAGGGCGACATCGGCCCGAAGATGGCCGAAGAGCATGACCTTGCCTACTGGAACGCCGACGCGGTCAAGGCCGGCAATCTCGCGCCTCAGCTGAAGCTCGAGCAGGAGAAGGACAAGCCGATCACCATCAACTACGACGAACTGGTGAAGAGCTGGCAGAAGTAAGACTGCCTATGCGGGCGTTCGCGCCCGTGTGAAATTGGGGGAGGCGGCGCGTTGCCGTCTCCCTTCTTTGTATCCAGGTGGAGGACGCGGGAATGAACGGTTTTGTGCTGGCGATCGACCAGGGAACGACATCAACCCGGGCGATCCTGTTCGACGGCCAGATGAAGGTCGCCGGCAGCGGGCAGAAGGAATTCACCCAGCACTATCCGGCCTCCGGCTGGGTCGAGCACGATCCGGAAGAGATCTGGGCAAGCGTCGTGATGACCGTGAAGGCTGCGCTGAAAAAGGGAGGCTGTGAAGCATCCGAAGTGGCAGCGATCGGCATCACCAACCAGCGCGAGACCGTCGTCATCTGGGACAGGGCGACGGGCAAGCCGATCCACAACGCCATCGTCTGGCAGGACCGGCGCACCGCGCCGCTGTGCCATAAACTGAAGAAGCAGGGGCTGGAGAAGAAATTCACGCGCAAGACCGGCTTGCTGCTTGATCCCTATTTCTCGGGCACCAAGGTCGCCTGGATGCTCGACAAGGTGAAGGGCGCCAGGAGACGTGCCGAGAAAGGCGAATTGCTGGCCGGCACCATCGACAGCTTTTTGATCTGGCGGCTCACCGGCGGCAAGGTCCACGCCACCGACGCCACCAATGCCTCGCGCACGCTGGTCTACAACATCGAGAAAAATGCATGGGACGACGAGCTTTTGGCGATTCTCAACATCCCGGCAAAAATGCTGCCGGAGGTTAAAGACTGCGCTGACGATTATGGAGTGACCGAGAAAAATCTGTTTGGCGCCGAGATAAAAATCCTCGGTGTCGCCGGCGACCAGCATGCCGCGACCATCGGCCAGGCCTGCTTTGAGCCCGGCATGATGAAATCCACCTATGGCACCGGCTGCTTCGCGCTGCTCAACACCGGCAGCGATCTGGTGCGTTCGAAGAACCGGCTCTTGACCACCATCGCCTACCGGCTGAATGGCAAGACCACCTATGCGCTGGAAGGCTCGATCTTCATTGCCGGGGCGGCCGTGCAATGGCTGCGCGACGGCATCAAGGTGATCGGCAAGGCCGAGCAGAGCGGCGTTTTGGCGGCGACCGCCGACCCGACCCAGAATGTCTATCTCGTGCCGGCTTTCGTTGGGCTGGGCGCGCCGCATTGGGACGCCGAGGCGCGTGGCGCAATCTTCGGCCTGACACGCAATTCAGGCCCGGCGGAGTTTGCCCGCGCGGCACTCGAATCCGTCGCTTACCAGACCCGCGACCTGCTCGACGCCATGCGCAAGGACTGGAAGGGCAC
This sequence comes from Mesorhizobium sp. P2_E9, assembly GCF_056403815.1. NCBI lineage: Bacteria > Pseudomonadati > Pseudomonadota > Alphaproteobacteria > Hyphomicrobiales > Phyllobacteriaceae > Mesorhizobium > Mesorhizobium sp. P2_E9. The sequence goes on from NZ_JBFUET010000004.1 coordinate 305,087, forward strand.
TTCGGCCAAGACGGTTCTCCGGGTCGATGGCGGCATGGTGGCGTCGGACTGGACCATGCAGCGCCTGGCCGACATCCTCGATGCGCCGGTCGACCGTCCGACCATCCTCGAGACAACCGCGCTGGGTGCTGCCTGGCTCGCTGGCTCGGAGGCAGGGGTTTGGCCGAAGGCGAAGGAGTTTGCCAAGAGCTGGGCGCTCGAGCGCCGGTTCAAGCCGGAGATGGATATCTCTACGCGAGCCGCCAAGCTGGCAGGCTGGCGCGATGCTGTGCGCAGGACCCTGAGCGTGCCATAACGGTCGCTATAGAAAGATTTGAAGGTGGGGACATGCAGCCGGACTGGTATCCTGCTTGGCGCGGCCAGGCTTTTGAACAGCTAACTGCCAAGAATGCTGGTTTGGAGAAGGAGTTTCGCCTCGGCCACTGGCCGCGCTATGACTACGACCTGACGACCGGCAGGCTTCTGTTCTCGGACCAAGGCGCCGTCAAAGTCATTACCGAGATCCAGATTGCGGGCTCGACGAGCGCCAAAGCTGGTAACTGGCTTTGGGCCTGGTCGAATTCAAACTTGCCCACCGAACTTCTCGCCGACGCCAAACGGGTTCGTTCCTTCGGCGAAGAGAACGATATAGCCGAACTTCAGCAGGCCTATGTGACCGACACGAAAGACGACCTGGAAGCGCTGGGCTGGGAACTGACGGCAGCGATGGTGCGTATATGCGACGCACTGGGGGCTTACCGCTCTCCGCGCGGGGAAGGGGGCGGTCTTTATCTGATCCTCAAAAGCGCAAACTGGGCCAGCTGACATCGCTGACAGGGATGCTGAAAGTCACACGGAAAAGGCCCGCGCCGTTTCCAACGCGGGCCTTTTACTCAGACTACCTGCTACTGATACTCGTCTTTGGATCAGTAGGGCGAACGGCATTCCTGCCGCGGGCCGTAATTCGGCTGGAACGTGTCGTCCGAAGAGCGGTAGCTGCGATAGTGGTCATAGCACCACTGCACGTGCGAGTTGCCCTCGTAGACGCGGTTGTTCTCGTTGTTGATGATCGCACCGGTGATCAAGGCACCAGTCGCGAAAGCTGCCAGCGGGAACCAATAGTCGCCGTGACGGCGATAACCGCGGTGGTAGTCGCGATAGCCGCGATGTCCGTTCCAATAGCCGCCGCCATCATTGTTTCGCGCAAAGTTGCGATCGCCGAAATTGCGATTGCTGAAATTGCGATTGCTGAAATTGCGGTGGAAGTGGCGATTCTTCATCCACGGCTGGTAGTCGACGGTTTGTACGTCGCTCGACGCCGATGCCGCCTGCGGCACAAACATCTGCGCCGCATTGGCTGGCATAGCGGCGGCAGCGGCAAACGAAACTGACAGGGTGGTCGCCAGTATACCCGTTACGAACTTGTTCATTGTCTTCTCCTTCGAAAGGGTGATTGACGTCCCTTGTGGCGAGACAACGAGCGATGCACTGGATGGTTCCTCGCAAAACACCAAGTTGCTGATCTGTAATGGTTCTCTAGCCTGACACCAGCACTGCAAAGTGCTCAGCCAATGGCTCTGCAGCGCCTATATCTCGCTTCATCGAAGGGGCCGTTTGGGCAAGTCGACGATGTCGGAAAAGCTTGGCTGTCTGATCCGTTTTTTCCGGTTGACCGGTTGAGCCACTCTCCCTATGTTCCGCGCAATTTCGAGGGCGCCCCTTTCAAGCCCACGGGAGCGCGTAGCTCAGCCGGTAGAGCAACTGACTTTTAATCAGTAGGTCATGGGTTCGAATCCCATCGCGCTCACCAATCAACCCAGGATGCAGCACGCGGTCAGTCTCCGTGCCCGCAAATTGGGCGAGCGCAGGCCCGGGGCTTCCGCGATCACCCCATAGGCTAACGCGATCACACAGTTCACAATGCAGTCATAAGCGGTCGATTCCTTCAGGGATGTAGCCACTCCAAAGGCCCCGTCGCAGGTCGCTCCTGTGGCGGGCTTTTTATTGATCGGGACTGTTTTAGGGCCACGGCGCACCGCATTTGTTGACCCCCAGCGCCCTTCTTCACCGTCGGCGTGATCCCCTCGCTCCGTAATTCCTTGCGACTATATTAGAGAAGGCGCATGTTTGTCGTAGAGCAGTCTCAAATCTCAGCGACGGAGCCAAACAGTGTGCAGCAACTGCGACGGTGAAGGGCTTGGCCGGAGGGATTTCCTCAAAGTCGGCGCGGGACTCGTTGCGTTCGGTCTTGGTGGAGCGTCGTGGCCGGCGCGCGCGGCCGAGGGCGCGGCAACGTCGCTGACCCTCGATGAATCACTCGCTGCGCTGAAATCAGGCAATGAACGCTATATCAGCCACCCGGAACTTTGCTCGATCGACCTTGCCGCGCAACGGAACGCTGTCGCCGCACACCAGGCGCCCTGGGCCACGATCATCAGTTGCGCCGACAGTCGCGTTCCACCGGAGCTGATCTTCGGCGGCCACGGTGTTGGAGAATTGTTCGTCGCCCGGAATGCCGGCAACCTCGTCGACACCGCGACGCTCGGCACGGTCGAATACGGCGCGGCGGTGCTCGGCTCACCCTTGATTGTCGTCCTGGCGCACACAAGTTGCGGAGCCGTCAAGGCTGCGTGCGACGTGGTCACCAAGAACGCGACCTATCCCGGCGCGATCGGCCCGATGATCGAACCGATCCTGCCTGCGGCGATCGCAGTGCGCAGCCAAGCGGGCGATTTCGTCGACAACACCGCAAAGGAGAGCGCGCGGAGGACGGCGATGCGCTTGACCGCTTCGAGCAAACTGTTGGCCGGTCTTACCAAGGCGGGAAAGCTGAAGATCGTCGCGGGGATCTATGATCTCCAAACGGGTGCGGTGACCTACATCGAATAACACACCACCATACGACGCCCGACCCGCCGCGATCGACCTTTAGCCGCGCCGCGACAGATGGACGTCGAGTATGGCGGCCTTCTTTGCAATCAGGCCTTCCAGATCCGCGTCCGACCGTTTGGTGCCGGTCCGTTCGCGCAGCAGCGAGATCACCGCGCTCATTGAGAGCGGCGCGGGCTGGGCACCCAGAATGGCATCCACCGCGCCGGCAACATCAGGGGTCTCCGTTGGCGCTCGCATGGTCGGTTCCTTTCTGCGCAGGCCGGCCTCGGCGATATCGGCCGGTGTTCTGACACCGCGATCGAAGACGACTGCCAGGCCGTTCTTGACGGCGAGGGCGGCGACCATATCGTCGAGCTTGCGGTCTGAGAGGGCTGGGTCCGTGGGTTTCAACATCCTGCGGACCACCCTGGCGGCCTGATCCGTCGACACGAAGTCATAACGCCGTTTTCTGGCCTCGACATATTGTTCGATGATCATGCCCAGGCGTCGGGCTGCAATATCCCTGGGTTCCTGCACATCCTTGGGTTTGTGCACCTGGGCCTCCTCAAGCTGAGTGCAAATTCGGCAATCAAGAGAAAATAGGGCGACTCGATCGGACATCAAACACTCCTGATCATTCGGCGCATCTGCCAATGAGGCCGGAACGATCCGGCGGCTGAAGCATTTCGCTCCATGACCAGCTCATTGAGGGAAGGCCGGGCCATGAAGATCGCCCATGTCGCACCATTGCACGAATCCGTGCCGCCAAGGCTCTATGGTGGCACCGAGCGCATCATTTCCTATCTTACCGAGGCGCTCGTCGACCTCGGCCACGATGTGACGTTGTTTGCCAGCGGCGACACCAAGACCTCCGCCAGGCTCGTGCCATGCCGTGAGCGGGCGCTTCGTCTTGATCCGCGTCCGTTGAAATCCGAGATCGCGGCGCATCTGTCGATGCTCGATGAGGTGAGGAAAAGGGCTGACGATTTTGACGTCATTCACTTCCATCTCAGCCATTTCCTCCATTTCCCGTTTTTCCGCGACATGTCGCAGCGTACGGTGACGACGCCACATGGCAGGCTGGACTACGCGGACCTCGCACAAGCCTATGATCGGTTCCCACGCTTCCCGATGATTTCGATATCGCGCAGCCAGCGGGCGCGATTCGCATCCGCGAACTGGCTGGCGACAATCCACCACGGCCTGCCGGTCGATCTCTACGAACCCGATTTCGAGGCAGGTTCGGATGGCGGCTATCTTGCTTTTCTCGGCAGGATGTCGCGCGACAAGCGCCCGGATCGGGCGATCGAGATCGCTCGCCGCACCGGCTTGAAGCTCAAGCTCGCGGCCAAGATCGGTGATGACGATCGCGCCTATTTCGAGGAAGTCGTCCAGCCGATGATCGATGGCGACCAGATCGAATATGTCGGCGAGATCAATGAGCAGCAGAAGACGGCGTTTCTCGGAAATGCCGTCGCCCTGCTTTTCCCGATCGATTGGCCCGAGCCATTCGGCCTTGCCGTGATCGAGGCGATGGCCTGCGGGACACCTGTGATGGCTTGGAGTTGCGGCGCCATGCCGGAGATCGTCGACTACGGCGTGACCGGTTTCGTCGTCGAGACCATAGAGGATGCCGTTGCCTCCATGCCGGCTCTCCTGCAGCTTGACAGGCGGCGAGTCCGGGCGGTGTTCGAGCGGCGCTTTTCAGCCCTCAGGATGGCTCAGGACTACGTCGCCGCCTATGCAGAGCTGGTCGACGCCGGCGGTCACGTAAAGGCCTCGTAGCGGTACTCCTTCTGGAAATGAACAGGGACAGGCCACTTGACCATCACCCAACTCGACGAGCGCGCGCTTGATCCTGCAATAGCCCTGGCTTCCCTGGACGAAACCGCGCCACGGGAGCCGCACAGGCTGTTCGCCCTCAAGCATGGCGACTGCTTTGTCGTCGCCGACGCCTATGGCGATATACGCGGTGTCGGCGACGGGTTCTTTCGCGACGACACGCGCGTGCTCTCCGAATTTCGTCTCACCGTCGGTGGGCGGTCGACGTCGTTGCTTGGCGCGTCGCTGAGCCAGGACAACGTCCTCTTCACCACCAATTTGACCAATCTGCCGATTGAAAGCGCTGCTGGCCGCCAGATTCCGCAAGGCGCCATTCATATCGAGCGCGTCCGGCTGCTGTGGGAGGAAAGGCTGTATGAGCGCATAACGCTCTCCAACTACAGCCGGGAGCATTCGACGATTCTGCTGTCGCTGCGCTTTGGCGCCGATTTCCGCGATATGTTCGAGGTCCGGGGCTCGACCCGCTCGAAGCGCGGAACCGCCCATACGGCAGAGATGGCTCAGAACGCGGTGGTGCTTCGCTACGAAGGCCTGGACCAGGTGGTGCGGACATCGGCGATATCGTTTTCGCAGACGCCCGATCAGCTGACCTCCGAGCGGGCGGATTTCGTCATCGCCGTCACCAAGCGCAGCAGTCAGACGCTTTACGTGGAAGTGGGCAACCAGACGGATGATCGCCCCGAAAGCCAGCGGTTTCGCGCTGCTGCTGCCCGTGCCCGTTTCGGCATGCGCGCCAAACGCCGGCATGGCGCGACGCTGCACAGTTCGGGCCGCGTTTTCAACGACTGGATGGCGCGGGCTCGCGCCGATGTCGCGCTGCTCACGACGGAACTGCCAACCGGGCCGTATCCCTATGCCGGCATTCCCTGGTTCTCCACCGCCTTCGGCCGCGATGGCGTGATTTCAGCCTTGCAGATGCTTTGGCTCAATCCCGGTCTGGCGCGGGGCGTCCTGGCGTTTCTCGCCCAGCACCAGGCGACCGAGACCTCGCCTTTCAGCGATTCCGAACCCGGCAAGATCATGCACGAGACCCGCAAGGGTGAGATGGTGGCGCTCAGCGAGTTGCCGTTCGGCCGCTACTATGGCGGTGTCGACACGACGCCGCTCTATGTTCATCTTGCCTGCGCCTATGCGGACCGCACGGGGGACATAGCCTTCATCGATACGCTGTGGCCGTCGCTGTGCGCCGCGGCCGAGTGGATCGAAACGGCGAGCCGTTCGACGGGTTTCCTCACCTACCAGCGCGCGGCGGAATCCGGCCTTGCCAACCAGGGATGGAAGGACAGTTTCGATTCCGTCTTTCACGCCGATGGCCGCATTCCGAAGGGGCCGATCGCGCTGGTCGAGGTGCAGGGCTACGTCTTCGCGGCATTCCAGGGGTTGGCGAAACTGGCACGGCTGCGCGGCGAAACGGAGCGGGCGGAGAGTTGGGAAATACGCGCGGACACACTTCGCCAACAGGTCGAACATCATTTCTGGATCGAGGATCTCGGCTACTATGCGCTGGCGCTGGATGGCGAGGGCCAGCCGTGCAAGGTGCGCACGTCCAATGCCGGTCACCTGCTTTATGTCGGCCTTCCCAGCCTGGATCGCGCGCGCATGGTCGCCGACCAGTTGCTGTCGGCCTCGTTCCATTCCGGCTGGGGACTGCGGACGCTGGCGGACGATGCGATCTTCTTCAATCCGATGTCCTATCACAACGGATCCATCTGGCCGCACGACACAGCGATCTGCGCGGCCGGGCTGGCGCGATACGGCAGGCGCGAAAGCGTGGTGCGGTTGATGAGCGGAACCTTCGAATCCGCCGTCCATTTCAACATGCGTCTGCCCGAACTCTTTTGCGGCTTCACGCGCGCGGCCGGCGAGGCACCGATTGCCTATCCGGTGGCTTGTCTGCCGCAAGCCTGGTCCGCGGGCTCAGCCTTCATGCTCATGCAATCGTGTCTCGGCCTTCAGATCGATGGCTGGGCAGGCGAGATCCATGTGACCCGGCCGCGCCTGCCGATCGGTATCGACAGCCTCGTCATCCGCCATCTGTCGGTAGGGCAAGCGGCGGTGGATCTGACATTCCAGCGCGTCGGAGATCGTGTCGGTGCCTTCCTTGCCGAACCGCATGAGGGGCTGGTGCCACTCGTGGTCAGGAGCTGAAAAATCGGAACCATCTCGCGCCCCTGGACGTTGGGCTACCGCACTATGGGTGTCGAAACTCCGGCAGAATGAGCCGCTGCGGTATCCCATTGAAAGGTCGTCTATTTAAATGCTCGACAACAGTTCGTCCTTGGTCGTTCCCCTATTCGCATTGTGGCTCTTCACCCTGGCAGCTGTCGGCGTCCTGGTGATTGTGCTGGTGACGATGATGTTGCGGGCGCACAAGGGCAGCAAATTGGCCGCCGTGGAGGTTGAACCGGCTCGTGGCCCATTGCCGGAATTCGACAAGGACGGGAAGTCTGCTGTCGCCGCGCTGGTGCAGTGGTCGCCCGAAACACTGCGTCATATCCTGGCAACGGAACTTCCCGATGCCCAGGTGATCGTCGTCTCCAATCGTGAGCCGTATATCCACAACCGCGAGGGCGATGACATCCAACTGGTCGTACCCGCCAGCGGGCTCGTCTCCGCCCTGGAGCCGATCACGCGTGCCTGCGCGGGCACCTGGATCGCCTATGGCGGTGGTTCGGCCGACGCGCTTGTGGTCGACAAGAACGACCGGATCGAAGTGCCGCCGGACAGTCCTTCCTACACGCTGCGCCGGGTCTGGCTGAGCGAGGAGGAGCAGCAAGGCTATTATCTCGGCTTTGCCAATGAAGGCCTCTGGCCGCTGTGCCATATCGCCTTCACCCGGCCGATATTCCGCGCCTCGGATTGGGAAGCCTATGAGGCGGTCAACCGCAAATTCGCCGACACCGTTATCGCGGAAGCCCGCAACGAGCGGCCGATCGTGCTGGTCCAGGATTACCATTTCGCGCTGCTGCCGCGCATGATCCGGGAGCGCCTGCCGGAGGCGATCATCATCACCTTCTGGCACATTCCATGGCCGAATTCGGAAGTGTTCAGCATCTGCCCGTGGCGCGAGAAGATTCTCGACGGCCTGCTCGGCAGTTCGATTGTCGGCTTTCACACCCAGTTCCACTGCAACAACTTCATCGACAGCGTCGACCGTTTCCTGGAAAGCAGGATCGAGCGCGAGGATTCAGCCATTTCCTATGGCGGCGAGATCAGCCTGGTGCACGCCTATCCGATTTCAATCGAGTGGTCGCCGCCGCACCTGGACAAACTGCCCGACGTCGCGCAATGCCGTCGCCAGGTTCGCGAGAAATTCGGCTTGGCCGAACATGTCAAGCTGTGCGTCGGCGTTGAACGTCTCGACTACACCAAGGGCATCCTCGATCGCTTCAATGCGCTCGATGAACTGCTGACGCTTCACCCGGAATGGATCGGCAAGGTGGCGTTCCTGCAGATCGCGGCGCCCAGCCGCGGCACTCTGCCTGCCTATCAACAATTGTACGAGGAGTGCCTGCGCCATGCCGAGGAGCTCAACCAGCGCTATGGGCGCGAAGGCTACACGCCGGTGCTGATGGTGACGGAACATCACTCGCAGCTGCAGGTCTACGAAATCTACCGTGCCGCCGACGTTTGCATGGTCACCAGCCTGCATGACGGCATGAACCTGGTCGCCAAGGAGTTCGTCGCGGCGCGCGAGGATGAACAGGGTGTGCTGCTGCTCAGCATGTTCGCCGGCGCCTCCAAGGAGCTGCTGGAAGCCCTGATCGTCAACCCCTATGACGCGGCGATGATGGGCGATGCCTTGCTGCAGGCCTTGACCATGCCCGAGGAGGAGCAACGCCAGCGCATGCGTCGCATGCGCGAGATCGTGCGCGAAAACAATGTCTATCGGTGGGCGGGCAGTATGCTTCTCGATGCCGCGCGTTTGCGCAAGCGTGATGCAGTCGATCGAGCCGTGGGTGCTGCTCCAGCGGCCCCAGCCAATGTGATATCGCTGCTCGATCGCAGACGTGTGGCGGCGCTGTGATGTCGATATCGCCAAACCTGCCGGAACCCGTCGTCCCGCAAGGGCCATGGAGCCTGTTCCTCGATATCGATGGCACGCTTCTCGAACATGCCGCGCATCCTGATGCGGTGGTTGTCAGTGAGGAGTTGCGCGTGCTGTTGACACGGCTTGAATCGCAATTGGACGGAGCATTGGCGTTCATCACGGGACGGTCGATCGCCGCCGTCGACCATCTCTTCCAGCCCCTCAGATTGCGCGCCGCGGGACTCTATGGCCTCGAGCACAGGCTGGCACGCGATGGTCCGGTCGAAGCGGCTGTCGAACCGGCCGACATTGCGGCGCTTGCCAACGAAATCGCGACGGAACTGGACAATGCGGACGTCTATATCGAACGCAAGGGACCAATCCTGGCCATCCATACACGCGCGGCCCCGCATTTGCTGCAGCGCGCGACGGAGTTGGTCGAACAGGCACTGGACAAATTACCCGCGGGATATCGGGTCTTGGCCGGAAATGCCGGTGTGGAACTGATGCCGCTGGAGGCGGCGAAGGGCGCAGCCATCCGACGCTTCATGCAAATTCCGGCTTTCAGGGGACGCCGACCGGTATTTCTCGGTGACGATACTTCAGACGAGAACGGGTTCGAGGTCGTCAACGAATTGGACGGTGTCTCGGTTCGCATAAAGCCGCATGGATCGACAGCGGCACCTTTTGCGCTGGCCGGTGTGGATGCGGCCTTGGCCTGGCTGGACGGGATGAGCAGACGCGAGACTGCGGCCACGCTGGCCGCAATGGCCAAATGAACCGGATTGCACCTAAGCCGTTCACGCGCATGGAAGGAGTATGCAAATGACCCAACTCACCAGCTTCATCCGGGAAATCATGCCTGCCTGGCTGCAACGGCGCGCCGAGCCGCAAAATGGTGATGCCAAGACGGCAACTGAGCCGTTGCGTCCCGAAGACGCCGATGCAGTCTGGCGCAAGGCTGTCGAGAAGGATTTGTTTGGAGCCAACACAACGGATTATGCCGAGACCGTCGGGAAGGGCCGCAATCGCCATTGACGGTTGCGCTCAGCCGTTCCCGAAAACCAGCGAGACATTGCCGCCGGCATGGCGTTCGAGCCGGCCGGCGAGGTCGAGTTCCAAAAGCACCATGAAGACCTGGGCCGGGTGCAGACCGGTGTGGCGGATGATTTCGTCGACCGACACCGGCGTCGGGCCGAGCGCTTCGATGACTTTGGCGCGGTCGCTCTCGCCGGGTGGCGGCGTGGCCGAAAAGTCGGGCGGGTCCTCAAATGGCGGCACATCAGGCGCCCGCATGCCGGTCAGTGGGGCGATCGCCCTGGAAATATCCGATGCCTCGGTAACCAGCGTGGCGCCGTCCTTGAGCAGGCCGTTGGTGCCGGCCGCGCGTGGGTCAAGTGGCGACCCCGGCACGGCAAAGACCAGCCGGCCCATTTCGCCGGCAAGCCTGGCGCTGATAAGCGAGCCCGAACGTTGTGCCGCCTCGACCACCACCAGCCCAAGGGCCGCACCTGCGACAAGGCGGTTGCGGCGTGGGAAATCCTGGGCGCGCGGCTGCCAGCCGAACGGCATTTCCGAAATGATGGCGCCGCGCTCGGCGATTTCCGCGCACAGACCGGCATTTTCGGGCGGATAGGGCAGGTCGAGGCCTCCGGCCAGCACGCCGATCGTGCCGGTTGCCAGGCTGCCCTGGTGCGCCGCCGTGTCGATGCCGCGCGCCAGGCCGGAGACGATGCCATAGCCGTCGCCGCCAAGAGCCGCCGCCAACATGCGCGCCATCTTGATGCCGGCCAGCGATGCGTTGCGGGCGCCGACGATGGCAACGCCCGGCAGCCGGAAGACAGCGGCATTGCCTTTGACCGCCAGAAGGGGTGGAGGATTGTCCATACTTCTCAGCAGGGATGGATAGTCTGGCTCGCCGATACCGACAAAACGCGCGCCAGCCTTGCGGGCTGCCTCGAGTTCGGCCTCGGCTTCGGCGATCGACGGGATGCGGGCGATCCGGCTGGCGCCGCCGGAAATCATCAGTTCCGGCAGGATTTCGAGCGCGACCTCGGCCGACCCGAAGCGGTTGATCAGGTCGCGAAAGGAAGCTGGGCCGACATTCTGGGTGCGGATCAGCCGCAACCAGCTCAGCCGCTGCCGGTCGCTGAGGCGCGGCCCGGCGGCCGGCTCGCTCACCGCAGTGGCGTGCTCGCTCACCCCTTGGCTCCGATCTTACCCTCGGTGCCGGCAAGCAGCCGCGAAATGTTGGCCCTATGCTTGATGAAGACGATGATGCTCATCACCACGAACAGGACGGCTATCTGCGGTGTGCTCATGAAATAGAGGGCAATCGGCACGACGACGGCCGCCGCCAGCGCTGCCAGCGAGGAGAAACGGAACAGGAAAGCCATCACCAGCCAGACGACGGCAAAAATCAGCGCCACTTGCCAGGCAAGGCCGATCAGCACGCCGAGATAGGTCGCGACCCCCTTGCCGCCCTTGAAGCCCAGCCATGCCGGGAAGAGATGGCCGAGAAAGGCGCCGAGGCCGGCCCAGACCGCCGTTTCCGGCGCGAAATGGCCTGCAATCAGAACGGCGGCGGTGCCCTTCAACGCATCAAGCAGCAAGGTCGCGGCGGCCAGCCCCTTGTTGCCGGTGCGCAGCACGTTGGTGGCGCCGATATTGCCGGAGCCGATCTTGCGCACGTCACCAAGGCCGGCGGCACGGGTGAGCAGCAGCCCGAAGGGAATCGAGCCCAGGAGATAGCCGAACACAAGCGCCAGGATAACGCCATAAGTCATTGTTTCCCCCCACTTCCCATCGCCGATATGTAGCGGCTTCAGATGGCGCCAGGATGTGCTCCTAGGCCGAGAATACTGTGCGGCCCGCCACCAGGGTTTGCAAGACCTTGCCTTGCAGGCGCGCGCCTTCGAAACAGGTGTTTTTCGAGCGCGAGCGAATGCCGCTTTCGCTGACGATCCAGGGTTCGTCGAGATCGACAAGCGCGAGATCGGCGACGGCACCCGGCTTCAGCGTGCCGCCGGGCAATCCGAACAGCCTTGCCGGCGCGGTGGAGAGCGTTTCGACCAGCCGCAGCAACGGCACGTCGCCATTATGGTAGAGCCGCAAGGCGGCACCCAGCAGTGTCTCCAGCCCGATGGCCCCGGCTGCCGCGTCGGCGAAGGGCAGGCGCTTGGTGTCGACATCCTGCGGATCGTGCGAGGAGACGATGATATCGACCGTGCCATCCCTGACCGCCTCGATCATCGCCAGCCGGTCTTCCTCGGCGCGCAACGGCGGCGTCAGGCGGAAGAAGGTACGGTATTCGCCGACATCGTTTTCATTGAGCGACAGATTGTGGATCGACACGCCTGAAGTGACGGCAGCGCCGTCGGCTTTCGCGCGCGTCACGGCGCTTGCCGCCATCGCCGTCGAGATCTTCGCTGCATGATAGGAACCGCGCGTCAGACGGGCCAAAGCCAGATCACGCTCCAGCGGGATCGATTCGGCTTCACGCGGAATGCCGGAGAGGCCGAGCCAGCTGGCGTACAGGCCCTCGTTCATGACGCCTGACGAGCCGAGGTCGGCATCCTGCGTTTCATGCACGATGGTGGCGCCGAAATCGCGGGCATAGGTCAGCGCGCGGCGCATCACCAGCGCGCTTGATATTGTGTGGCGGCCATCGGTGAAAGCGACGGCGCCGGCCTCGCGCAACAGGCCGAATTCGGTCATCTCGCGACCGTCGAGGCCCTTGGTGATCGCCGCCGCAGGAAAGATATTGACGATCGCCGTGTCCTTGGCGGTGCGCAGCACGAACTCGACCAGCGCGACATTGTCGATTACCGGGTCGGTATCGGGCATCATGACGACGGAGGTGACGCCGCCGGCCGCTGCGGCGACGCTCGCCGAAGCGATGGTTTCGCGATGCTCGCCGCCGGGTTCGCCGATGAAGACGCGGCCATCGATCAGGCCGGGAATGATCGCTTTGCCGGCGCAATCGATTGTCGCAGAGCCCTCGGGCGCGCCCTGGTTCAACGCCGCCTTGCCGGCGGCAAGGATTTTCCTGCCATCGACGATGACGGAGCCGACTTCGTCGATACCGCGCGAGGGGTCGACGATGCGGGCGCGTTCAAAGACCGTCGTGCTCATGCGCCGCGGCCCTCTTGATTACGACGGGGATCGAGCAGCGCTTCCATCACCGCCATGCGTACGGCAACGCCCATCTCCACCTGTTCCTGGATGACGCTTTGCGGGCCGTCGGCGATTTCCGAGGCGATCTCGACGCCGCGGTTCATCGGGCCGGGGTGCATCACCATGGCGTCGTCCTTGGCGGCCTTCAGCTTTTCGGCGTCGAGGCCGAAATAGCGGAAATATTCGCGCACCGAAGGCACGAAGGCGCCCTCCATCCGCTCACGCTGCAGGCGCAGCATCATCACCACGTCGGCGTCCTTCAGGCCCTCGGCCATCGACCGGGTAACGATGACACCCATCTTCTCGATGCCAGAGGGCAGCAACGTCGAGGGCGCCACCACGCGCACCTGCGCCCCGAGCGCGTTGAGCAGCATGATGTTGGAGCGCGCCACGCGCGAATGCAGGATGTCGCCGCAGATCGCGACGATCAGCTTCGACAGTGGGCCCTTGGCGCGGCGGATGGTCAGCGCGTCGAGCAGCGCCTGTGTCGGATGCTCATGCGCGCCGTCGCCGGCATTGACGACGGAGCAGCCGACCTTTTGGGCCAGAAGGGCTGCGGCACCCGCCGACTGGTGGCGGATGATCAATATATCGGGTCGCATGGCGTTCAGCGTCATCGCCGTGTCGATGAGCGTCTCGCCCTTCTTCACCGAAGAACTTGCCACCGACATGTTCATGACGTCGGCGCCGAGCCGCTTTCCGGCCAGCTCGAACGACGATTGCGTGCGGGTCGAGGCTTCGTAGAACAGATTGATCTGGGTGCGGCCGCGCAGCGTCGAGGTTTTCTTCTCGGACTGCCGCGAAATCGCGACCGCCCGATCCGCCCTGTCGAGCAAAAGCTCGATGTCGGCGGGCGAAAGGTCGCTGATGCCCAGAAGATGGCGGTGAGGGTAGAGTGGCAGGGACGAAGCGTCGGTCATCTCAAGGGGCTGCTATAGGGTGCGGATTTTGCGCCTGCAAGCACCAGCTTTGGATTGGCGCCATTCTCCCCGGTATTTTCGTCGCGCGCGCGGCAACGCTTGGCTATATCTAGCCGATGGCCTCGGATTCGTGGCTTTCGCACGATAAGGGCCTTTCTACCGATTGAAGGATTGGGCGTGACCGACGACGTAACCAACCAGCCGCCGCCACTGACGGGCGGCAATGCCTGGCGAGGCGATCCGTTGCTGATCCAGCTTGCCGAGCGTTTTTCCGACCCGGTGCGCAAGGATCTCGACGGTCTCGGCCGTTTCGTCCTCACGCAGGAGGCGCAGGAACTGGCGCGTCTCGCCAATGTCGAGACGCCGAAGCTCAGGACGCATGATCGCCAGGGACGGCGCCTCGACCTGGTCGAATCCCATCCCGCCTATCACGCCTTGATGCGCCGTTCGGTGGCGTACGGGCTGCATTCCTCGGTCTGGGAAAATGGCGACGCCGAGATCGGCCGCCGGCATCAGGTGCGCGCCGCTCGTTTCTACCTGACCGCCGAGCTCGAGACGGGGCATCTCTGCCCGATCACCATGACCAGCGCCTCGCTGGCGGCACTGATGGCCAGTCCAAAGCTGTTTCGCGAATGGGCGCCGCGCGTGACGACGCGCAAATACGACCAGAGCCAGAAGCCACCGGTCGAGAAGACCGGGCTGACACTCGGCATGGGCATGACCGAGAAGCAGGGCGGCACCGATGTGCGCGCTAATGTGACAAGAGCGGAACGCGCCGGCAGCGGTTTTTATCGCCTGACCGGGCATAAATGGTTCATGTCGGCGCCGATGTCGGACGCCTTCCTGGTGTTGGCGCAGGCGCCGGAGGGACTGTCGTGCTTTCTCGTGCCGCGTGTTCTCGGCGACGGATCAGGCAATGGCTTTCGCTTCCAGCGGCTGAAGGACAAGCTCGGCAACCGCTCCAACGCGTCTTCCGAGGTCGAATTCGTCAACGCCATCGGCGAGATGGTCGGCGAACCCGGCGCCGGGGTAAAGACGATCATGGACATGGTGACCTTGACCCGGCTCGACTGCGCGGTGGCGTCGTCGGCGATCATGCGGGCAGGGTTGGCGGAGGCCGTTCATCATGCCCGCCATCGCCAGGTGTTCGGCTCGGCCTTGATCGAGCAGCCGCTGATGCAGCGCGTGCTGGCCGATATGGCGCTGGATGTTGCCGCCGCCACCGCGCTGTCTTTCCGGCTGGCGCGCTCCTTCGACGAGGCGGCGAGTGATCGCGGCGAAGCAGCGTTTGCCCGCGCCATGACGCCGGTCGTCAAATACTGGGTGTGCAAGATCGCACCGCCGCTGCTCTACGAGGCGATGGAATGCCTCGGCGGCAATGGCTATGTCGAGGAGGCGCCGCTCGCCCGTTATTACCGCGAAGCCCCCGTCAACGCGATCTGGGAAGGGTCGGGCAATGTCATGGCGCTCGATGTGCTGCGCGTGCTCGGCCGCGCGCCCGGCCTGTTCGAAGAGGTGCTGGCCGGCATCGACCGTGACCTCGGCGCCGGAGGGCGCGGCACGATCGGTGTGTTGAAGGCGGCGATGCAGGTTGCTTCGACCGATGAGGGCTCGGCACGCCTGCTGACCGAACAGCTGGCACTATCGGCGGCGGCGGCGGAGCTTCGCCGGCTCGGGGCAGGGCGGATTGCCGATGCTTTCGTCGAAACGCGTCTGGCCGGCCAGTGGCGCAACACCTATGGCATGCTCGATGCGCGCCACGATGCGCGCATGATCATCGACACGCTCTATCCGCCGGTGAACTGAGCCGGGAGCGGCGCGCTGCTGGGTTCTTCGATTGGTTGAACGCCTCTGAGGGCATCATCGTGCGCCCTGTGGATCGCCGTTAACCTTAACAAATGGTTTCCATTGCGGCGGCGAGCGGCAAAGCCCAGTGTCATTCCTGCCGAAGCAGGAACCACGATGCGACACGTACTGACCTCCTTTCTGTCTGTGCACTGGGCAATTGTCTTCGCCTTGCTGGCGCTGATCTGCATTGACGGAGACCGCGGTGTGACGGCAGCCCTCGGCGTGCTCGGTGTGACGGTCGAGAACGCCCGCTTCGTCAATCTGGACAACATCGTCGTTGTCGCGCCGCTGGCCACCGCCTTGCTGGTCGTCTCGGTGCTGTTCTTCTGGGCCTTTGTCGATTCCCTGATCAACGATGCGACCAGCCCGAGCGCCGACAGCGTCGTTCGTATCGCCTTCATTTCCGCTTCCGGTGTCCTGTCGATGATCCTGATCGGTGGCGCCGCGCAGGGCATCAACGGGCTCTTCATGGTCGTCGCGGTGCAGTTGGCAGCGCTTCTGGCCTCCTATGTCGCGATGCTGGCCGAGCGGCGCTCGGCTGCGGTGTCTGATGACGCCGCTTTCCACGCCACGGCGCACAACATGGCGAAGGCAGCGGCCCACAATTCGCTGCTGTCTCTAATATCAGGCCGGACCGGCCCCAGCCGGACTGGCCCCAGCCGAGCCGGCCCTAAAGCGAAGGGAGGCCGCTGATGCGCTATATCTTCGCATTTTGGGCGGCTCCGATGGCGCTGTTCTGGGGCTGGTTCTATCTGTCGGCCAATGACATGAATTTCGGTTATGTGATGCTCAGCCGGCAGATGCATGACTTCTTCTTCCAGCTCTATGGCCAGATGCTAGGCGTCGATCCAACGATCATCCCCGGCTTGGTGGCGAAGACCTGCATCTTCGATGGATTTCTGCTGATGGCGCTGTGGGCGTTCCGCCGTCGCCGCGAAATCGCCGGCTGGCTTAAACAGCGCTGGGAGGGTCCGGTTCCCTTCGAGCGGATGCAGCGAGCGACTGAAGCCGGTCCAAAACTCCCTGCAGAATAAAGGCCGCGGCCGCCGAATCGATCTTGCCGGCGCGTTTGGCGCGCGAGAAATCCATCTCGATCAGCGTCCTTTCGGCCGCCACCGTCGACAGCCTTTCATCCCAGAACACGAAGGGCAGGTCGCTCAGCTGCGCCATGTTGCGCACGAAGGCACGTGATTTCTGCGCGCGCGGACCTTCCGACCCATCCATGTTGATCGGCAGTCCGATCACAATCGCGCCGGCATTCTCCTTCTCCAGCAAGGCCAGAAGCACGGCAGCGTCGAGCGAGAATTTCCTTCGCATGATGACCGGGCGTGGGTGAGCAAAGGAGAATCCCCGGTCGGAAACCGCGACGCCGATCGTCTTGTCGCCGAGATCGAGCCCGGCCAGTGTCTTGCCGCCGGCGAGCCGCGCCGGCAATTCCTCGATCGTGATAATACTCAACGGCCGTCCTTCGCCTTTCACCACCACGTGCTTTGTCAAACGCGCAACGGACACAGTAACCCTTTGATCTCGGGACCATCGGCGTTCTATCCTCTGGACCGACAAAAATCGAGGAATGCATTCATGAAACTGACCTGGTACGGCCATTCGGCCTTCCGTATCGAAACCGGCGACTCCAAAATCCTCATCGACCCCTATCTGATCGGCAATCCGTCCTGGACGGGTGGCTGGGAAGGGCCGGCCGAGGGGATCACGCATGTTCTGCTGACGCACGGGCACAACGACCACATCAGCGGCGCGCTGGAAGTGCTCGGCAAGAGCGGCGCCCAGTTGGTCGCCAATTTCGAGATCTGCATGTATCTGGTCGGCAAGGGCGCTGACGGTAACAAGATCAACCCCGGCAACATCGGCGGCACGGTCGATTGCGGCGGCTTCACCACCACTTTCGTCCAGGCGTTGCACTCCTCCTCGTTTGGCGAAGACGGCGGCAAGAACGTCTATCTCGGCAATCCTGGCGGGCTGGTCCTGCATTTCCCGGAAGACAAGACGCTTTACCATATGGGCGATACCGACATCTTTTCCGACATGGCGCTGATCAACGAACTGCATGAGCCGAAGATCGGCATCGTGCCGATCGGCGACCGCTTCACCATGGGCGGTGCGGTGGCCGCACTCGCCTGCCGCCGCTTCTTCAAGTTCGACACGGTCGTCCCCTGCCACTTCGGCACGTTTCCGATGATCGATCCGACGGCTGAGAAATTCGAGGCCGGCCTGGAAGGATCCGGTGTTCAGGTGGCATTGCCTGGGATTGGTGAGACGATTACGATCTAGAGGAAGCTAAAGCGGAACAAATCCATGGCGTTGCGGCAAACTCTTTTCATTTCGGTGTTTGCCGCGGCGTCGCCTGCGCTCGCCGCGGATGACTTCATCAAAGGCGTCTACCTGCAGTCCGAGGAGCTTTGTGCACAGGCCAAAAAGGATACGCTGCAGACGCTGATCGACGCCAGCAACATTGTGTTGTCGGCGCATGGCCTGCAAGGCGTCGAATACAATTGCGAGTTCGTTCAAATCAGCAAGGCGACACGCTCGCCAAGCTGGGCGGTGACGGCCATCTGCCAGGAGCCGGGCTATGTCTTTCCCGATGTGCTCTCGGTGACGCAGATGAACCCGACGCAGGTCGATCTCGTATCGGTCCGGCCGATCGATAACGAAAGCGAGGCGAGCGGCAACAGCGGCAGCTACTATCTGTGCGAGGGCGTTGCCCTGCCATGAAGATGCTGAACCGTGTCAGGTCGCTTTTTCGCCGTGAGCGGCTGGTGTTCCCGAAACTGGAACTGCATGTCGCGCATGGCTGCAATCTGTCTTGCGACAGCTGTTCGCACTACTCCAATCACGGCCATTCCGGCACCGTCTCGCTTGAGGAGGCGGACCGCTGGATGGGGCTGTGGAGCCGGCGCATAGACGTTGTCTGGTTCTCCCTCCTGGGCGGAGAGCCCACCATCCATCCGGAGATGCCGGCCTTCGTCGGGCTGGCCCGGCGGCATTGGCCTCGTGCCCGCATAGAGATCGTCAGCAACGGCTTTTTCCTGCACCGTCACCCGACATTGCCGGCGATTCTCGCCGCCGATGGCAACACCCAATTGAGTGTCTCGGTTCATCACGCCTCCGAGGAGTACCAGGAAAAGTTGAAGCCGGTCTTCGCTCTCCTGGAGGCGTGGCGCCGGGAACACGGGATATATGTTCAGATCCGGCCATCAGACAAGAATTGGACCCGTCGCTACGAAGGCTTCGGCGACGCCATGTTGCCCTTCGAGGATGGCGACCCCCGCGCCAGTTGGGAAATCTGTCCGGCCCGCGAATGCAAGCAACTCCATGCCGGGCAGATCTGGAAGTGCGCGCCTCTCGCCTATCTGCCGATGCAGAAGGCAAAGTACCGCCTCTCCGACAAATGGGATCCCTATCTGGCATATCGACCGCTTGAGCCAGGCTGTTCCGATGCGGAATTGCGAGCCTTCGCGGCGCTGGAAGACGAGGGCGCATGCAGCATGTGTTCGTCAAGCAAGCGATTGTTCGAGTTGCCCAACCCGCTGCGCCGCCCCAAGGACCGGGCCAGCATCGCTGTATAGGCTTGCTATGATGCATGTTGCGCACCGCGCGTGGCGCCGCTATAGCCCGGACTGGTTTTTCCCCGAGGCAAATACATGTCCGTTGATCTTCAGACTGTGAAGCGCGTCGCGCGTCTCGCCCGCATCGCGGTGAGCGAGGAAGATGCAGAACGCATGACCGGCGAGCTGAACGCCATACTGGGCTTTGTCGAGCAGTTGAACGAGGTCGATGTGTCCGGCGTCGAGCCGATGACCTCGGTAACGCCGATGGAGATGAAGAAACGCCAAGACGTCGTCACCGACGGCAACAAGGCGGCCGACATCGTTGCCAACGCACCGGCGACCGAAGAGAATTTCTTCCTCGTGCCAAAGGTCGTGGAGTAAGGCGCCGATGGCAATCGAGATCGCCATCGAGACGCCGCTGCAGGACGACGTGCGCGGCCTGGTCAAGGAACTCAACGAAACGTTGCTCGAATTGACGCCGCCGGAGCATTGTTACCACCTGACGGTGGAGCAGATGGCAGGCCAGGACACGACCGTTTTCATCGCCCGCGACAATGGCATCGCCATCGGTTGTGGCGCGCTGAAGCGCCATGATGGCACAATCGGCGAGGTCAAGCGCATGTATACGCGGCCTTCGCATCGCGGCCGCAAGATCGGCGCCAGCATCGTCGAGCGGGTCGAGGCGCTGGCGAGGCAGGAAGGGCTGAAGCGGCTGGTGCTGGAGACGGGCGACCGCCATCCTGCCGCCTGGGCCGTCTACGAACGTGCCGGGTTCTCGCGCTGCGGACCGGTTCTGGATTATCCCGATTCCGAGTGGTCGGTTTTTTACGAAAAGAGCCTTTGATGAGCGACCTGACCCAACTGACGATTTCGCAGGCCCGCGCCAAGCTGCGTGGCAAGGAAATCACAGCGACCGAGATCACCGAGGCCTATCTCTCGGCGATCGATCGCGCCAATCCGGCGCTCAATGCCTATGTCGCGGTGACCAGCGACCGAGCGCGCGACATGGCCAAGGCGTCCGACGCCAGGCTGGTCAAAGGCGAGGGCGGTGTTCTGGAAGGCATTCCGCTGGGGATCAAGGACCTGTTCGGCACCGAAGGCGTCCATACCCAGGCCTGCAGCCATGTGCTCGACGGCTTCAAGCCGCGCTACGAATCGACTGTTACCGCCAATCTGTGGGCGGATGGCGCGGTGATGCTCGGCAAGCTCAACATGGATGAGTTCGCCATGGGCTCGTCCAACGAAACGTCCTACTACGGCCCGGTCATCAACCCGTGGCGGCGCTCGCGCCTCGACACGGTGGTGATGCCGACGACGCATCAGGGCGATGGCGGCTTCGTATCGTCCGGCGGCACGAGAACCCAGCGCAGCCTGGACAATGCACAGCTGGTGCCGGGCGGTTCGTCCGGTGGGTCGGCGACCGCCGTGTCGGCCTTCCTGTGCGCCGGCGCGACAGCGACCGACACTGGCGGCTCGATCCGCCAGCCGGCCGCTTTCACCGGCACGGTCGGCATCAAGCCGACCTATGGCCGCTGCTCGCGCTGGGGCATCGTAGCCTTCGCCTCGTCGCTCGACCAGGCCGGCCCGATCGCGCGCGACGTGCGCGACGCCGCGATCATGCTCAGGTCAATGGCGTCCGTCGATCCGAAGGACACGACCTCGGTCGACCGGCCGGTGCCGGACTATGAGGCGGCGATCGGCAAGCCGATCAAGGGCATGAAGGTCGGCATTCCCAAGGAATATCGCGTCGACGGCATGCCCGAAGAGATCGAGGCGCTGTGGCAGAAGGGCATTGCCTGGCTCAGGGATGCCGGTGCCGAGATCGTCGACATTTCGCTGCCGCACACCAAATACGCGCTGCCGGCCTACTACATCGTGGCGCCTGCCGAAGCTTCGTCCAACCTGGCGCGCTATGACGGCGTCCGCTTTGGGCTGCGCGTGCCGGGCAAGGACATCGTCGAGATGTATGAGAAGACCCGTGCCGCCGGTTTCGGCCGCGAGGTCAAGCGCCGCATCATGATCGGCACCTATGTGCTGTCGGCCGGCTACTACGACGCGTACTATCTGCAGGCGCAGAAGGTGCGCAACCTGATCAAACGCGACTTCGAGAATGTCTTTGCCGCCGGCATCGACGTCATCCTGACCCCGGCGACGCCGTCAGCCGCGTTCGGCATCGCCGACGAGGACATGGCGGCCGACCCGGTCAAGATGTACCTCAACGACATTTTCACGGTCACCGTGAACATGGCCGGCCTGCCGGGCATCGCTGTGCCCGCCGGCCTCGATCCGAAGGGGCTGCCGCTCGGCCTGCAACTCATCGGCAGGCCGTTCGAGGAAGAGACGCTGTTCCAGACGGCTGCCGTCATCGAACAGGCGGCGGGCACATTTCAGCCGGAGAAGTGGTGGTAAGGGTATCGCTCGTCTGAATGGGTGAGCGATGTTCTACTATCTTTCCAAGGTGTTCTGGTTCTTCATCCAGCCGCTCAACCTGACGATCTTCCTGCTTCTGGCGGGGCTGATTGCCGGGCTGATCGGCCGCCGGCGGCTGGCCGTCACCGGCAGCGTGCTCGCCTTCCTGATTCTTGCATTGTCGGCTTGGACGTCACTTGGCGCCATGATGCTCACTCCGCTTGAGGAGCGTTTTCAACGACCGCCGCTGCCGCAAAAGGTCGATGGCATCGTCGTGCTCGGCGGCGGGTTCGAAGGCGGCATCAACCTCGTGCGGGGCGGCTATGAATTGAGCAGCGGCGGCGATCGCATGGTCGAGACCGCAATCCTCGCTCGGCGCTTCCCGCAGGCCAAGGTGGTCGTATCAGGTGGAAACGGCTCGCTTTTCCTTGATGGCGAGGGCGACGCCGACACCGCACCCCGCCTGCTCGTCCCGCTTGGTGTATCGGCCGATCGCCTTGTCCTCGAGGACAAGTCCCGCAACACCTACGAAAATGCGGTCTTCAGCCGCAAACTTGTCGAACCGAAGCCGGGCGAGACCTGGCTGCTGGTGACCTCAGCCTTCCATATGCCGCGGGCCAAGGCGCTGTTCGACAAGGCCGGTTTTCCCACCGTCCCATGGCCGGTCGACTATCGCACCTCGGGCAAGGAAGGCGTCGGCTTGTTTCGCGACAATGCGGCCGATTCGCTGGAGAATACGACGATGGCGATCCGCGAATGGATCGGACTTTTCGCCTATTGGCTTTCGGGCCGCATCGATCAGCCTTTTCCAGCACCGGGCGGCTGACCAATGACGGCGCGCCGCGCCGCCGAGAAGAACTGGCGCCGCACCAGCACGGCCAGCAGCAGAAGCGTCGACAGCACGAACACCAGGGGATCGACGAACCAGCCGAGATAGCCGATCGAGAAAAACACGCCGCGCAGGCCGGAGTTGAAGTGCTTGCCAGCCAGCATGTTCATCTGCGTCGCGCGCCACACCGCCGTTTGCGTGACCGGATTGCGCGAGGCTTCGCCGTGCGGGATCGGCACGGCGCCGATCAGGATCGAGCAATAGTTGAACAGCCGATAGGCCCAGCCGAATTTGAAGAAGGAAAAGGCCAGGATCAGCACCAGTCCCAGCACCTTGATCTGAAAGGCCGGGCGCGACGGCGCGCCGCCGAGCGGCAGGTTGCTCAGCACCTCAAGCACCCGGTCGGACGCGCCGAGCAAGGCAAAGCAGCCGCCGAGCGCGATCAGCGAACTGGAGGCGAAGAAGGCGGTTCCTTGCTGGAGGCCGCTCATGATGGCGGTGTCGACGATGCGGATCTCGCGCTCAGCCATGGTGCGCATCCAGGCCTCGCGCTGCGCATTCATCGCCGTCGTCAGCGACACGCGGCTGACCAGTCTGCCGTCGGAAGCGAGCGTGTGCAGCAGCCACGCGATCAGGAAGAGGGCCAATGCCCCGAGATCGGCCGTGGACAGATAGGAGGAATCACCCATGGGCTGAATTTACCACATCCAGCGCGGTTGCTTCGATGCCGGCTTCGGCGAACGACGGCAATGTCGCTGCCGGAGCAAACAAGGTCGGCAGGTGCTGCGCCGCGATTGCCAAAAGAGCGGAAACATCCGGGGAATTCCTATATGTAGTCACCGACGCGACTCCAGGAGACAACGTGTTCCTTTCGGTTTTCGACCTGTTCAAGATCGGCATCGGTCCCTCCAGCTCGCACACGATGGGGCCGATGACGGCCGCCGCCCGCTTCCTGGACGAGATCCTCAATGGCGACTGGCCGCGACCGGCCGGTGTCGCGGTGGATCGCGTCGGCGCCAGCCTGCACGGGTCGCTCGCCTATACCGGCATTGGCCATGGCTCGGACCGCGCAGTGGTGCTTGGTCTTGCCGGCCTGACACCGCAGACCGTCGACCCGGATCAGGCTGATGGGATTGCTGGCCGCATCGCTGCTGAAAAGCGCCTTTCGCCTCCCGGCCATCCATCCTATCGCTTTGACCCGACTACCGATCTGGTGCTCGACCGCAAGACGCCGCTCACGGGTCACGCCAACGGCATGGCATTCTATGCCTACGACGCCGGCGACCGCCTGCTGCTCAAGCGCATCTACTATTCGATAGGCGGCGGCTTCGTGGTTTCGGGAGAAGAGCTGCAGCGAATGAAGGCCAAGGGGTCGGTGACGACAGAAGGCAAGAAAGTGCCTTATCCCTTCAAGAACGCCGTCGAGATGCTGAAGATGGCGGCCAAGAGCGGCCTTTCCATCGCCGAGATGAAGCGCATCAACGAGGAAACGCAGATGTCGCGCGAGGAGCTCGACGCCGGCCTCGACGCCATCTGGGGGGCAATGAAGGCATGCATCGACCGTGGCCTGTCGCAGGACGGCATCATGCCGGGTGGGCTGAAGGTGCGGCGCCGCGCGCGCATGCTGCACGACAAGCTGCAGGAACAGTGGCAGCAGAACAAGCCCAATCCGTTGCTCGCCAATGACTGGCTCTCGATCTACGCCATGGCCGTCAACGAAGAGAATGCGGCCGGCGGCCGTGTAGTCACCGCACCGACCAATGGCGCCGCCGGCACGCTGCCGGCGGTGCTGCGCTACTGGCTGCATTTCCATCCCGAGGCCGACCAGCCGAGCATCCGCGACTTCCTGCTGACGGCGGCCGCCGTCGGCGGCATCATCAAGACCAATGCCTCGATCTCGGGCGCCGAGGTCGGTTGCCAGGGCGAGGTCGGTTCCGCTTCGGCAATGGCCGCGGCCGGGCTTTGCGCCGTCATGGGCGGTACGCCCATGCAGGTCGAGAATGCCGCCGAGATCGCGCTCGAACACCATCTCGGCATGACCTGCGATCCAGTCGGCGGGCTGGTCCAGGTGCCATGCATCGAGCGCAACGCACTCGGCGCGGTCAAGGCGGTGACCGCCGCGTCACTGGCGATCAAGGGCGACGGCGTCCACTTTGTACCGCTCGACGCGGCGATCGAGACAATGCGCCAGACCGGCCTCGACATGAACGAGAAGTATAAGGAAACCAGCCTTGGCGGGCTCGCCGTCAATGTCGTGGAGTGCTGAGGGACTGGCCTAAGCCGGCACTGTGGAGAAGTCCGTCAGGCCGTTGACGTCGCGGCGCTCCGGACTAACCTTAGCGGATGGCTCTCAATCTCCTAAAACTGTGCGTCGGCTGCGACAGCGTCGAGGATCTCGAGGAATGGATCGAGTTCCGGCTCGACGAACGACGCCGCGCCGGCGAACCGGCCGAACACTGGCACACCACCCGCATGGTGCCGACGCGTGGCGCCGAGATCACCGATGGCGGCTCGCTCTACTGGGTGATCAAAGGCAATGTGCAATGCCGCCAGTTGATTACCGAGATCCGGCCGTTCACCGATGACGAAGGTATCGGCCGCTGCCACCTGATGCTCGACCCGCAAGTCGTGCGCACCGACTGGCAGCCGCGCCGGGCCTTTCAGGGCTGGCGCTACCTGAAACCGTCGGATGCGCCTCTCGACCTTGGCAAGGGCAAGGCTGGGTTGGTCGAAATGCCGCCGAAACTCAGGCGCGAGCTTGCCGACCTGGGGTTGCTGTAGGCTGTCGCGCAGAAGCGTTGTCTGTTCCGGCTCGGTTTTCCTGGCCCTCCATCTTGCTTCGCACTGGACTTGCAAGCAGCGCGGCAACGCCACATCTTGAATTTCATGCGCGATGAAAGCTGTCGAACTCGACAAAAAGTCGCGGCGTTGGCGAAGCCAGCTCGCATGGCAGACCTCTTCCTGTCCAAGCGAAGGCCATGATTCCGGCGCAGAAAAAGTGTTTGATGAAGTGATGCGGCTGTCCAGGCGGGCAGGGAATCCGCAGGGCGGTGGGAAATGTTAGGCGCAATTATCGTCCTGGTCGCATTGCTGCTGGTGCTGCTGATCGCGGCCACGGCGTTTCTTCGCGCCGATCCGGCCAGCCTCGCGAGCACAACCCGAACTCTGGGGCCGATCCTGTTGGCGCTGGTGGGTGTTGCCGTGCTTCTGGTCGGGCGAAGCGGAATCGGCGGCGTCATCCTGTTCGTCGCAATCGGCTGGTATTTCGCCACGCGCACGAACCGGCCTGATGTCAGCTTGGCACCGGGAAAACGCTCAACGGTGCGGACGGCAGCGCTCGAGATGGAACTCGATCACAATACGGGCGGCCTCGAAGGGCTGGTTCTGGCCGGCCGCCATGACGGCAAGATGCTTGGCGCGATGGGCCTTGCGGAGTTGCAGCATCTCTACCGCGAACTCTCCGGCGATGCGGAGAGCCGCCAGTTGCTAGAGACGTATCTTGACGGCAGATTTCCCGTCTGGCGCAAAAACACTGAGACGAACGGTGGCGAAGGGCTGGGTGTTGCGCCAGGTCCGGGCGCCATGACTAAGGAGGAGGCCTACAAGGTCCTTGGTCTTGAAGCGGGGGCCGCCGCGGCGGATGTCCGCAAGGCGCACCGCCGCCTGATGCAGCGCCTGCACCCCGATATCGGTGGCACGTCTTTCCTGGCGGCGCGAATCAACGAAGCCAAGGACGTCTTGCTCTCCAATCACAACTAAGTCTCCTTCGACGCAAAAAAATTTCCGGGAGATCGCTTCCACGCCGTCCTATTGCTGGACGGCGTAGCACTCGATTTTCTTCTTCTTCAAAGCGGTACAGGCCTTCCAGGCGGCGTCCTTCGAACCGAAGCCGCCGAAGCGGGCGCGGTAATAGGTCATCCCATCCTTGTCGAAGGCGACGGTGAAGCCTGAAGCATCCGCCAGCACCTTGGGCGCCTGCTTGGCGGTCTTGTCGAGGAATGCCTGGGCTTCCGACTGCTTCGGCGAGGAGGCGACCTGGATGGCCCAGCCCGACGGCACCGACGCGGTGTTGACCGGATCGACAGTTGGCGTCGGCTCGACAGCCGGTGGTGTCGGCTCGGCATAGGCAGCCACGACCTGTGCGGTGGCGACCTTCGGCGCCGCGACGATGACGGTCTTCACCTTCTTTGCCGGGACAACCAGCTTGGGTGCTTCGGCCTCGGCGCTCTCTTCATCATCACCTTGATCATCACCCTGCGCAACAGTCGCGTCTTCGGCGACTGCTGTGTCGTCGGCGCTGGCCACCGCTACCGGCTTGTCGTCCGGGGTTGGCGCGTCGTGCTTGGGCAGGAGAACCTTGGCAAGCGCCTTGATCGGATTGCTGCTGCTGTCAGCCTTTGCAACCAGATCGCCGCCACCGCGGGTCGAGGCCCTCGGCATGTAGGTGTTGATCAGGTTCGCCATTTGGTTGTCGCGGCTGCCGCCCGAGGTGCCGCCCATGACAACGGCGACGAGCCGGCGGTTGCCGTCATTAACCGACGAGACGAGATTGAAGCCCGAGGCGCGGGTGTAGCCGGTCTTGATGCCGTCGACGCCCTTGATGCGTCCGAGCAGACGGTTGTGGCCATTGATGCGCTGACGGCCGTAGAGAAAGGAGCGCTGCGAGAAATAGCCGTAGTACTGGGGAAAATGCTCACGCAGCGCGATGCCGAGCGTGGCCATGTCGCGTGCGGTGGTGAACTGGCCGGGGTCGGGCAGGCCGTTGGCGTTGCGGAAGACGGTGCCGTTCATGCCCAGCGCCCGCGCCTTGGCGGTCATCATGCGGGCAAAAGTGGGTTCATCGCCGCCGAGCATTTCACCGAGCGCGGTGGCCGAGTCGTTGGCCGACTTGGTGACGATCGACAGGATCGCGGTCTCGACCGAGACCGAACCGCCCGGCTTGACGCCGAGTTTCGTCGGCGCCTCGGCGGAGGCATGGGCCGAAAACACGACCTGCGAATTCCTGCTGATCTTGCCCTTCGCCATCGCTTCGAAGGTTAGATAGAGCGTCATCATCTTGGTCAGCGACGCCGGATAGCGCCTGCCATTGGCATCCGCGGAGTACAGCACCTTGCCGGTCTTGGCGTCCACGACAATGGCCGCCGGTCGCGCTGCCAGCGACGAGGCGACGTCGGCGCAAACGAAGGTCAACGCCAAGGCGAAGACCATGATCGCTTTGAGGGGGGAGGTGGATTTGGAAACGATGCCCAACAACGCCTGACGCACTGATATTTCCCTTGAATTCTTCGTTGCGTTGGAGGCGGCAAAGGGTTCCTGCCTCACTTCTAGCCAAGCTAGCGGGGCAGCGTTACCAATCCGTTTATGGTAACCGCCGCGTTCACCATTTTCTTCGGGCTTGAAACACAGTTTATTTGATTTTTAGCCATTGCCTGCGCAGGCGGGCTCCGCACGCCGACGAAATATTGACTTTTGTGCGACGCACAATATATTAAGGTGCATTGCACAAGGGCGCCCCCGAAGAAGGACGCCTCAACCGCCAAGGGAATCGTGAAATGACCCAGACCTATGAGGACTTCAGCAAATACGGCAAGGACTTCGCTGATACCGGTTTGAAGAGCTTCGCTTCGCTGTCCAAGGGCGCTCAGGCGATCGCCACCGAGGCCGGTGAGTACACCAAGAAGAGCTTTGAAGCCGGCAGCGCCGCTGTCGAGAAGCTGTTTTCGGCCAAGTCGCTGGACAAGGCGATCGAGATCCAGTCCGACTACGCCAAGCAGTCCTACGAGGCGTTCGTCGCCGAGGCCACCAAGATTGGCGACCTCTATGCCGAACTCGCCAAGGAAGCCTACAAGCCGTTCGAATCGATCGTTGCCAAGGCGAAGTAATTTCGCCTAGGCGAAGCAATCTTCGCCTGACAAGTTCAAATCCGGCCCCTTGGGTTCGGGACAAAACCCGGTCGCGGAAGCGTGGCCGGGTTTTTTCATGTCAATTTCCCATCTGAAACCGCATTGCGCTTCACGATTGCGAAAATCAGCCAAGTTTGG
The DNA here is from genome assembly GCF_056403815.1 of Mesorhizobium sp. P2_E9. NCBI lineage: Bacteria > Pseudomonadati > Pseudomonadota > Alphaproteobacteria > Hyphomicrobiales > Phyllobacteriaceae > Mesorhizobium > Mesorhizobium sp. P2_E9. The sequence goes on from NZ_JBFUET010000004.1 coordinate 333,598, forward strand.
GCACCTAGCCATATTGTCAGCTAACCAGAAGGGCTTAAAATCGTCCATCGAACACCTACATGTCGAACTCGCATGGGGATTCGAAAGAGGCAGGATTACGTGACGATCGGTTTGACTGCCACGAGACAAGTGGCGCGGATGGCAAACGGCGGCGGCGATGGCAATGAGGCCGGCCGCGGGACCGCTGTCATCACGCGCACCAAAACCAAAACCAAGAAGCCCAGCCTTTACCGGGTCCTCATCCTCAACGACGACTACACTCCGATGGAGTTCGTGGTTCACGTGCTGGAACGGTTTTTCCAGAAGGACCGCGAAGCCGCCACACGCATCATGCTTCATGTTCACAATCATGGAGTGGGCGAGTGCGGGGTCTATACATTCGAGGTGGCCGAGACCAAAGTGTCTCAGGTCATGGATTTCGCCCGACAGAATCAGCATCCGCTGCAATGCGTGATGGAGAAGAAGTGAGGTAACATGCCGGCTTTCTCCCAAGGCCTGGAAAAGGCGCTTCACCAGGCGCTGACGCTCGCCAATGAGCGGCACCACGAATACGCAACCCTTGAACATCTGCTGCTCGCGTTGATCGACGACACCGAGGCGGCCGCCGTCATGCGCGCCTGCAACGTCGATCTCGATGAGCTGAAGCACACTGTTCTCACCTATATCGACACCGAGCTCGACAATCTGGTCACCGGCTACGATGAGGATTCCAAGCCGACCGCCGGCTTCCAGCGCGTCATCCAGCGCGCCGTGATCCATGTGCAGTCGTCGGGCCGCGAGGAAGTGTCGGGCGCCAACGTGCTCGTCGCGATCTTCGCCGAGCGCGAGAGCCATGCCGCCTATTTCCTGCAGGAACAGCAGATGACCCGCTACGACGCGGTCAACTACATCTCGCACGGCATTGCCAAGCGCCCCGGCGCATCGGAAACGCGCTCGCCGCGCGGCGCCGATGACGAGCAGGGCGGCCAGAACGGCGCAGAGCCGCAGGAGGAAGGCGGCAAGAAGAAGCAGCAGCAGGACGCGCTGACGGCTTACTGCGTCAACCTCAACAACAAGGCCAAGGCCGGCAAGATCGATCCGCTGATCGGCCGTGAGTCGGAGATCAACCGCACCATCCAGGTGCTATGCCGCCGCTCCAAGAACAATCCGCTCTACGTCGGTGACCCCGGCGTCGGCAAGACCGCGATCGCCGAAGGGCTGGCCAAGCGCATCGTCGAGGGCGACGTTCCCGAAGTACTGCACAATGCCACCATCTTCGCGCTCGACATGGGTACGCTGCTGGCCGGCACGCGCTACCGCGGCGATTTCGAGGAACGGCTGAAGCAGGTCGTCAAGGAACTCGAGGATTATCCGGGCGCCGTGCTGTTCATCGACGAGATCCACACCGTGATTGGTGCGGGTGCCACGTCAGGCGGCGCCATGGACGCGTCGAACCTGTTGAAGCCCGCGCTGTCTTCCGGTGCGATCCGCTGCATCGGCTCGACCACCTACAAGGAATTCCGCCAGTTCTTCGAGAAGGACCGCGCTCTGGTGCGGCGCTTCCAGAAGATCGACGTCAACGAGCCGACCATCGAGGACGCCATCGAGATCATGAAGGGCCTCAAGCCCTATTATGAGGAATTCCACAAGGTGAAGTTCACCAACGAGGCGATCAAGGCTTCGGTGGAACTGTCGGCACGCTACATCAACGACCGCAAGCTGCCGGACAAGGCGATCGATGTGATCGACGAGACCGGCGCCTCGCAGATGCTGGTGCCGGAAGCCAAGCGCAAGAAGACCATTGGCATCAAGGAGATCGAAGCCACGATCGCCACCATGGCACGCATTCCGCCGAAGACGGTTTCGGCCGACGACGAGAAGGTGCTGCAGGGCCTCGACATCGAGCTGAAGCGCGTCGTCTATGGCCAGGACACCGCCATCACCGCGCTGACCTCGGCGATCAAGCTGGCTCGTGCCGGCCTGCGCGAACCGGAAAAGCCGATCGGCTCCTACCTGTTCTCGGGTCCGACCGGCGTCGGCAAGACCGAAGTGGCCAAGCAATTGGCTGCCTCGCTCGGCGTCGAGCTGATCCGCTTCGACATGTCGGAATATATGGAACGCCACACCGTTTCGCGGCTGATCGGCGCGCCTCCCGGCTATGTCGGCTTTGACCAGGGCGGTCTGTTGACCGACGGCGTCGACCAGCATCCGCACTGCGTGCTGTTGCTGGACGAGGTCGAGAAGGCACATCCGGACCTGTTCAACATCCTGTTGCAGGTGATGGACCACGGCAAGCTCACCGACCACAACGGCAAGCAGATCGACTTCCGCAATGTCATCCTGATCATGACCACCAATGCGGGCGCATCCGATGCGCAGCGCGCGGCGATCGGTTTCGGTTCGACCAAGCGCGAAGGCGACGATGTCGAGGCGATCAACCGGTTGTTCACGCCGGAGTTCCGCAACCGTCTCGATGCGATCATCCCGTTCGGCTCGCTGCCGGTGCCGGTCATCCATCAGGTGGTGCAGAAGTTCGTCATGCAGCTCGAGGCGCAGCTCTCCGAGCGTGGCGTCACCTTCGACCTGTCGCCGGATGCGATCGCCTGGCTCGCCGACAAGGGCTATGACGAGCGCATGGGCGCGCGGCCGCTCGGCCGTGTCATCCAGGAGCACATCAAGAAGCCGCTGGCCGACGAGGTGCTGTTCGGCAAGCTCAAGAAGGGCGGCACGGTGCGCGTCACCGTCGAGAAGAAGGAAACCGGCGAGACCGGCCTGAAGCTCGAATCGCTGGCTGACGAGGCACCGGTGAAGCCGAAGAAGGAAGAGCCGGAAGACGCGCCCAAGCCCGCCAAGGCCGTGGCCAAGAAGCCTGCCGCGAAGAAGCTCGTGGCGCAGAAGCCGGAGCCCAAGGGCAAGGATGGCGGCAAGCGCAGCCTGGTCCCGCAACTGCCCCGCAAGGGCTGATCGGCACTCACTCGAAAAAGCCCCGGCAACGGGGCTTTTTTCATTTGGACAATGGGGTGGCTATGCCAGGCCAGATCATCATCCTCAACGGCGCACCGCGATCAGGGAAGTCGAGCATCGCTCGAGCCATCCAGGAAAGCTTCGATGGCCCATGGATGAACCTGGGCGTTGACAGCTATGAGCAGATCACACCGCCGCAACTTCGCCCGGGAATAGGGTTGCGCCCCGGCGGCGAACGCCCTGACCTCGAAGTTTTTGTGCCGCGTTTGTACGCCGCCCTCTACGAATCGATCGCGGCGCATAGTCGACTGGGCCTGAACGTCGTGACCGATGTCGGCCATCACGACGCCTATTCGAAGCCCCTCGATTGTCTCGCCGACTGCGCGCGCCGTCTCGCCGGTCTGCCCGTGCTGTTTGTCGGCGTGCGCTGTCCGATTGAAATCATTATGGAAAGACGAGCTGCCAGCGAGGCGGGCAGGGGTTATGTCACCGGCTCTTCAGACGATCCTGTGCCTTTGCCAGTGCGCCTGTGGCAGGAAGCGGTGCACCAGCCGGGCATTTACGATCTAGAGGTCGACACGTCACTCTTGGACTCTGCGCAGTGCGCAGACGAAATCCGTAAGCAACTTCTAATATAAGGCATGCATTCGACAGCATTTAAGAGACTTTTGGATTCGCATTCCGCGATCCATGGGCCTTCTTGAGTATTACTAGCCAATTTTCACTCCGAATTAACGCCGGATGCTCATGTTCCAGGAATGGTCTTGCTGCCCGCGGAACGGACAATACTGACTGTCGTTTTGGCGCTGGTCGTCGTTTGCTTGTTCCTTGCGTGGGACAAGGATGTCGCCGTCGCGCTCGACGGCTATGGGTTTTCGATCGGCTTTGCCGTCGTCATGACCGCACTAGGTCAATTCTATCGCCGGGTTCGTAAGGCCGAGCGGATCGCGCTCACCGCGCATGTCCTGGCGCTGTTCATCCTCTTTTCAGTGGTTGCCTCGCTCTTCAACCTTCTGCTCTTGCCACGGTACTCGGCGCCGATCGACGCCACCCTGGTGCGGATCGACTCCTGGTTCGGTTATTCGTGGCCAGATGCCTGCGCGTGGATTTCTCAATATCCGCTCCTGTCGGATGCTCTCAGGCTGATCTACACCCTGACGCTGGCTCAGATCCTGTTTGTCTTTCTTTTTCTCGGTATGGCCAATGATCGGCGACAACTGCACGCCGCCATGCTGGCAACGGTTTTTGCTGCGCTGGCCGCTATCTTTTGCTGGGCACTGTTTCCGTCCAGCGGAGCTTCCGCCTACTGGACTTTAGACCTTGAAATCGATCGCATTGTTCGGCCCGTAGTCAATTCAGCCTACGGAGCGGAATTGAATCGCCTGCTTGTTGACGGCATCAAGGATATTTCGGCCATACAAGTGACAGGGCTGATAGGGTTCCCTTCGTTCCATACGGTTATGGCGCTGATGTCTCTAATCGCAATCTGGCCGTATTCCTTTGCGCGTTTCGCGCTGATCCTCGTCAATACCGCGCTGTTGCCGGCAATTCTCATCCATGGCGGACATAATCTGATGGACGTGTTTGGCGGCACGGTGATTACAGTCGCGTGCTGGCGGCTGGGCTTGCTGGCATTCGACGCGCAGCAACGCCGGTCATTGTCGAGGGCCGAAGGGGAGAGACTGGCGACCGAGGGCTGAGCATCACTGCTCGGCCAGTGCCGCCCGTATCTTCTCGGCGTTCCCAGCCAGCACTTCGGGCTTCTCCATCCCACCGCTATGCGGCTTCAGCGGCACGCCCTCGAAGCGGGGGATGACATGGACGTGCAGGTGATAGACGGTCTGCCCGGAGGCCGGCTCGTTGAACTGGAGGATGGTGACGCCGTCGGCACTGAGCGCCATCTTCACTGCGAGCGCCACTTTCTGGACGACCGTGAAAAGCGGGCCGAAAGTCGACGGATCGGCGTCGAGCAGATTGCGCGACGGGGCCTTTGGCACCACCAGCGTGTGGCCCGGTCCCTGCGGCATCACATCCATGAAGGCCACGACTGCGTCGTCTTCGTAAACGCGATGCGAAGGGATGTCTCCACGCAAGATCTTGGCGAAGATGTTGTCGGTGTCATAGGCGGTTTCAGCCATGGCGAACACTCCGGATTGGGCCTCGCCGTCTCGTGTAGCGAAGCTCTCCCGGAGCGGCAAGACGATGTGGCGGGCGATCAGGCGAGATCGACCATGCCAGCTTCGACAAGCGCGCGGTGGAAACGTCTTCCAGCCGGGCGGTAAACAGCGTCAGCAGGCACGCCAAAAGGCTTGCTATTCCTCGAGATCCTTGCGGAACGGCGTGTGCTCTTCCAGATATTCGCCCATCCGCTCCACCTCGCGCCGCTCGCGCTTGAGGTAGTCTGCGACCGCATTGCGCAGGCCGGGGTGCGAAATGTAGTGGGCGGAATGCATGGTCACCGGCCGGTAGCCGCGCGCCAGCTTGTGCTCCCCTTGCGCACCGGCTTCGACCACCTTCAGCTTCCGTTCGATGGCGAAGTCGATGGCCTGGTGGTAGCAGACCTCGAAATGCAGGAAGGGGTGATCCTCGATGCAGCCCCAGTTGCGGCCATAGAGCGCGTCGGAGCCGATAAAATTGATGGCGCCGGCCACGTAGCGCCCGTTGCGTTTGGCCATCACCAGCAGAATGTCATCCGCCATGCGTTCGCCGATCAGCGAGAAGAACTGCCGGTTCAGATACGGACGGCCCCATTTGCGGCTGCCGGTATCCATGTAGAAGGCGAAGAAATCATCCCAGGCCTTCTCGGTCAGGTCCTTGCCGGTCAGCCAGTCGATGGTGATGCCAGGGGCAAGTGCTTCGCGCCGTTCCTTCTTCATCGCCTTGCGCTTGCGCGAGGCGAGCGTGGCGAGGAAGTCGTCATAGGTCGAAAAGCCTTCGTTGAAGAAGTGGAATTGCTGGTCGGTGCGATGCAGGAAGCCGGCGGCCTCGAGCGTTACGACGTCGCTTTCCTGCGCGAAGGTGACATGCGCCGAGGACACGCCGAGTTTGTCGGTCACCATCTTCAGGCCGGCGGCAAGCCCGGCCTTCACCGCATCCGGATCCTCGCCCTTGCCGACCAGCAGGCGAGGGCCGGTGACCGGCGTGAACGGCACAGCGCATTGCAGCTTCGGATAATAGCGGCCGCCGGCCCGCTCGAAGGCATCCGACCAGCCATGATCGAACACATATTCGCCCTGGCTGTGCGACTTGAGATAGCAGGGGACAGCACCCAGAAGCCTGCCTTGCGCTGTCTCCAGACGCAGGTGATGTCCCTGCCAGCCAGTGCGCCGCACGGCGCAGCCGGAATCTTCCAGCGCGCTCAAAAAAGCGAATGAAACGAGCGGGTTATAGCCATTTTCCGCATCGCCGCGCGTGGTGCCGGCAAAGCCGTTCCACTCATCGCACGTGAATGCGCCGATACCCGCGGCGATGCGGATCGAGTAGTCCGCATTTGCTGTTTGTCCGTCGCCATCATCGCCCTGATCCATCAGGCTTATTTAAGCTCCATCCGGGCCGCTACAAGTCACGTTTGAGACACCCCGCTCATGCGACGTTGACCAGATCGGGTTCGAACCCTTCGAATGTCATCTGATCGGCATATTTGAAGGTCAGGTCGATCGCGGGCTGGTCATGCACCGTCCAGGTGATGACAGGCATTTTGAGCTTTTCACGCACGAAGCTGACGAACGGGTTCGGCAGGTCGCCGGCGGCGTAGGAGGTGAAGGAGAGTTCATGCGCCAGCATGGAAAAATGCGCTTCGATCAGCTTGAGGTCCTTGCCGTAGGCGGTCAAGCCAGCGGGAATGCCGGGCGCATGTTTCGGGAAATCGCGGATCAGCCAATGATCGAACGACATGATCGCTGCCTTGCCCTTGTAGCGCTTGAGCATCTTGCCGACGCTCGCCACCAGGCCGTCGTCACGGCCGGGAATGCCTTTCAGTTCGACGACCATGGGTACGCGGCCATCAACGAGGTCGAGCGCCTCCTGCAGCGTCGGCAAGTGGTCGGATGTGCCGCCAACCTTGAGTGCGGTCAGTTCAGCCGCGCTGCGCTGCCAGACGAAGCCGTCCTGTCCGGTCAGCCTTTTGAGATCGTCATCATGGATGATGATGGGAACGCCGTCGGACGACAGATGCACGTCGCATTCGATGGCGTAGTCGCGTTCGACGGCTGCGGCGAAGGCGGACAGCGTATTTTCCCAGCGCGTCTTGTTCATGTCGTGAAAGCCGCGATGGGCAACGGGCCGGGCAGTCAGCCAGGAGAGGTCGGTCATGTCAGGCCTTCGCTCATTCGACTTCGAAGATCGCTTCGATTTCCACTGCGGCATTAAGCGGCAGGGAGGCGGTGCCGACGGCGGAGCGGGCATGCTTGCCGCGCTCGCCAAGGGCAGCGACCAGGAAATCGGAGGCGCCGTTGGCAACCAGATGCTGTTCGACAAAGTCCGTGGCCGAGGCGACGAAGACGGTGATCTTGACCAGACGGCGGATTTTCTCGAGGTCGCCAAGTGCTGCCTTGGCCTGCGCCAGAATGTTGATCGCGCAGTATTTTGCCGCGTCCTTGCCGGTAGCGGTATCGACATCGCGGCCAAGCAGGCCGCTCGCCTGCAGCTTGCCGTCCTTGAGCGGCAATTGCCCGGCGGTGAACAGCAGATTGCCTGACCTGCAATAGGGCACGTAGTTGGCGGCGGGTGCGGCGGCGGCAGGAAGCGTCACGCCGAGATCACTTAGCCGCTTTTCGATTGTTTCACTCATTGCTTTTCCCTATTGCTGGAAGGCGCCGCGCTGGCGGGGCCGAAATTGCTATTTTTGCCTCGCTTCCGCCACGACTTTTTTTAAGCTGGACCATCTTTCCCTGCGGCCTGCCATCAGCCGCGACGATCGGAGTACCTCATGCGCGCAGCGCGCCTTGCATTCCATGCCGTCCTATTGTCGGCGGTCTTGCCGATAGTCCCCGCTTTCGCCGTGCCGGCGCTGCAGGCGCATCGTGCCGTGTATGACCTCACCCTCAACAAGGCCTCCGACCGCTCCGGCATAACAGGCATATCCGGTCGCATGGTCTACGAATTCAACGGCTCGGCCTGCGAAGGCTATACGGTGAAATTCCGTTTCGTGACCCAGATCGTCACCAACGACAATACGAGACTGACCGACCAGCAGACGACGACTTTCGAGGACGCCGAAGGCAAGACCTTTTCCTTCGTGACCAAATCCTTTGTCGACCAGAACCTCGACAAGGAGGTCAAGGGTATCGCCACGAAAGACACGAAAGGGCTCAAGGTCGATATCGACAAGCCAGAGAAGAACAGCCTGGAACTCGCCGCCACCCAGTTTCCGACCCAGCATCTGGTCGAGTTGATCGGCAAAGCCGAGAAAGGCGAGAATTTCTACCAGACGAACCTGTTCGACGGTTCGGAGGACGCCAACAAGGTGATGACGACCACCGTCGTCGTTGGCAAGAAGACCGAAGCCGACAAGGCCGATCCGGAGGCTCCCGCGCTGGCGAAGCTCGCCACCGACAAATACTGGCCGGTCGACATCGCTTATTTCGATGACAGCGCCCAGAACGGCGAAGAAGTGCCGGAGTACCGGATCAGCTTCAAGCTGCATGAGAACGGCATCACCCGCGATCTCACCATGGACTATGGCGACTTCTCGATGACCGGCAAACTGGTCAACCTGTCGCTGTTCGACCAGACAAAGCCTTGCCCGGTATCGAAATAGCAGGGTTGCGCAATTGAGCTGACCGCGGCGGGCTTGATGGCAGTCTACGTCGATGCGGCGATCTGGAAGTGGGCCGGCCATCGCTGGTGCCACTTGATGGCCGACGACACCGACGAGTTGCATCGTTTCGCTGCCGTACTTGGCGTCAAGCGCTCGTCCTACCAGGGACCGCCCAAGACATCGGCACCTCACTATGACATAACCGGCTTCGAGCGCGACCGCGCGGTGCGGCTCGGCGCCATCGAATGCAGCCGCGAGGAGATCGTCGCGATCTTCCGGCGCGTGCGGGTGCCCAACGGAAAGGCGAAGTGATGACACCAACGGCATTTCTGGCCTATTGCGCCGCCGTCACACTCGCCGCCGCCACGCCGGGGCCCGCGATGTTCGCGGTCATCACCAATGGCGTGTCGCGCGGTTTCCTTCGCGCCTTCATGGCCGGCGTCGGGGTCGCCGCCGGCGATGCCGTGCTGGTTACTCTGGCGCTGCTCGGGCTGGTGGCGCTGGCCCAGACCTTCGAATGGATCTTTCTCCTGCTGAAATATGCAGGTGCTGCCTATCTGATTTTTCTGGGCATCAGGATGTGGCGGGCATCAGTCACGCAATCGAACGAGCCGCGGACGGCCGAGGCGAGATTGTCCCGGTCCTTCTTCCTTGGCGCGTCCATTGCACTGGGGAACCCGAAGGCGATCCTGTTCCACGCCTCGATCATGCCCCTGATCCTCGACCTCGACACGCTGACGTTTGTCGATGGCCTGCTGGTGGTGGCCACTGTCATCAGCGTCAATATCGTCACAATGGGTGTCTATGCAGCACTTGCGGGTCGGGCTTCGGGCTGGTTCAGGACGCCGAAGCGCATGCGGCTGATGAACAGGTTTGCAGGCAGCGCCATGATCGGCACCGGAGCGCTGATTGCCGCACGCTGAGCGGTAAAGCGCCGCCGCGCTTGCGTTTGTCGCACTTCCCCTCTATATGCCCGCTCATTCCACACACGGACTTTGGTGTCTGCCCGGGAGAAATCCGGCTGAAACCTCCGGTGGCGTTAGAGGACTTCGTCCGAAAATGCCTGTGTCCGTGGAGGCTAACCGGAAAGGAAAATAAAGAATGGCTCTGCCTGATTTCAGCATGCGCCAGCTTTTGGAAGCTGGCATTCACTTCGGCCACCAGACCCACCGCTGGAACCCGAAGATGGCGCCCTACATCTATGGCGCCCGCAACAACATCCACATCATCGACCTCTCGCAGACGGTGCCTTTGCTGCACCAGGCGCTGAAGCAGGTTTCCGACACCGTTGCCAAGGGCGGCCGCGTGTTGTTCGTCGGCACCAAGCGCCAGGCGTCGGACATCGTCGCCGATGCGGCACAGCGTTCGGCTCAGTATTATGTCAATTCGCGTTGGCTCGGCGGCATGCTGACCAACTGGAAGACGATCTCGAATTCGATCCAGCGCCTGCGCAAGCTCGACGAGATGCTGGCCGGTGAGGCTCAGGGCCTCACCAAGAAGGAGCGCCTCAACCTCGACCGCGAGCGCGAGAAGCTCGACAAGGCGCTGGGCGGCATCAAGGACATGGGCTCGACGCCCGACCTGATGTTCGTGATCGACACCAACAAGGAAGCGATCGCCATCCTCGAGGCCAAGCGTCTCGGCATCCCGGTCGTCGCCATCATTGATTCGAACTGCGACCCGGACAAGATCGATTTCCCAATCCCCGGCAATGACGACGCGGCCCGCGCCATCCAGCTCTATTGCGACCTGATCGCCAAGGCTGCGATCGACGGCATCGCCCGTCAGCAGGGCGCGCTCGGCGTCGACATTGGCGCTTCGGTCGAAGCTCCGGTCGAACCGGCGCTCGATCCGGCTCCGGCGTCGGAAGCCCCTGAGGCTTGATAATCGAAGGCCGGTTCACGGCCTTCATCTTTCTCATATTTTGGCACGCTAAACAGACGCACTGTCGAGATTCGATGGTGCGTCAGTGCATTTAAAAAACAAAGAGGCGACAATGAGCATTTCGGCTGCACAGGTCAAAGAACTCCGCGACTTGACCGGCGCGGGCATGATGGACTGCAAGGCGGCGTTGACCGAGACCAACGGCAATATGGAAGAGGCCGTCGACTGGCTGCGCAAGAAGGGCATTTCGAAGGCCGACAAGAAGGCTGGCCGCACCGCGGCTGAAGGTCTGATCGGCGTCGATGCCGGCGTCCGCGAGGCTGCCATTGTCGAGGTCAACTCCGAGACTGACTTTGTCGCCCGCAACGAGCAGTTTCAGGATCTCGTCCGCAATATCGCCAAGGTGGCGCTCGCCTATGGCACGACCGAGGCGGTGGCTGCCGCCAAGTATCCCGGTTCAGACAAGTCCGTCACCGAGGTGATCAAGGACGCTGTCGGTACCATCGGCGAGAACATCAGCTTCCGCCGCTCGGCGAAGCTCACGGTGCCGCATGGCGCCGTGGCGACCTATGTCCATAATTCGGTCGCAGACAATCTCGGCAAGCTCGGCGTGCTGGTCGCGATCGAGACCACGGGCAATGAACATGCCGCCAACGCCTTTGCCCGCCAGGTCGCCATGCATGTCGCCGCCACCAACCCGCTGGCGCTGACGGCAGAGCAGATCGATCCGGCAGCGGTGGAGCGCGAGAAGGCGATCTTCTCCGATCAGGCGCGCCAGTCAGGCAAGCCGGAAGCGATCATCGAAAAGATGGTCGAAGGTCGCCTGCGCAAGTTCTACGAGGAAGTCGTGCTCTTGAAGCAGGCCTTCGTGCTCAATCCCGACATCACCGTCGAGAAAGCGCTGAAGGATGCCGAGAAGGAGATCGGCGCGCCGGCCAAGATCACCGCCTATTTGCGCTTCGCGCTTGGCGAAGGCATCGAAAAGGAAGCGACCGACTTCGCGGCGGAAGTCGCGGCGGCGGTCAAGAAGTAAACTTCCTACCGCTTTATTCCGACAGCGTTTTTCGGCCGGATGTCCGCAGGGATGTCCGGCCGATTTCTTGTGCGGTGTCGATAAAGGCCCGCAGTTTCGGCGCCATCGCCGCCCGGCGTGGAAAGTAGAGGAACAGGGCAGGTTCCTCGATCGCCGATTGCGGCAGAACCTGCACAAGTCGGCCGGCTGCAAGATCCGCACGCGCCAGCGGTTCGAACATGTAGGCAAGGCCGACGCCTGCAAGCGCCAGGTCAATCGCGGCGAGTGAATCCGTGACGATGACCGTGCCCTTCGCCTCCACAACGACATCCTTGCCGTCTTCGGTCAGATCCCAGCGATAGAGCGCACCGGAGCGAACCAGCCGGTAGCCGATGCAATTGTGGTTGGCGAGATCGGCGACGCTGCGCGGACGGCCATGCCGTCCGATATAGGCGGGAGAGGCGACGATGACCGCCTTGAACGGCGGCGTCAGCCGGACAGTGACCATGTCTTGCGCAATCATCTCGCCCAGCCGGATGCCAGCATCGAAACCCTTGCCGACAATGTCGATCAGCCCCTGGTCCGTCAGCAATTCAATTGTGACATCCGGGTAGCGTTCCGCCATCGCCGCGACCATGGGCGTCACGGCCAGGGGAATGGCGATGTTGGGAACGTTGAGCCTGAGCAGGCCCGAAGGCCGGCCCTTGATGGCGCGGATGCGGTCCATCCGCTCGGCAATGTCCTGAAGGGCAGGGGCCGCCGTCTCTACCAGCGCCTTGCCGGCTTCCGTCAGTGAAACGCTGCGCGTCGTGCGCGCAAACAGCGGCTGACCAATGCGCTCTTCGACAAGGCGCACCGCATGGCTGACGGCGGACGGGCTCATACCAAGTTCTGCGGCGGCCAGCGCAAAGCCGCCGCGCCGGGCAACCGCAATGACGACAGGCAGATGGATAAGGAGATCGCGGTCCATTCATGCATGATATCGCATGGTCTTTGCGAACAATGCAATCTTATCGATGACAAGGCAGCGGTCCACAATGTCTCCAACACATCGGCAATCGGCTGATGGCATCAAGGAGAAGAGACATGAACGCGTTGAAGCAAGTAACGTTCGCGGCAGGCATGGCGCTGGCGCCGATCGATGCCGGCGGGGCGGAGCCATCCGGCTGGCAAGCGCTCGCGGACGAACGCGCGGTCATCCGTATTGCCGATGCCATCGACCGCGCCGTCGACGCCCAGGATTGGAAACTGGCGCGCAGCTATTTCGCGGATCGGGTTACCGCCGATTTCAGCAGCCTGTCCGGACAGCCTGCGGCCAACATTGCCTCCGATGATCTGATCGGCGCCTGGGCCGGCAACCTCAAGGGCAGCAAGACAAGCCTGCATCTGCGCACCAATCACCAGGTCGTTCTCGCCGCCGACGCAGCGACCGTCCGGTCGAACGGCTACGCCTGGAACCGGATGGAAGGCAATGGCGACCCGCTCTGGGAAGTCTGGGGCACCTATGAGCATCACCTGACGCGCTCCGCCGCCGGCTGGAAGGTCGATGGCTTCGCGTTCCGCATGACGCATGAGCGCGGCAACCTTTGGGTCAAGGCAACTCCTGGCCAGTGACGCTCCGGGCCAGTGACGCTCCGGGCCAGTGACGCTCCGGGCCAGTGACGCCGCGGCATTCACCATCAAGTATTGGAAGACGATCATGACCATGACCTATTACACACTCGGCAACAGCGGCCTCAGGGTCAGCCGGCTGGCGCTCGGCACCATGACTTTCGGCAAGGAATGGGGCTGGGGCGCCGACAGGGATACGGCCCGCGCGATGTTCGACGCCTATGTCGAGGCGGGCGGCAATTTCTTCGACACGGCGGACCTCTACACCGGCGGCACCGCCGAAGCCTGGCTTGGCGAATTCATCGCCGAGCGGGGCTTACGCGACACCGCGGTGATCGCCAGCAAGTTCACCATGAACATGCAGCCCGGCAATCCGAATGCCGGCGGCAATGGCCGCAAGAACATCATGCGGGCGGTGGATGCTTCGCTGAAGCGGTTGGGTACCGACTATATCGATCTCTATCTCATGCATGTGTGGGACAGGCTGACGCCTGCCGAAGAGGTCATGCGCACGCTGGATGACCTGGTGCGGATTGGCAAGGTGCGCCATGTCGGCCTGTCGGATGTGCCGGCCTGGTATGCGGGGCGGGCACAGGCGATCGCCGAGCTTCGCGGATATGAGCCGGTTTCGGCCTTGCAGCTCGAATACTCCCTGGCCGAGCGCGCGATCGAGAACGAGTTCGTGCCATTCGGCACCCGCCATGGCGCCGGCATCATGGTGTGGAGCCCGCTGGCGAGCGGGCTACTCAGCGGCAAGTATCGGCCGGCCCAGGCCGGACATGCGGGCCGGCTCGACGGTTTTCGCAATTCGACGCATCCGGGCTTCCAGAAGTTCACGGAGCGCAACTGGGCTATCGTGGCTGAGCTCGAGAAGGTCGCATCCGAACTCGGCCGCAGCATGCCGCAGGTCGCGCTCAACTGGGTGGCGACGCAGCCGGGGATCGCCACCGTCATCCTCGGTGCGACGACGCTCAGCCAGATAAAGGACAATCTTGGCGCGCTGGACTTCGAGATCCCGGCAGGGCTTCGCGACCGGCTGGATTCGGTCAGCGGAACGCCTGCACCGTTCCCCTATTCCTATTTCGGGTCGCAGATACAGGCGCGCGTCACCGGCGGTGCTGCAACCGGCGACAAGCCCTCCGGCTACGCGTCGCCGGTGCTTGTCGAGGGGGTACCGGCCAGCGTGTCGACCAACTGATCGATCGGGCAGGATTGCCACAAATTTGCCGGTCGGGCGCCGCGTGACATCGCGGCGCCCTTCGTGTATCGGAACCCAGTGTTTTTGGGATGGCGCCTGCGCGAATGCCTGTCCGGATACCACATGCAAAATGACGAGGACCAGATGACGGTGAAGCCCCTCTACCGACGTGTCTTGTTGAAAGCGTCGGGCGAAGCGTTGATGGGCGAACAGCATTTCGGCATCGACGTCTCGGTCGTTGATCGCATCGCCGCCGACATTGCCGAGGCCCGCGCGCTGGGCATCGAGGTCGGTGTCGTCATCGGCGGCGGCAATATCTTCCGCGGCGTGGCTGTCGCCTCCAAGGGCGGGGACCGCGTCACCGGCGACCACATGGGCATGCTTGCCACGGTCATCAACTCGCTGGCGCTGCGCACCTCGCTGCACAAAATCGGCGTCGATGCCGTGGTGCTGTCGGCGATCGCCATGCCAGAACTCTGCGAGAGTTTTTCGCAACGCCAGGCAGACGCTTACATGAACCAGGGCAGGGTGGTGATCTTTGCCGGCGGCACCGGCAATCCGTTCTTCACCACTGATTCGGCCGCAGCGCTTCGCGCGGCTGAAATCGGTGCTGATGCGCTGTTCAAGGGCACGCAGGTCGACGGTGTCTACTCGGCCGACCCGAAGAAGGATCCGAACGCGACCCGTTTCGAGCGCATCAGCCATGGTGAAGTCATAAAACGCGGCCTTTCCATCATGGATACGGCTGCGATTGCACTTGCGCGCGAAAACAACATTCCGATAATCGTCTATTCGATCCACGAACAGGGTGGTTTCGGCGATATTCTGAGGGGCGGCGGCCGCTGCACGGTCGTTGCGGACGAGTGATCCGGGGCCTGATCCCAAAAAGACGGGAAACCGGCTTTCGAAAATCGGGCTCGAAGATGGGGCTTTGCCCCAAAGCAGTGAACCCGCGTCAGACGGGTCGAGGAGACTAGGATGAGTGGTGAGTACGACGATCTCAAGCGGCGCATGGATGGGGCAATCGCCGCGTTCAAGCATGATCTGGCCTCGCTGCGGACCGGTCGCGCCTCCAGCAATCTGCTCGATGCGATCCAGGTGCAGGCCTATGGCACCTCCATGCCGATCAACCAGGTGGCCAACGTCTCGGTGCCGGAACCGCGCATGATCTCGGTGTCGGTCTGGGACAAGTCGATGGTCGGCGCCGTCGACCGCGCCATCCGCGAATCCAATCTGGGTTTCAACCCGATCGTCGACGGCACCAATCTCCGGATCCCGCTGCCTGAACTCAACGAACAGCGCCGCAAGGAACTGGTCAAGATCTCGCATGGCTACGCCGAGAACGCTCGTGTCGCCGCGCGCCATGTACGCCGCGACGGCATGGACTTCCTGAAGAAGGCTGAGAAGGACGGCGACATCAGCGAGGACGATCAACGCAAGCGTTCCGACCAGGTCCAGAAGCTTACCGACGAAACGATCAGCACCATCGATCATCTGCTTTCCGACAAGGAAGCTGAAATCATGCAGGTTTAGGGTTGGCCGTGGGCTGACCCGAAAGCGAGATCATGACAACGCCCGCGCATGTCGCGATCATCATGGATGGAAATGGACGCTGGGCCAAGGCGCGCGGCATGCCGAGGCTTGCCGGTCATCGCGCCGGCGTCGAAGCCCTGCGCAAGACGGTGCGCGCGGCACCGGATCTCGGTATCTCCTTCCTGACGGTCTACGCTTTCTCGTCGGAAAACTGGTCGCGGCCGAAGTCCGAAGTCAGCGACCTGATGGGACTGCTGAAGCTGTTCATCCGTCGTGACCTGGCCGACCTACACCAGAGC
This sequence comes from Mesorhizobium sp. P2_E9, assembly GCF_056403815.1. Classification (NCBI taxonomy): domain Bacteria; kingdom Pseudomonadati; phylum Pseudomonadota; class Alphaproteobacteria; order Hyphomicrobiales; family Phyllobacteriaceae; genus Mesorhizobium; species Mesorhizobium sp. P2_E9. The sequence continues at coordinate 349,836 of NZ_JBFUET010000004.1, forward strand.
GGCGTGCGGGTCAGGATCATCGGCGATAGGGCAGGGCTGCAGGCCGACATAAGAGGGCTGCTCGACGAGGCCGAATCGCTCACCGCCCGCAACGAAGCGCTGACCCTGGTCATCGCCTTCAACTATGGCGGGCGCGACGAGATCGTTCGCACGGCGCGCAAACTCGCCTCTGCCGTGGCGCGCGGCGAAATCGACGCCGAAGCGATCACCGCCGAAAGCTTTGCCGGCAGTCTCGACACGCAAGGCATTCCTGATCCGGAGCTGGTCATACGCACCAGTGGCGAGCTTCGCCTGTCCAACTTCCTCTTGTGGCAGGCCGCCTACAGCGAGCTCGTCTTCCTGCCTTGCTATTGGCCCGACTTCAGTCGCGAGCACCTCGCCGAAGCCCTGCGCGAATTTGCCGGCCGCGAGCGCCGTTTCGGCGGATCGGACCCGCAAGACGTCGCTTCGCGACCGGCCGCGGGATGAGCAACCTTCAGCTCCGCGTCATTTCAGCGGTCGTGCTTGCTGTCATCGCCCTTGGCCTGACCTGGCTTGGCGGCCTGCCTTTCCGCCTGCTGTGCGCAGCCATGTCGGCGATGATCTTCTATGAGTGGACACGCATGTCGCGGCCGGCTGCTGCCAATGGGCTGGGCTTCCTGCCCGAGGCGCTGGTCGTCGTTTTCATCGGCGCCTTGATTGCCGGGCTTCCTGCCTTCTGGCTGCTGCTGCTTGTCATGATTCTGATTGCCGCAACGGCGATAGCCGCACGGATTCGCAAGACGGGGCAGTGGGAGGCGAGCGGTCTTGCCTATGCCAGCGTGTCCGGCTTGTCGCTTGCCCTGCTGCGCGATGGCGACCATTCGGGCCTCATCGCCATCCTGTTCCTGTTCGCGGTCGTCTGGGCGACCGACATCTTTGCCTATTTCGTCGGGCGCGCCATCGGCGGCCCCAAACTGGCGCCGTCGATTTCGCCGGGCAAGACGCGCAGTGGCGCCCTCGGCGGCGCTGTCGGTGGCGTTGTCGCCGGGGTTTTGCTGGCAGCTGCCGCCGGTGCCGGCAATCTGGCCTTGCTTGGCCTTGTGGCGCTTGTGCTTTCAATCGTCGCCCAGGCCGGCGACCTGTTCGAATCCTGGGTCAAACGGCGGCATGGCCGCAAGGATTCGGGCGTGCTCATTCCTGGCCATGGTGGCGTTATGGACCGTGTAGACGGGCTTGTCGCGGCGGCTCTCGCCCTATACGTCATTGGCTGGATTTCGGCGGGCGCCGATCATCCGGCACAGGGGCTGTTTCCGATTTGAATGATGTCGTTCCGCGATCTGATGTGGGCGCCTTGGATTCGCCTGGATTGCTGTCACAGTCACGGCGCGGCAGCGGAAGAATTTGAGGTCATGAATTGAACGGGATTCTTCACGCGGTTTTCAGCACGGACGGCTTGCTTCTCGGCACACTCGTGCCGTTCCTCTTCGTGCTGACCGTGGTGGTGTTCGTCCACGAAATGGGCCACTACCTCGTCGGCCGCTGGTGCGGCATCGGGGTCAAAGCCTTCTCGATCGGCTTCGGTCCCGAACTCCTCGGCTTCAACGACAGCCATGGCACGCGTTGGAAGCTCTGCGCCATACCGCTTGGCGGCTATGTCAAATTTGTCGGCGATATGAACGCCACCTCCAGCCAGCCGACGTCGGAAGAGCTGGAAACACTGACCGACGAGGAGCGCAAGGTTGCCTTCCACACGCAGGCGATCTGGAAGCGCGCGGCGACGGTGGCGGCCGGGCCTCTGTTCAACTTCCTGCTTGCGATCGTCGTCTTTGCCGTGCTGTTTTCCACCTATGGGCGTTATGTCGCGGAGCCCATGGTGGCGGAAGTTACGGCAGACAGTCCGGCGGCAAAAGCGGGCATCCTGCCTGGCGACCGATTCGTCAGCGTTGACGGCAGCAAGGTCGAAACCTTTGGCGATGTGCAGCGGCTGGTCTCGGGCCGCGCCGGCGATACGATCACCTTTGTCATGCTGCGCGATGGCAAGGAAGTCACGGTGACCGCGACCCCGCAACTGATGGAGCAGCAAGACGCGCTTGGCAACAAGATCAAGGTCGCCGTGATCGGCGTCGTCAACAACAAGGAACTCGGCCAGCCTCGTCTCGTCACCTACACACCGGTTGGAGCCGTTGCTGCGGCGGTTGAGGAAACAGGCCACGTCATCTCGCGCACCGGCCAGTTCTTGCAGCGTTTCGCCGTCGGGCGCGAGGACAAGTGCCAGTTGGGCGGCCCCGTCAAGATCGCCGACATGGCCGGCAAGGCGGCCAAACTGGGTTTCGAATGGCTGGTGCAACTCGTCGCGCTGCTGTCCGTGGGCATCGGTTTTCTAAATCTTTTGCCGATTCCCCCCCTCGACGGCGGTCATCTCTTGTTCTACGGGGTGGAGGCCGTCATACGCCGGCCGGTGTCGGAACGGATGATGGAAATGGCCTATCGGGCCGGTCTGCTTCTGGTCTTGTGCTTCATGGGTTTCGTGTTCTGGAACGATCTGTTTGGGTGCTGAAATCATGAAGAAATTTGGCCCAGGCACGGTCGATGTTGAGACGCCGTTTACCATGCACGGGGATATGAGTGACGCGAAAGCCACGCACCAGGGTTAAGTAAATACAAATTAACCAGAAGCCTTGCGTGTAGGGAAAATCCGGTTAATACGGTAGGGGAAATTACCGCACGTCCGGTTTTCTCGCCGTGGGGACTACGAGAAAAGGTTATTAAGCCCGATGAAGGCAGCATCCAAGTTTCTGAACGCCGCGTCCGCGGCGGCACTGTCCGCGGCTCTGGTCGTACCAGGTGCGTTCGCAGTGCAATTCGTTGCCACATCGGCGGCTGAAGCCGCTGTCGTCAGCAGGGTGGAGGTGAGCGGCAACCAGCGTGTCGACGCCGAAACCATCCGCAACTACATCACCATCAAGCCGGGCAAGGCCTTCTCCAGTTCCGACATCGACGCGGCCGTCAAGGCGTTGTTCGGCACCGGCCTGTTCTCGGATGTCCAGATCAACCAGGTCGGCTCGACGCTGGTGGTCAAGGTTGCCGAATACAAGGTCGTCAACCAGGTGCTGTTCCAGGGCAACAAGAAGCTCAAGGACGATGCGCTTCAGGCAGCCGTTCAGCTGAAGCCGCGCGGCACGTTCTCCCAGGCTACGCTCGATTCCGACGTCGAGGCGGTCAAGGCCGCCTACAGGCGCATCGGCCGAGACGATGCCGGCGTGACCGCGCAGATCATGGACCTCGGCGACAACCGCGTGAATGTGGTTTTCAAGATTACCGAAGGCGACCGCACGCAGATCGCGGCAATCAATTTTGTCGGTAACAGCGCCTATTCGAGCCGCCGCCTGTCGGATGTGATCAACACCAAGCGCTCGTCCTGGGTGTCGTTCATCCTGCGCGATGACGTTTATGACGAGGACAAGCTGCGCGCCGACCAGGAGTTGCTGCGCCGCTTCTACTACAATCACGGCTACGCCGATTTCCAGGTCGTGTCGGCCGTCGGCGAGCTCGACAATGCGACGAACAAGTACACGGTCACCATCACCGTCCAGGAAGGCGAGCGCTACAATTTCGGCGACGTCAGCGTCGAAAGCACGATCCCGGAAGTCGATTCGAAATCGCTGGAATCTGTGGTCGAGACCCAAAAGGGCGATGTTTACAACGCAAAGAAGGTCGAGGACTCCATCATCGCCCTGACCGAGAAGGTGGCCGGTTCCGGCTATGCCTTCGCTCAGGTGACACCGCGCGGCGACCGCAACTTCGAGAACCACACGATCTCGGTGGTCTACACCGTCGACCAGGGCACCAAGGCCTATATCGAACGCATCGAAATCCGCGGCAACGATCGCACGCGTGACTATGTCATTCGCCGCGAATTCGATGTCAGCGAGGGCGACGCGTTTAACCAGGTGCTCGTCCAGCGCGCGAAGAAACGCTTGGAAGATCTGAATTATTTTGAGAAAGTCGACATCTCGACTGTACCCGGCTCGCAGCCAGACCAAGTCGTTCTGGTGGTCGACGTGGTCGAGAAGTCGACAGGTGAATTCTCGATCGGTGCCGGCTATTCGACCGGTGGCGACACGGCGGGTCCGTCCGTCGAAGGTTCGATCACCGAGCGCAATTTCCTCGGCCGTGGCCAGTACATCAAGGTGTCGGCGGGTGGCGGCAAGAACTCGCGCGACTACAGCCTGTCCTTCACGGAGCCGTATTTCCTTGGACGGCGCATCGCGGCCGGCTTCGACATCTACAAGTCGACGAGGCAGTACGACAGCAACTACGACAGCGATACCACGGGTGCGACGGTGCGCTTCGGCCTGCCGATCACCAACAACATCTCGACGCAGCTGGCGTACAATATTTCTCAGGAAAAGTATTCCGTCGACGATAGTTGTAATCCGACTGCTTTGGATCCCGATGGCACCTGCAACATCTCGACCGCGATTTTGGATGGCATAGATCAAAGCCCGTGGATCAAGTCGTCGGTCAGCGTGGGGCTTACCTACAATACTATCGACGACATGAAGAACCCGCATGAGGGTATCTATGCTACCAGCTCCGTGGAAGTTGCCGGTCTTGGCGGCGACGCCAAGTTCGTCAAGATCACGGGGCGCGGCAGTGTCTATCAGACGCTGTCCGAGCAGTTCGACCTTGTAGGCCTCGTTTCGGGCGGTGCGGGTCACGTCGAGGGTTACGGCAGCGACGGTCTGCGTATATTCGATCAGTTCCAGAGCAGCGATCGTATGATCCGTGGCTTTGCCTATGGCGGCATTGGTCCTGCGGACGCTTTGACAGGTGACCATCTCGGTGGCACGACCTACTTCAATGCTTCGGCGGAAGGTCAGTTCCCGCTGCCGGTCGTTCCGGAGAGCTTTGGGTTGCGAGGCGCTGTGTTCGCCGATGCCGCAACGCTTTATGGCAGCAATGTCACTTCAGTCAGTCAGACCTCGACGGACTTGAAGCTGCGTGCATCGGTTGGTGTCGGCCTGATGTGGGCTTCGCCGTTCGGCCCGATCCGTATCGACTACGCGATCCCGGTCAAGAAGGAAGCGAGCGACAAAGTGCAGGAATTCAACTTCGGCATATCGACCCGCTTCTGATCGGCGGCCAACGATGCTCCCGGATTTTTTGGATCCGGGAGAAATGTTCCGACCTAGCTGGATATAGCTTCTGGAATGACCGATCCGGTGTTCTTCGCGCCATCACGCCGGTATACGGCGGCCGAAGTCGCGAATCTGACCGGCTCGGTGCTTGTCGATTCCGGCCACTCTGACGTTTCGATCTCGGCGCTTGCTCCGGCCAGCGAAGGCGGTGCCAATGCGCTTGTCTTCGTCGACGGCAGGCGTAATTCCGCGTTGATGCCGTCACTGCGGGCGGCCGCGGTGCTGTGCCCGGCGGAATTCGCCAACAAGGCACCGGCCGAAATTGCCGTTTTGATCCATCCACGTCCGCAGCAGGCATTCGCGCTGGTCGGTCGACTGCTGTTCCCTGCAGCTGCCACACCGGGACCAATGACCGGTGAAACCGGTGTCTCGCCGCATGCCCATGTCGATCCGACCGCGCATGTCGAAGCCGGCGCCATCATCGAGGCCGGCGTGGTCATCGGGCCAGGCGTCTCGATCGGCAGCGGCACCGTCATCGCGCCAAACGCGGTCATTGGGCAGTTCTGCCAGATCGGTCGTGACGGCTATGTCGGCCCGGGTGTCAGTATCCAGTATGCGCTGATCGGCAATCGGGTCATCATCCATGGCGGCGCCAGGATCGGCCAGGACGGCTTCGGCTTTGTGGGTGGTGCCAAGGGGCCGGAACGCGTTCCCCAGATCGGGCGGGTTGTCATCCAGGATGATGTCGAGATCGGCTCCAATTCCACCGTCGACCGCGGTGCCATGTCGGACACGATCATTGGTCAGGGCACCAAGATCGACAATCTCGTGCAGATCGCCCATAACGTCCGCATCGGTCGCAATTGCATAGTTGCCGGGCTTTCGGGTATTTCCGGTTCCGTGGTCGTGGGTGACAATGTCACGATGGGCGGCGGTGTCGGGCTTGCGGATCACTTGACCATCGGCTCAGGAGCCAAGCTTGCCGCCAGAAGTGGATTTATGAGCAATGTCCCTGCCGGCGAGATATGGGGCGGTTATCCGGCACAGCCGATGGCGGAAGCCATGCGAGAGATAGCCATGTTGCGCACGATGGCCAGGGCACGCAAGCAGGGCAAGGACAATGGCTGATATGGTGGCGGCAACGACGCTGGAAGCGGTCGACATAATGGGGCTGATGAAGCTTCTGCCGCACCGCTATCCCTTCCTGATGATCGACCGCATCGTCGACATCGATGGTGACGATTCTGCTGTCGGCATCAAGAACGTCACCATCAATGAACCGCATTTTCAGGGGCACTTCCCGGAGCAGCCGGTGATGCCGGGCGTGCTGATCGTCGAGGCCATGGCGCAGACGGCAGGCGCCATCTGCATCCGCAGCCTTGGGGCGTCGAAGCCGTCGCTGGTCTATTTCCTGACCATCGACAACGCCAAATTCCGCAAACCGGTCGTTCCCGGCGACCAGTTGAAAATCCATGTCAAGAAAATCAAGAAGCGCGGCAACCTGCTCAAATTCGCCTGCGAAGCCCTGGTCGACGGCACCAAGGCAGCCGAGGCCGAGATTTCAGCCATGATGGTCACCAGCGACTGACGATCGAGTGCTTATGAACATCAAGACTTCAATCCATCCTTCCTCCGTTGTGGAAGAAGGCGCTCAAATCGGCCAAGGCGTGCGCATAGGGCCGTTCTGCCATATCAGCGCGGATGCCGTGATCGGTGACGGTGTCGAACTGGTCAGCCATGTCTCCGTCATGGGTGCGACCACCATTGGCGCCTCGACCAAGGTCTATCCGATGGCGACATTGGGTGCGCCGCCGCAGAACACCAAGCACAAGGGCGGTCGCACCACGCTGGTCATCGGCGCCAATTGCACGATCCGTGAAGGCGTCACCATGCATGTCGGCACCGACACCAGCCGTGGCGAGACGACGGTGGGCGACAACGGCAATTTCCTTGCCTACGCCCACATCGCCCATGATTGCGTCGTCGGCAACAACGCCACCTTTGCCAATGGCGCGACGCTGGGCGGCCACTGCGAGGTCGGCAACAATGTCTATATTGGCGGCCTCAGCGCCGTGCATCAATTCGTGCGTGTCGGCGACAACGCCTTTCTTGGCGGGTGCTCGGCCTTTGTCGGCGATGTCATCCCCTATGCCATTGCCGTCGGCAACCGCGCCAGCTTGCGTGGCTTGAACATCATCGGCCTCAAGCGCGCCGGTCTGCCGCGATCCGAAATCTATCTGTTGCGCAAAGCTTACAGGACGATCTTCGACCGCTCCCGCACCGTCGGCGAGAACATCGAACTCGCCAAGGCCGAGTTCGCCTCTTCGCCGACCGCCATGAAGATCATCGATTTCATCAGCAGTCGTGGCAAGCGGCATTATGCGGTGCCATCGCTCAAGGGCGGCGATGGCGATGATACCGATGATGAAGACTGAGGCAGCTTCTGCTGGTCTTGGTCTCCCGCCAGGTGCCAGGGTCGGCATCATCGCCGGCGGTGGCAGTCTTCCGGTCGAAGTCGCGGCCGGCTCGGCCGGGCAGGGCTATCCGCCCTTCATCGTCCTCATGGAAGGCGAAGCCGACCGTTTGCCGGAATTGTGCGGGTATGAGCATGAGACCCTCGCCCTGGAGGCAATCGGCGCGCTTGTTCCATTGCTCAAACGCCACCGGATTACCCATCTGGTGCTTGCCGGCGAGATCAAGCGTCGGCCAAGGTTGACACGTCTTCGTCCCAGTTTCAGCCTGCTCGCGGTCATACCGGTTGTCGTCATGGCACTCGCACGCGGCGACGACGGTCTGCTGAAGGTCGTAGCGCGAGGCTTGGAGGCGCGTGGAATAAAGGTCGTAGGGGCCCACGAAATCGTTCCGACCCTTGCTGCTGCCGAAGGCGTGCTGACGAAGGCAGCGCCTAGGGATTCGGATCGGCGCGACATCGAAGCCGGGCTCGCGGCGGCGAAGGCCATCGGGGCGCTGGATATCGGCCAGGCGGCTATAGCGGTGGGTGGCCGCGTCATCGCGCTGGAAGGCATCGAGGGGACGGCAGGATTGCTCGACCGCGCAAAACTGTTGCGAGGCCACGGCCGTATCGCAGGCAAGACCCGCGGCGTGCTGGTCAAATGCGCCAAGCCAGGCCAGGAACTGCGTGCCGACCTGCCGTCCATAGGACCGCAGACGGTCGAATCGGCGCATGCGGCCGGGCTCGTCGGCATTGCCGTCGAAGCGGGACGCTCGCTGATCCTTGAAGGTCCCGCAACCCTGGCGCGCGCCAATGAGCTTGGTCTGTTCATCGTCGGCCTGGCCGCAGCGGAGCCGGCGCATGGCTGACAAGGCGCTGAAAATAGGGATCGTTGCCGGTGAAGAATCAGGCGATCTGCTTGGCGCCGACATCGTGCGTTCGCTCCGCCAGGCAACCGGCCGCGAGGTGCGGCTCGTCGGTCTCGGCGGCCGGCATCTCAGCGAATTGGGCCTGGTGTCGCCCTTTGATGCCGGCGAGATCGCGCTGATGGGTTTCAGTGCCGTCCTGCGTGATCTGCCGCGCCTTTTCAGGCGGATCGGCCAGCTGGCCAAAGCCATCGCTGAGGAAAAGCCGGATTGCCTGGTCACCATCGACAGTCCGGACTTCTCCTTGCGCGTCGCCAGGAAGGTGCGTGCGGCCAATCCGTCGATACCGATCATCCATTATGTCTGCCCGAGCGTCTGGGCCTGGCGGCCGGGCAGGGCGGTGGCGATGAAGCCTTATGTCGACCATATCCTCTGTATCCTGCCGTTCGAGGTGAAGGAGCTGGAGCGGCTTGGCGGCCCGCCCGGCACCTATGTCGGGCATCGCCTGACGCATGATGCGGGTGTGCTTGCTGCCGCGAAGGCGCAGGCTTTGCCGCGCGATCTTGCCCAGGACCGCATCAAGACATTGCTCGTCCTGCCCGGCTCGCGGCGCAGCGAGGTGCGGCGGCTGGTCGATACGTTCGGCGAGACCGTGTCAATGCTGCGCGCGCGCGGGCATCGTCTGCGGCTGTTGCTGCCGACGGTTCCGCATGTCGCCGACCTCGTCAAAGCCTCGGTCAACCGTTGGGATGAAAAACCCGAGATCATCGTTGATCCCCAACGCAAATGGCAGGCTTTCGGCAAGGCCGATGCCGCGCTGATCGCGTCGGGGACCGTGTCGCTGGAGCTGGCGTTGGCTGGTGTGCCGATGGTCTCGTGCTACAGGCTCGATCCCATCGCCCGTGCCGTTGCGCCCTATTTCGTTTCCGTCTGGTCGGCGCTGCTGCCCAACCTGATCTCGGATCGCGCTTTGATCCCGGAGTTCTACAACGAGTACGTCAAGCCGAACAATCTGGCACGCCAGTTGGAAGCGCTGTTCGCCGACACGGGCATGCGCGCCTGGCAGAAGGACGGATTTGCCGAGATCGCACGGCGCATGGCGACGGACAAACCGTCGGGCGAGATCGCGGCGAGTGTCGTGCTTCGTCATATACAAAAGGCGCCCTGACAGGCGCCTTTTTTCGGTCAAGACAGGTTTGGTCAGCGCTTGGCGATCGGCACGTAGTCGCGCTCCGGCGCTCCGGTATAGAGCTGGCGCGGGCGGCCGATCTTCTGGCGCGGGTCCTCGATCATCTCCTTCCACTGCGCGATCCAGCCTACGGTGCGAGCGACCGCGAACAGCACGGTGAACATGGTGGTGGGGAAGCCCAGCGCCTTCAGCGTGATGCCGGAGTAGAAGTCGACATTCGGATAGAGCTTCTTCTCGATGAAATAGGGATCGGTCAGCGCGATCTTTTCCAGCTCCATCGCGATGTCGAGCAACGGATCGTCCTTGATGCCGAGCTCGCCCAGAACCTCGTGCGCCGTCTTCTGCATGATTTTCGCACGCGGATCGTAGTTCTTGTAGACGCGGTGGCCAAAGCCCATCAGCCGGAACGGATCGTTCTTGTCCTTGGCGCGGGCGATGAACTCCGGAATGTGATCGACATGGCCGATTTCGCCCAGCATGTTGAGCGCTGCTTCATTGGCGCCGCCATGCGCCGGCCCCCACAGGCAAGCGATGCCGGCGGCGATGCAGGCGAACGGGTTGGCGCCCGACGAGCCGGCGAGGCGAACCGTCGAGGTCGAGGCATTCTGCTCATGATCGGCGTGCAGGATGAAGATGCGCTCCATGGCGCGCGCCAGCACCGGGTTGATCTTGTACTCCTCGCACGGCACGGCGAAGCACATATGCAGGAAGTTTGCCGCGAAACCGAGATCGTTCTTGGGGTAAATGAAGGGCTGGCCGATGTGGTACTTGTAGGCCATGGCCGCGATCGTCGGCATCTTGGCGATCAGCCGCATCGAGGCGACCATGCGCTGGTACGGGTCGGAGATGTCGGTGGAGTCGTGATAGAAGGCCGACAGCGCGCCGACCACGCCGCACATCACCGCCATCGGGTGCGCGTCGCGGCGGAAGCCGGTGAAGAAGCGCGACATCTGCTCGTGCACCATGGTGTGGCGCGTCACGCGGTAATCGAAATCGTCCTTCTGCGCCTTGGTCGGCAGTTCGCCGTAGAGCAGGAGATAGCAGACTTCGAGGAAGTCGCCGTGTTCTGCCAACTGGTCGATCGGATAGCCGCGGTGGAGAAGAATACCGGCGTCGCCGTCGATGAAGGTGATTTCGGACTCGCAGCTCGCTGTCGAGGTGAAGCCGGGATCGTAGGTGAAGGCGCCGGTCGTGCTGTAGAGCGAGGCGATGTCGATGACATCAGGCCCGACGGAGCCGCTTCGCACCTTGAATTCATGGGTCTTGCCGGCGAATTCAAGCGTTGCGATAGCTTCTTGGTTCGCGCCGCCCACATCCAGTTTTTTCGCAGCTTCGGTCATTGCAAACTCCTTCTTGTTTCCTCATGCCGGCAAAGGCAAATTCTGCAGAGCGACACGTCGAAATCACCGCAATGGGCGTATTCGCCACCGCATTTTAGGAGGTGCGTGCCAGATTGGGCCAAGGCCTAATGTTGCACTGCGAAACGCGCCTTTCAATGCCAATCTTCTTGGGCCAGTTTGCTCCTAATCGATTTGATCCGCTATGCGCGCCAAGCTCTCCTCGCGCCCAAGCACGGCAAGCACGTCGAACACGCCCGGCGAGGTGCTTTTGCCGGTCAGCGCGGCCCGCAAGGGCTGGGCCACGGCGCCAAGCTTGTGGCCACCAGCCAGCGCATAGTCGCGGAGCGCGGCTTCCGCCGTGGCAGCCGTCCAGTCGCCTGTAACCGCGTTCAAAGCTTCGTGAGCACCACGCAGGATCTTGCGGGCATCGTCATTGAGCAGGAGGGCGGCCTTGTCGTCGACCGGCAGGGGGCGCGTGGCGAACAGGAAGGCGGCGCCATCGACAAGCTCGACCAGCGTTTTGGCGCGCTCCTTGAGGCCCGGAAGGGCTGCCAGCAACTGCGCCTTGTTCCTGTCGTCGAGGCGCGCGGCGATCGCCGGGCCACCCTCGAGATAGGGCAGAGTGGCGATGAAGATATCGAACAGTTCGGCATCGGCCATGCGGCGCATATGCGCGCCGTTGATTGCTTCCAGCTTGGCGAAGTCGAAGCGGGCGGCACCCTTGTTGACGTCACCGATATCGAACCAGGAGACCATGTCCTTGATCGACATGATCTCGTCATCGCCATGGCTCCAGCCGAGACGCGCCAGATAGTTGAGCAGCGCCTCCGGCAGATAGCCCATGGCGCGATAGGCTTCGACGCCGAGCGCACCATGCCGCTTCGACAGCTTGGCACCGTCGGCGCCGTGGATCAGCGGGATGTGCGACATCGACGGCACATCCCACCCCATGGCGTTGTAGATCACGGTCTGGCGGGCGGCATTGGTCAGGTGGTCGTCGCCGCGGATGATGTGCGTGACACCCATGTCGTGATCGTCGACGACGACGGCATGCATGTAGGTCGGGTTGCCGTCCGAACGCAGGATGATGAAGTCGTCGAGATCCTTGTTGGGGAAGCGGACCTCGCCCTGGACGCGGTCGTGCACGACCGTCTCGCCCTCGGTCGGCGCCTTGACGCGGATGGCGCCCTTGACGCCGGGCGGTGCCTCGGATGGATCGCGATCGCGCCACTGGCCGTTGTAGCGCGGCGGCAAGCCCTTGGCCCGGGCCGCCTCGCGCATGGCCTCCAACTCGGCGGGTGTTTCGTAGCTGTAATAGGCCTTGCCCAGGCGCACGAGTTCCTCGGCGACCTCGCGGTGGCGCGGCGCACGCTCGAACTGCGATATCGCCTCACCGTCCCAGGAAAGCCCAAGCCAGGTCAGCCCGTCCAGAATGGCCTGGGTAGCCGCCTCGTTGAAGCGTTCGCGGTCGGTATCCTCGATGCGCAGCACCATCGTGCCGCCGGTGTGCTTGGCGTACAGCCAGTTGAACAGCGCCGTGCGCGCGCCACCGATATGTAGGTAACCGGTGGGCGAGGGGGCAAAACGGGTGACGACCTTGTCGGACATGGAACTCTCGAAAACCATCTGAAGCGGGGTGCGGTTGCGCGGACTTTCGCGCGTTGCGCGTTCATGTAGCATAGGGCGTCAGGGGTGCAAGGGGCAGACCCAATGGCTGGATGTGGCCGGCATGGGAAGGCGCGCGGATGAAGTGCGCTGCGTAAAATCGCTTAGCACGTCCCGGCGAAGCTGCTGGCCTCATTGCCAGGTTTGTTTCGGGCATTGAAAGGTGGGATGTTTTGAAGTTCATTGCGCAGTATGGGGGGTGCGATGACCAGAATAGTTGCGCTTATTGCTTTGCTGACTTTGTGTGGGTGTCAAACCGCGACGACGGAGCGGTTTGAACAAACTCTGAAGACCTGGATAGGCGCGCCGGAAAGCGAGTTCATCAGTTCGTTCGGCGTACCGGACGCCACCTATTCGGTCGGCAAGGATAAATATCTGTCATATCGTCACAAGATGGTCGGTTCGACCAGTGGGGTGGCGCCATCCTATACTTCGACCGTCATCGGGAACACGATCTATACGAGCTCTTCTGGCGGCATCGCGCCCAGTGTCTATACAATGTGGTGCACGATAGATTGGCGTATCTCCGGCGGGATCGTCAGATCATACCGCTTCGCAGGCAATGAATGCCGTCAGTAGGCTGAATGGTCGAGAAGCGGTAACTCGCCTTCCCGGACCACGCGCAGAAATTAGGCATGGTCGCGCGGACTTTAGCGCTTTGCGCGTTCATGTAGCATAGGAGGTCTAGGGGGCAGACCCGATGGCTGGACGAGGCTGGGGCTCGGATCAAGGCGAGGACGCTGTTGTCGGCGTCAGCGAACGGTCTCTGTTTGCGACGCCTCTGACGACCCCATCGCCACTGTCGCCCCTTGTGCCGGGCTCCAGTAAGCCAGCGTTGCCGGCGAATGGTCCAGCGCCAATTCCGTCCACCGAGACAGGCCGGATCGTGCGTGTGCGCCGGCAACTGGGCCGGATTTCACTGCCTCGTCTGCGCCACAGCGTGGCTATCGCGGCGGAGCTGGAACTTGATCGGGGCATCGCCTTCCTGCTGGTGCCGGTCTGTCTGGCCGCTGGAGCGATCGGCTATTATTCGCTGGCAGTGGAGCCTGATTTTGCAAGGCCTGTCGCGGTCGTCGTGCTGATGGCGATCTGCGCGCTTGCTTCGCGCTCCTGGCCGAAAACCCATCTGGGCTTCATGGCGGCATTGTTGTGCGCGCTTGGCCTGCTTGCCGCCAAGGTCGAGACATGGCGGGCGGGTACCCAGATGCTGGGTTCGGAAATATCGACACAACTGACCGGCCGCGTCGTCTCGCTGGAGCAGATGGAGACCGGCCGCACCCGGCTGACCATAGACGTGACATCCACCGCGCGGCCGAAACTGCGCTATGCGCCGGAAAGGGTCCGGCTTTCGGCGCGCAATATCCCGGCGGAAATGACTGCCGGCTCCCTGGTCACCGGCTACGCCAAACTGTTGCCGCCGACCGGCCCGGTGCGGCCGGACAGCTATGATTTCTCCTTCGACAGCTATTTCGCCGGCATCGGCGGCAGCGGCTTCTTTCTCGGCAATCCAAAGCTTGTCTCCGCCGCCGACGACGAGATGCCGCTCTCGGCCCGGCTTTTCTCCGGGATAGAAAATGCCCGCGAAGCGATCGCCGACCATATCAGGGCCACGGTCGGCGGTGCTGAAGGCGAGATCGCGGCAGCGCTGATCGTTGGTGTCCGCGCAGGCATTCCCGACGAAATCAACGAAGCGATGCGGCGCACCGGCATCTATCACATCATCTCTATTTCCGGACTGCATATGGCGCTTGTCGCCGGCACCATTATGGGTCTGCTGCGCGGCGCCTTCGCGCTGTTTCCGGATTTTTCAGCGCGGCGTCCGGTGAAGAAATACGCTGCTGCCGCAGCGCTGGTCTCGATCGCCGCCTATCTCGTCATTTCCGGCGTCGTCGTTGCCGCCGAGCGCAGCTTCATCATGCTGGCGGTGATGCTGATTGCCGTCCTGTTCGATCGCGCGGCGCTGACCATGCGCAATCTGGCGATCTCGGCGATCGCCGTCATCGTGGTGTCGCCGCATGAGGTCGTCGGCCCGAGCTTCCAGATGTCGTTTGCCGCGACCGCGGCATTGGTTGGCGCCTATGCCGGCTGGGCGGATCATCGTGCGGGAAAGGCAAGACCGCCACCGCCAAAGCGGTCCCTGCCAAGCTTTCTCACGCGGAAATTCCTGCTGGCGGCTGGCGGCTTGGCCATGACCTCCATCATTGCCGGCTGCGCCACGGCGCTGTTTGCCATCTGGCATTTCCAGCGGGTGTCGCCGCTCAGCCTGTTCGCCAATCTGGCTGTCATGCCGATCGTGTCAGTCGTGATGTTCCTGGCCGTTGCCAGCGCGTTGCTGATGCCGTTCGGATTGGATGCGCCATCCCTTTACCTGATGGGCAAAGGCCTGACGGCGATGATCGCGATATCGGCGTGGATATCGGAACGCTCTCCGGTCGATGCGGTCGGGCTGATCTCGCAGCAATCCGTCTTGCTGGTGACCATCGCCCTGGTCATCGCGACGATGGCGACGACCTGGCTGCGGCTCGCAGCACTGCCATTCGTACTTGCCGGCCTGTTGACGGTGTCGGATACGCGAACGCCGGATGTCTTGATCTCCGAAGATGCGCGGCTGGTCGCGCTGCCGATCGGTGGCGGCGAACTCGCGGTCAGCCGGGCGCGTCCGAATGAATTCACCGTCGACAATTGGAAACGCGCGCTGACATCCGAAACCATCGTCGTGCCGGAGATGTTCAACAAGGCGGAGGGCCAATTCGACATTGCCGATGCCGTCAATCTGCCACCGGGAGCGCCGTTCTATTGCACGGACGGCGTCTGTCTCGCCCGGCACCCGTCCGGCGCGATCATCGCGCATGTCGAAGACCGCAAGGACACCTGGAAGGCCTGCGGTTTCGCCGATTTGATCGTCGTCAATGACGCAACGGGCTATGACGCCTGCCACAATCCGCTGGTTCTCGTCGTCACCAAACGGCAGCTCGCCCGCAAGGGCAGTGCTGCCGTCTTCTTCGACCGTCAATCAGCGACCGGTCCGCCAATCGTCAGCTTCGCGGTGGACGGGCCGTATCGGCCCTGGCATGCGCAGCGAAAATTTTCACGTGAGGCGAGGGGGCTGGCGCCCTGGCGCAAACCCGAAAAGCCAGCTGCCGTTCCTGGTCAGTAGCGCCGGATCAGCCCGACGAGCTTGCCTTGTACCTTGACCCTGTCGGGGCCGAAGATACGCGTCTCATAGGCCGGATTGGCGGCTTCGAGCGCGATCGAGGCACCCTTTCGGCGAAACCGCTTCAGCGTCGCTTCCTCTTCATCCACGAGCGCCACGATGATCTCGCCAGGCTGGGCGGTATCGGCGTTGCGGATGATGACGGTATCGCCATCGAAGATGCCGGCCTCGATCATCGAGTCGCCCTTGACCTCCAGCGCATAGTGCTCACCACCCATGATCATGTCCGGCGGCACCGAGATCGAATGCGTCTGATGCTGGATGGCATCGATCGGCACACCGGCGGCGATACGCCCCATCACTGGGATCGACACGGCGGAAACCACGTCGTCGTCATTGCCGGCCGCGGGCAAGCGCGACGATGCCGGCTTGATCTGACGGCCAAGGCCGCCCTGACCGAGGCTGCCCTGGATGACGCTTGGCGAGAATTTCTTTGCCGCGTTGAGGCCGGGCGCTATCGAATCCGGCAGCCGCAGCACTTCCAGCGCGCGTGCCCGGTTGGGTAGCCGGCGGATGAAACCGCGTTCCTCCAGCGCCGTGATCAGGCGATGGATCCCTGACTTGGAGGCGAGATCGAGCGCTTCCTTCATCTCGTCGAAGGAGGGCGGAATGCCGCTTTCCTTCAACCGTTCATGAATGAACATCAAGAGTTCATGTTGCTTACGCGTTAGCATGGCAGCCCCCAAGGCTTGAACAAAAGGTCTGAACCAGAATCGAAAAACAAACCCAGAACAAACACTATCTGTTCCAGTTGTGTTCTGCAACCGTTTAAAGTTTAGTGAATTTGTTAAGACGTCTGAAATTATTTGGCGCCTGGCAGCGGGCCGTGTCCGACGTCTGCCTGCCGCCGCAGTGCGCCCGTTGGCTTTGAAATTGTTTTGGTTAATGGCCTGTGGCCTATCCTGTTCCGAGGTCTGGCATCAGTTGCCGATACGGCTCGATGAGAGGTTTTTCGCCCTTTCACCGATCATTGACCTGCCGTGAACGAAACGAAGCCAAAACGCCAACTTGACCGAGAAATTGCCATACTGGCTTTGGTCCATGGTCCTCGTTGCGCTACCGCTTGTTTATGCTGCCGTCGCCGGCATGGACATAGACATGCAGCGTATAACCAATGTGGGCGATCATCAGGGTTTTCGCGCGCTCGACGTCGCGATCGAGCGCCGCTTCCATGAGCGCGGTGTGGTGTTCGATTGCGACCGCCTGGCGCAGCGCTTCCACGGCTTCCTCGTAACCATGCTGCAGGCCGGCGGCCGCCCGCAGCGTTGGCGCTAGACCGAGAAAACGGTGATGGCGACGCAACTGATCCGCGATCGTGGAATGGAAGGTCAGCAGCCAGGGTGATGCTGCCCCGCTGAGCAGGGCGGCGTGGAAAGCCTCGTGCTTTTCATCCCATTCGTCGACCACAGCGTCGGATGGATCGTCGACCGCGGTCTTGCAACGCGACAGCCGGTAATGCGCGGCGACGACGGCGTTTTCCCAATCGTGGCCACCTTTCTCGATCGATTCCTGGAGCAGTGGCAGGTCGACGACACACCTGGCGCGCGACAGGTCTTCCAATTCGATGCGCGAAACCGGAGCGACGGCAAAGCCACGATTGCTGATGGAAGTCACCAGGCGCTCCGCCTCCAGTCGCGACAGCGCTTCGCGCAACGGTGTCCAGCCAATGCCATAGCTGTTGCGCAGCGTACTGAGCTTGAGCGGCGCGCCGGGCCGCAGACGGGTCGTGAGGATATCGCGACGCAGCAGCCTGTAGGCCGCTTCCGTCTTCGAGAGTCCTTCATCCGGCATCGTTGTCCCATCCTTAGGCTGCCACCCCAAACGATTATATATGAAAGCCTTCCATGGCGTAAATTATATATAATGTTTGACAGGGTCTGGCCGACTGCCCATGATCGGCCAGCCGATTTCACCTGACGTGTTCATCTGGGCGCGCCTCTGCGCGAAGGACAATCGATCATGAATGCAACGCTTGATCTCGCAGCAGTCGAAGCCATGGATGCAGCGGATCCGCTGCGCGCCATGCGCGACCGGTTCGTTCTACCGGAAGGTGTGATCTATCTCGACGGCAATTCGCTGGGCGCCGCGGCACCCACCGTCTTCAATGAGCTGCAGAAGGCGGCGACGCAGGAGTGGGCGCAGGACCTGATCCGCGCCTGGAACACCGCCGGCTGGTTCGATATGCCGGTCGCGCTTGGCGACCAGCTCGGCCGTCTGATCGGCGCTGAGGTCGGCCAGACGGTGGTCTGCGATACGACCTCGATCAACATCTACAAGGTGCTGCACGCCGCACTCAACATGCGGCCGGACCGCTCGGTCATCGTTGCCGAGGGCGACAGCTTTCCAACCGATCTCTATATGGCCGAAGGCGTGGCCTCGACGCGGCCGGGCACGGTGCTGCGGCTCGAAGGCGTCGATGCATCAACCATAGAAGAGCTGATCGACGAGCGCGTCGCGGTCATCCTGGTCAACCACGTCAATTACAAATCCGGACAGTTGCGTGACATGGCCGCGCTGACGCGCAAGGCCCATCAGGCTGGCGCGCTGATCGTCTGGGATCTCTGCCACACGGCCGGCGCCTTGCCGGTCGAGCTCGACAGCGCCAATGCCGATTTCGCCATCGGCTGCACCTACAAATATCTCAATGGCGGCCCGGGCGCGCCCGCCTTCGTCTATGCCGCTACACGCCATCACGACGATGTCCATCAGCCGCTGAGCGGCTGGTGGGGCCATGCGCGGCCGTTCGCTTTCGAACAGGGTTTTGCTGCCGGCGTCGGTATCCGCAGGTTCCTGTGTGGAACCCAGCCGATGTTGTCGATGCGAGCGCTGAAGGGCGCGCTG
This sequence comes from Mesorhizobium sp. P2_E9, assembly GCF_056403815.1. NCBI lineage: Bacteria > Pseudomonadati > Pseudomonadota > Alphaproteobacteria > Hyphomicrobiales > Phyllobacteriaceae > Mesorhizobium > Mesorhizobium sp. P2_E9. The sequence goes on from NZ_JBFUET010000004.1 coordinate 368,505, forward strand.
GATATCTGGGACGATGTCGACATGGCAGAGGTGCGCAAGAAGAGCATCGCCTTGACCGACCTGTTCATCCAGCTCGTCGAAACCAGATGCGGCGCCTACGGTCTCGAACTCGAAAGCCCGCGCGACGGCAATGCGCGCGGCAGCCAGGTGTCGTTCCTGCACCCGCATGGCTACCAGGTGATGCGGGCCTTGATCGAGCGCGGCGTGATCGGCGATTTCCGCGCGCCGTCGACCATCCGCTTCGGCTTCACGCCGCTTTATGTCGGCTACAGGGACGTCTGGCATGCGGTCGAGGTGCTGGAGGATATCCTGCGCACCGGCGCCTGGCAGGACGCCCGCTTCGCCGTCAAGACGGCGGTGACCTGAGAAAACTATAGCCGGGTGCGAACCGTCCACAGTTCGGGAAACAGCACGACCTCGAGCATCTTCTTCAGATAGGACGCGCCTGACGTGCCGCCGGTACCGCGCTTCAGGCCGATGATGCGTTCGACCGTGGTGACGTGGTTGAAGCGCCAGCGGCGGAAATAGTCCTCGAAATCGACCAGCTTTTCGGCCAGCTCGTAGAACATCCAGTAGCGCTGCGGGTCGCGATAAATGGTCTGCCAGGCGACCAGGACCTCTTCATTCTCTGTGCGCGTCTCACGCCAGTCCGTGCGCCTGGCATCGGCACCGATGTCGAACCCGTTGCGTGCCAAAAGCAGCAGTGCTTCATCGTAAAGCGACGGTTCCGCCAGGATCGCCTCCAGCTTGCCGCTCAGGTCCGGCCGATGCTTGTGCGGCCCGAGCATTGCGAGGTTGCGGTTGCCGGCCATGAACTCGATGGCGCGGTACTGCCAGGACTGGAAGCCCGAGGACTGGCCGAGCGCATCGCGGAACTCGGTGTATTCGCTTGGTGTCATCGTGCGCAGCACGTCCCAGGCGTTGTTGAGCTGCTCGAAGATGCGGGCGACGCGTGACAGCATCTTGAAGCTCGGCTCGAGCTGATCGGCGCGGATGGAGCGGATGGCAGCGCCGATCTCATGCAAAGCGAGCTTCATCCAGAGTTCCGAGGTCTGGTGCTGGATGATGAACAGCATCTCGTCATGCGCCGACGATAGCGGCGTCTGAGCCTCCAGGACTTTTTCCAGGTGCAGATAGTCGCTGTAGGACATGCGTTCCTTGAACGACATCTGTGCGCCTTCGGACGCCGGATCGTAGGGCTCGCTCAATTGATTTTCTCCGTGCGCAACCGGAAGCGCTGGATCTTGCCGGTCTGGGTCTTGGGCAAAGCGGCGATGAATTTGACCGAGCGCGGATATTTGTAGGGCGCGATCGTCGCCTTGACGTGGTCCTGCAGGCGCTTGACGGTCAGCGCATCCGGTGCCACGCCCTGCACAAGCACGACATGCGCCTCGACGATCTGGCCGCGTTCGCCATCCTCGGCGCCGATGACCGCGCATTCGGCGACATCGGGATGCGACAGCAGCGCTGCCTCGACCTCTGGCCCGGCAATGTTGTAGCCGGCGCTGACGATCATGTCGTCGGAGCGTGCGGCGAAATGGAAGAAGCCGTCCTCGTCCTGGGTAAATGTGTCGCCGGTGAGGTTCCAGCCGTCGCGCACATACTCCTTCTGCCTGTCGTCGGCCATGTAGCGGCAGCCGGTCGGGCCGCGCACCGCCAACCGTCCGGTCTCGCCACGCGGTACCTCGCGCATCGCATCGTCGACGATGCGCGCCTCGTAGCCGCCCACCGGCTTGCCCGTGGAAGCGGGCTTCATGTCGTCAAAACGGTTGGAAATGAAGATGTGCAGCATCTCGGTAGCACCGATGCCGTCGAGGATCGGCTTGCCGGTTTTCTCAGTCCATTCTTCGAAGACCGGAGCCGGCAAGGTCTCGCCGGCCGAGACGGCGACGCGCAGCGATGACAAATCCGCCCCTTCATCCATGGCCTTCAGCATGGCGCGGTAGGCGGTCGGCGCGGTGAAGGAAATGGTCGCTTTGTAGGTCTCGATGATATGGATCATGTTGGGCGACGTCGCCTGTTCCAGCAGCGTTGCCGCCGCGCCGAAGCGCAGCGGGAAGATGGCGAGCCCGCCTAGGCCGAAGGTGAAGGCGAGCGGCGGCGAGCCTACGAAGATGTCGTCCGGCGTGACCTGGAGGATCTCGTGGGCGTACGCATCGGCGATGATCAGCAGGTCGCGGTGGAAATGCATCGTCGCCTTCGGCACGCCTGTCGTGCCGGAAGTGAAGCCAAGCAGTGCGACGTCGTCGCGGCCGGTGTTGACGGCGGTGAAGGTGACCGGCTTGTCGAGGGCGGCGCGATCGAGTTCGGCATCATGGTTGGCGGTGCCGTCGAAGCCGATAACCTGCTTCAGGAACGCGCTGTCCTTGGCACAGGCGGTCACCTCATCCATCAGTCTGGTGTCGCAAAGCGCGGTCGTTATTTCGGCCTTGTCGACAATCTTGGTGAGCTCGCCGGCGCGCAGCATCGGCATGGTGTTGACGACCACCGCGCCGACCTTGGTGGCGGCCAGCCAGCAGGCGACCATTGCGGGGTTGTTGGCGGAGCGGATCAGCACCCGGTTGCCCGGTTTGACGCCGTAGTTCTCGACCAGCGCGTGCGCCAACCTGTTCGTCCAGTCGGACAGTTCCTTGTAGGTGCGGCGGCGGCCATTGCCGATCAGCGCGGTGTGGTCGCCGAGACCCTTCTCGACCAGCCTGTCGGTCAATTCAACGCCGGCGTTCAGACGTTCGGGATAGTCGAAGCCGTCGAGCAGGAAATCCGGCCATTGATCCGGCGGCGGCAGATGATCGCGCGTGAACGTGTCGATATGCGCTGAAGGCCCAAGCATGTCGCCGCCATCCCATTTGCTGCCTGGCCAGTGCGCGAAGCACCTGTCCGAGGTGGTGGATCTGAAGTTCCCGTCTTTTCGCGAGAGGCTTCGTGCAGCCAGCTAGACCTGTTCGACGACGCCACCCGGAAAGGATGAACATCCGCAGGTTTCGGGACAGCACAGCAGACCTCCCATTGTCAGCTGTTCGTCAGGCAGGATCGCACCAGTCGAAATTTGTTTCAAGCCTAAAATGTTTTTGCCTGGAGCATTGACGCATGGCATGGCGGCGGCCATTGCTAGCGCTGAAACGAAGCCGCTTCGGGGAGGATGCCGATGCTCGACCATCGCATTGCCGATTGGGACAATGCCTACGCCAACGGCGCCAATATCGCCGGCAGCGACCGTTGGCCGGCTGCCTGGACGGAACCGGCTCAAGCCTTTCGTGACGCACTGTCGGCGCGGGGCCGGGCACACTTCGACATCGCCTACGGCGACCGGCCGCGCAATCGGTTCGACCTTTTCCTTCCCGAGGCCGCGCCCAAGGGGCTCGTCGTGTTCATCCATGGCGGCTACTGGCTGGAGTCCGACAAGAGCGGCTGGTCGCACCTCGCCAAGGGCGCGGTCGGCAACGGCTTTGCCGTGGCGACGCCGTCCTACACGCTGTGCCCGGACATACGCATCGCCGGCATCGTCCGCGAAATTGGCGCGGCGATCGGCAAGGCGGCGGCCATGGTTGAAGGGCCGCTGATGCTCACCGGGCATTCGGCCGGCGGCCATCTCGCCAGCCGCATGGTGACCACATCCACGCCGCTGGCCACCGATGTTGCCCGGCGCATACGCCACGTCGTCTCGATTTCAGGCCTGCATGACCTGCGTCCACTTATGTTCACCGGCCACAATGCGGCATTGGCAATCGATGAGCCCGAAGCCTTGGCGGAAAGCCCGGCGCTGCTGCGCCCCATGGATGGCGTTCGCATCACTTGCTGGGTCGGCGGCGGTGAGCGCTCGGAGTTCCTGCGCCAGAATGCTTTGCTGGCCAATATCTGGACCGGCCTTGGCGCCACCACCAGCGCCGTCGTCGAGCCCGACCGGCATCACTACGACATTGTCGATGGGCTTGCCGATCCGGCGCATGCACTGACGCGAACCTTGATCTCGGAATAGCCGAGATCATTTTTTACATATTATCAGTGGCTTATATGGCGGCGCTTCAGCGCAGCATCAGAACGCTGCAGGAATCTCCGGCAGCGGAAGCAGGGGCGAACGGGGGCCGCACGACCAACCCGTTAGCGTCAGCCAACATCCTCAGCATCGAGGAATCCTGGATGCTGAACGGCGTCGCCACCAGCCCGCCATCGTCCTCCCTGACCACCGCCCGCACATAATCCTGGCGCAGATCATTGGCGTGCATTGCCGCGCCCAATCGTGCCGGACGAATATCCTGGCGATGATTGCGGCCGCCGAGCCTGGCCAGAAGCGGCTTCAGGAACAGTTGCGAGCAAACCAGGCTCGCCACCGGGTTGCCGGGCAGGCCGATGCACTTGATGGCGCCGAGGCGGCCGAACATCAGCGGTTTTCCCGGGCGCATGGCGATCTTCCAGAAGCCGAGCGTCATGCCTTCGCCGGTCAGCACGTCGTGGATCAGATCATGGTCACCGACCGAGGCGCCGCCAAGCGTGACGATGACATCCGCACCGGCCGCGACCGCTTTTTGCACCAGTGCGGCAATTGCCTCCTTACGATCGGCGGCAATGCCGAGATCGAGGGCACGAGCGCCGACCGATTGCGCGGCAGCGGCGACGCCATAAGCGTTGGACGAGATGATCTGGTCCGGCCCGAGCTCGCTGCCCGGCGGCAACAACTCGTCGCCGGTGGCGATGATGGCGACCAGCGGTCGCCTGACCACAGTGACCGTGGGATGGTTGGCAGATGCTGCCAGCGAAAGCGCCGCCGGGTCGAGCAAGCGGCCTTTTTCCAGCAACACGTCGCCTTTGGAAAAGTCGAGACCGATGCGGCGGATGTTGCGCCACTCCGCGGTTGGTTCGACCACTTCGATATTGCCGCTTCCAAGATCCCGGACGTTTTCCTGGATGACGATGGTGTCGGCGCCTTCAGGCAGCGGCGCGCCGGTGAAGATGCGCACCGCCTGGCGCTCGCCGACGGAGCCGTCAAAGCCGCGCCCGGCCGGCGCCATGCCGATCACCGAAAGTCGCGACGGCACCGACGCGACATCGGCTGCGCGTGTGGCATAGCCGTCCATGGCCGAAGCATTGAAGGGCGGCTGGGTGCGCAGCGCCGCGACAGGCTCCGCCAGCACACGATCGACCGCCTCGAACAGGGGAACACTTTCGCCGGCCAGAGGTGCTGCACCATTCAGCAGGCGTTCGAGCGCCTCCGCGACCGGAACCAGCGCCATCAGGCGCCCACCTTGTAGTCGCCCGACTTGCCACCGGTCTTTTCGACCAGCCGGATGCCGGAGATGACCATGGCGCGGTCCACGGCCTTGGCCATGTCGTAAATGGTCAGGCAGGCGACCGACGCAGCGGTCAGCGCTTCCATCTCGACGCCGGTTTTGCCGGTGACACGCGCCAGCGCGGTGACTTTCAGGCCGGGCAGCGCATGGTCGGGCTCGATGTCGACGGAAACCTTGGTCAGAAGCAGCGGATGGCAGAGCGGGATCAGTTCATGCGTCTTCTTCGCCGCCATGATTCCGGCGATGCGCGCGGTACCGAGCACGTCACCTTTTTTGGCATTGCCGGCGAGAATGGTCTTCAAGGTCTCGGGCTGCATCGAAACGAACCCCTCGGCGATCGCGGTTCGCGTCGTCTCTTCCTTGTCGCCGACATCGACCATGTTGGCCTCGCCCTGCGCGCCGAGATGGGTGAGGGCTGATGTCATCGTCAGGCCACCTCGGCTGCCGCCTTGCCCGTCAAAAGCAGGCGCGTGGCCGCGGTGACATCCTCTTGCCGCATCAGGCTCTCGCCGACGAGGAAGGTGCCGATGCCGGTCTTCTGCATCCTGAGGCAGTCGTCATGGGTGAAAATACCGCTCTCGCTGACCAGCAGGCGGCCGCCAGGCACCATCGGCGCCAGCCGCTCCGAGGTTTTGAGGCTGGTTTCGAACGTTCTCAGATTGCGGTTGTTGATGCCGATCAGCCGCGACGACAGCTTTATCGCGCGCAACGTCTCGGCCTCGTCATGCACCTCGATCAACGCGTCCATGCCGAGTTCGAATGCCGTCGCTTCCAATTCGCTCGCCAGGGAATCATCGACGCTGGCCATGATGATCAGGATGGCATCCGCGCCCCAGGCGCGCGTCTCGTAGACCTGATAGGGATCGAACAGGAAATCCTTGCGCAGCGCGGGCAGGGCGACGGCTGCGCGAGCCTTGGTGAGAAACTCCGGCGCGCCCTGGAAGGATGGCGCATCGGTCAACACCGAAAGACAGGCGGCGCCGCCTTTCTCATAGGCCTGCGCCAATGCCGGTGGATCGAAATCGGCACGGATCAGCCCCTTGGACGGGCTCGCCTTCTTGATTTCGGCGATCAGGGCGAAGTTGCCCGATCTGCGCTTGGCCTCGAGTGCCGCGAGAAAGCCGCGCGGTGCGTCGGCGTCTTTTGCGCGCGCCTTGATCTCGGCCAGCGGCACGCGCGCCTTGGCCGCCGCGATCTCGTCGCGCTTGTAGGCCTCGATCTTGCGCAGAATGTCAGACACGGTTCACCCGTTTGAAATTTCGACCAGATGATCGAGCACCTGCAACGCCCGGCCGCTGTCGATGGCTTGCGCGGCGAGCGCGATGCCGTCGCCAAGCGTCGTCGCCTTGCCCGCCACCACCAGTCCGGCGCCGGCATTCATCAGCACGGTGTCGCGATAGGCACCGGCAGCGCCGCCCAGCATATCGCGCAGCGCCTTGGCGTTGTAGGCGGCGTCACCGCCGCGCAGCTCGTCCTTGGCATGGCGCTTCAGTCCGACCTCTTCCGGGGTCAGCGTGAAGCTGCGAATCTCGCCGCCAACCAGTTCCGCGACATGAGTCTCGCCCGTGGTGGTGATTTCGTCATAGCCGTCGCCATGAACTACCCAGGCATGCTCTGTCCCCAGCGCCTTCAATGTCTCGGCCACCGGCATGATCCATTCCGGCAGGAACACACCGACCATCTGCCTGACGACGCCAGCCGGATTGGAGAGCGGCCCGAGCAGGTTGAAAATGGTGCGGGTGCCGAGTTCGACGCGGGTCGGACCGACATGTTTCATCGCCGGGTGGTGCGCGGGCGCGAACATGAAACCGACGCCGGCTTCGTGGATGCAGCGACCGATCGTTTCCGGTGGAATGTCGATCTTGACCCCGAGCGCGATCAGGACATCGGCGGCACCGGTCAGCGAGGACAGGCCACGATTGCCGTGCTTGGCGACCGGTACACCGCTGCCGGCGATGACGAAGGCCGACCCGGTCGAAATGTTGACGCTGTGGGAATTGTCGCCCCCGGTGCCGACGATATCGATCGCGCCGGCCGGCGCCTCGACGCGAAGCATCTTGGCCCGCATCGTGGCGACAGCGCCTGAAATCTCGCTCACCGTCTCGCCGCGCACGCGCAGCGCCATCAGGAAGCCGCCGATCTGTCCGGGGGTCGCGTCGCCCGACATGATGATGTCGAAGGCCTCGCGCGCCTCCTCGAACGAAAGCGCCGAGCCGGCCGCGACTTTGGCGATATGGGTTTTCAGCGCGCTCATCTTGTCGAGGCTTGGGCAACGGCGGCCTGGTCGACGCGGACGTCATACTGCGTCTGCAACTGCGCCACCAATTGGTCGAGCAGATCGTCCGACATGCCGGAGGTGAAGGATTTCTGCGCCTCATCCGGCACCGAGCTGGCATCGGCCCCGGCGGGTTCGAACACTTCGGCGACCTTGAACAGGATCTGTCCGTCGCCGGTGGGCGAGGGGATCAACCCGGTGCCGCCTTCGCCGACGCCGAACATCACTGCAGCACCTTCCTTGCCGAAATCGGCATCGTCGGCTTCGCGCTTCAGGCCGCGCTTGGTCTGCTTCTCCAGCTTGAGCTCACCGGCGATGACGTCGAGCGTGGCGCCGTCCTTGAGCCGCTTTTCGAGTTCGCTCGCCTTGGCGGCGAGCCGCTTGGTCGTCTCCGCCGCCGTCCAGTCGGCCACGACTTTCTGGCGGACTTCATCCAGCGTCCGGTCGCGAGCCGGTGTGATCGAAGCGACCTCATAGAAGATGAAGCCGTTGTCGGCCGTGGTCAGCGCTTCATTTTCGGTGTTGGGTTCGGCGTCAAAGACCGCCTTGATCAGCTCCGGCGATTCCGGCAGGTCCTTGACGATGGAGCCGTCCGGCCTGATGCCGCTGCGATCGATGGCGTCGATGGTGATGTCCTTCAACTTCAGCTTGGCCGCCGCATCGGCCAGCGAACTGCCGGAGGCGCGTGTGTCTTCGTAACTGTCATGCACATCCAAAAGGACGCGGCTTGCCTCGCCCAGCGCCAGGTCCTTGCGGATCTGATCGGACACTTCAGCGAGTGGCTTCACCACCTCGGGCTTGATCTCGGTGACGCGCAGCAGCACCGGACCGAAGGTGCCCTGAACGACCTGGCTGACTTCATTGGCATTGAGCGCGAAAGCGGCATCGGCAACCGCCTTGTCGGCGATCTTGTCCTTGGCGAGCGTGCCAAGCAGCGTGTCGGCCGGGGTCTTGCCTTCGGCGGTCACCAGCTTTTCGAAGGTGGCGCCAGCCTTGAGCGAATCAAACGCTGCCTTGGCCGCATCCGGCGTCTTGAACACAAGCTGTTCGATGGTGCGCAATTCGGGCGTGGTGTAGCGGCCCTTGTTCTTGTTGTAGTCGTCGCTCACCTGTTGGTCGGTGACGGCGGTCGGATCCATGATGTCCACCGGCTCGAGGCGGACATAGGAGAATTTGCGGTATTCAGGTGCTGCGTAGGTTTTCTTGTTGGCCTCGAAATAGGCCTGAAGCACGCTGTCGCTCGGTGCCTCGATCGGCTCGACGAGCGTCTTTGGCAAGGGCAGATAGTCGACGGTGCGGTCCTCGCCGCGATAGAGCGCGACCGCCTTGAAGAAAGTGTCCGGCGCCTTGAGGCCGTCCGAGACCGCCTCGACGATCTGCTGGCGCACCGCCACCTGGGCGCGGTTCTTCAGATAATCCTCGGGCCGCATGCCGACCTGGCGCAGCATGTACTCGAATGTTCTTCTGTCGAACTGGCCGCCTGGGCCCTTGAATGCCGGATCCTCACGCGTCAGCTCGGCCAGCCGATCCTTGGACAGGCCGAGGCCAAGCTTGCGGGCCTGTTCGTCGAGAACGGCACCGGAGACCAGCTGCGACAGAACCGTATTGTCGATGCCGAGCGCCTTTGCCTGCTCATGGGTAAGGCGCTGGCCGAACTGCTGCGACATGACAGCCAACTGGCGATCATAGGCGAGGCGATACTCGTTGATCGATACCTTGGTGCCACCCGCTATTATTACCGAATCGTGGCCGGCAAAACCGCCCATCAGCTTCCCGGAGATGCCCCAGGCGGCGAAACTGACCACCAGCAGCGAAAGCAATGTCTTCGCGACCCAGGTACCCGCCGCGCTTCTCAATACACCAAGCATCGTTACTTCCGATTTATGCGCATTTTCGGATGCGCCGAGTTTGAAACAAGCGCAATAGCGCCCTTCCGGCCCACTGTCGATTGCTTTGTGGCCTGATTTTGGTAGTGAGGGCCAGAGCTTGATATTGCCCGGAGAAGCAGACCATGACGCCAGGAATTCGCCCGCTTGTCGCCGGCAACTGGAAAATGAACGGCACCAGCGCCTCGCTGAACGAGCTCAGGATGATCGGCAACGGCTTCATGAGCGGGCTCGACGCCGAGACCGAGGCCCTGGTCTGCGTTCCCGCGACGCTGCTTTCCCATGCCGCGGAGATTCTGTCGCGCACGCCGGTCCATGCCGGCGGCGAGGACTGCCATACCAAGGAGAGCGGCGCCTACACCGGCTGCATCTCGGCCGAGATGCTGAAGGACGCAGGCGCGAGCCACGTCATTGTCGGCCATTCCGAATGCCGTGAACAACGCGGCGAGGACGATGCGACGGTCCAGGCCAAGGCTGCCGCCGCATGGCGTGCCGGGCTGGTGGCCATCGTTTGCATCGGCGAGACGCAGCAACAGCGTGAAGCGGGCGCCACGCTCGACGTGCTGTCGCGCCAGGTCGCCGGCTCGGTGCCGCCGAGTGCTACGCCATCCAACACCATCATTGCCTATGAGCCGGTATGGGCGATCGGCACTGGCCTGACGCCGACCGCCACCGATGTGGCCGAAGCGCATGCGCATATCCGCGAAAAGCTGGCGGAAAAGCTCGGCGCCATCGCTGCCAAAGTGCGCATTCTCTATGGTGGCTCGGTCAAGCCGTCCAACGCGGTGGAATTGCTGGGCGTCAGGAACGTCGATGGCGCGCTGGTCGGTGGCGCCAGCCTGAAAGCCGCCGATTTCCTCGGTATCGCCGAAGCCTATCGCAGCATTTCGAGCTGATATCCACGAGGATGGACGGGGCTCATCCCGTCCAAATTCGTTGCAAAGGGCGCGTTGCTTCCCATATTCCGGCCACGGGCTTGGAAATGCCGTGAAAGCATTGTATTGAGCCGCCTCCAATTCACCGGTCGTGTCCGCGGCCGGGCAAGGCCTTGCCAGGATAAACTATGCAAACCGTACTGATCGTCATCCATCTCATGGTCGTGCTCGCCCTCGTCGGCGTGGTGCTGCTGCAACGCTCCGAAGGCGGCGGCCTTGGCATTGGTGGTGGATCGGGCTTCATGACCGCACGTGGCGCCGCCAACGCTTTGACGCGGGCGACGGCGATCCTGGCGGCGGCTTTCTTCGTGACGTCGCTGACCTTGTCGATCATTGCCCGCTATGGCGAGAAGCCGATCGACATTCTCGACCGCGTTCCCGCGACTTCGGACGGCGCCGGCAAGGGCGTGCTCAACCAGTTGCCGGGCACGACGACCCCGGCGCCCGCCGGCACCACCACGCCGACGCCGCCGTCCGGCAATGACGCCGCGGCGAAGCCTCCGGCAACAGCTCCGGCCACCGCGCCCGCCTCGGGCTCGACGCCGCCGGCAAGCAACGGCACCACCAACACCGCGCCAGCGGCACCGCAGGTCCCGAACCAGTAACCACTGCTTTTCCAAGCCGCGATCTGTGATCGTTTGAACACAGTCGCGGCAAATGCTGCGCGATCACGAAGATTCAACGCCCAGCAGCGCGGTCCCACGCTTGAGGCATCCGCGCTTATTCGACTATAGATTGCACGCGGCATTTTCGGTGTCCTTGGGGGACGCCGGGCGACGCCGTGGGCAACAAGCATTGAACGATCGGATCTTCGCCATGCAGCTTCGCAGCTTCATTTTCCTGGGACTTTGCGCCGCACTCGGCCTCAGTTCCCCGGCTTTCGCCGGTATGCCGGCCAATATGGTCGCCAATCAGTCGGTCGACAGAACCGATGCAATCCCTGTCGCAGCCACCAAAAGTGATGCGGCGCAGTTGAGGCTTCTCAAGAAGAAGAAGAACCCGACACCGGACGATCTCGCCCAGATCAAGAAGATCGAGGCCAAGATCGTTGCCGACAAGGAAGACGCCAAGGCCAAGGCGCTGGAAGCCAGGAAGCTGGCGATGCGCGAGGCGGCCAAGGCCAGGGCCGAAGCGGACCGGCAGGCGTTCCTGGCCAAGAAGGGCCAGAGCGCCCCGGCGACCGAAGTGGCCGACGCCAAGCCGGCCAAGAAGACCACCAAAATCATCGAGCCGATTGAACCGATCACGCCGATCCAGTCGGCCGAGCCGCTCCCGGCCGAGGCGATGAATGTCGCCTTGACCGGCAACAATGGCGAACTGCGCAGCGAGGTCATCGGCGGCCAGAAGCAGTCGAGTGGCGGTCTGTTCGCCGGCCTTTTTGGTGGGACCTCGTCCGGCTCATCGATCAGCTACCTGCCCGAGACGCGCGCGCTCGACCAGGCACTCGCCCAGAAAAACGCCAAGAAGCCGTTCAAGGTGAAGCCGGAATTCGTCCCTCAGGACGTGGAATTCACCGGCTACGATGCCGGCACCATCGTCATCGACACCAGTGCGCGCCGCCTCTATCTCGTCGAATCATCGACCACCGCGCGTCGCTACGCCATCGCGGTCGGCCGTGAGGGCCTGCAGTTCAAGGGCACGGTTGCCGTCGGCGACAAGCAGGAATGGCCGCGCTGGATCCCGACGCTCGACATGCAGAAGCGTGAGCCCAAGCACTACGCCCAGTACAAGGACGGCATGCCCGGCGGTGGCCAGAACCCGCTCGGCGCGCGCGCCATCTACCTCTATGACGGCAAGAAGGACACCCATCTGCGTATCCACGGCACCATCGCGCCGCAGTCGATCGGCACCAGTGCCTCCAATGGCTGCTTCCGCATGATGAACGACCACGTCATCGACCTCTACAGCCGCGTCAGGGTTGGCACCAAAGTCGTCATCATCTGACGTTTTCATCATCATGCCGAAAGGGCCGGCTCAGCCGGCCCTTTTGTTTTGCCCGTTCACGACCAAGCCTGTTCGGTCGTGATCCCTGGACAAACGGAAACCGTTTGTTCGAGACAAACGGAAACCGTTTGCCTGAGAAAACCGGATTCCACGTTTCGGGATCCTGGTCCAAGCGCCTTCTTGGGAAAAAGCCTTCGCGGTGGTTTTTTCTCTGGCGGAATCAATCCGGCCGCGTTAAGCGATGACTCCCATGGCGCGATATGTATTCATCACAGGCGGCGTGGTTTCCTCACTTGGAAAAGGCATTGCCGCAGCGGCCCTTGGGGCTCTCCTGCAGGCGCGAGGCTATCGCGCACGCATCAAAAAACTCGACCCTTACCTCAATGTCGATCCCGGCACGATGTCGCCGTACCAGCACGGCGAGGTGTTCGTTACCGATGATGGTGCCGAAACCGACCTCGATCTTGGCCACTATGAGCGCTTCACCGGCCGCTCGGCCAACCAGCAGGACAACATCACCACCGGCCGCATCTACAAGAACATCATCGAACGCGAGCGGCGCGGCGACTATCTCGGCGCGACCGTGCAGGTCATTCCGCACGTCACCGACGAGATCAAGAATTTCGTCCTCAACGGCAATGACGACTATGATTTCGTGCTGTGCGAGATCGGCGGCACGGTGGGCGACATCGAGGCGATGCCGTTCCTCGAGGCGATTCGCCAGCTCGGCAATGATCTGCCGCGCAACAATGCCGTCTATGTGCATCTGACCTTGATGCCCTACATCCCGACGGCGGGCGAACTGAAGACCAAGCCGACCCAGCACTCGGTCAAGGAACTGCGCGGTATCGGCATTGCGCCCGACATCCTGCTGGTCCGCGCGGACCGCGCCATTCCCAAGGAAGAGCGCCGCAAACTGTCGCTGTTTTGCAATGTCAGGGAGAGTGCCGTCATCCAGGCGCTCGACGTGCCGCACATCTATGACGTGCCGATGGCCTACCACAAGGAGGGGCTTGATTCGGAGGTGCTGGCCGCCTTCGGCATCGATCCGGCGCCGAAGCCGCGCATGGAGCCATGGCAGAAGGTCTCGGACCGCATCCACAATCCGGAAGGCGAGGTGACCATCGCCATCGTCGGCAAATATACCGGCCTCAAGGACGCCTACAAATCGTTGATCGAGGCGCTTTCGCATGGCGGCCTGGCCAACCACGTCAAGGTCAAGCTCGACTGGATCGAATCGGAGATCTTCGAAAAGGAAGATCCGACGCCGTGGCTGGAAAAGGTGCATGGCATCCTGGTTCCCGGCGGCTTTGGCGAGCGTGGCTCCGAAGGCAAGATCCTGGCGGCGAAGTTCGCGCGTGAGCGCAAGGTGCCGTATTTCGGCATCTGCTTCGGCATGCAGATGGCCTGCATCGAGGCGGCGCGCTCGCTGGCCGGCGTCGAGCACGCCTCTTCGAGCGAATTCGGCCCAACCAACGAGCCGGTCGTCGGTCTGATGACGGAATGGCTGAAAGGCAACATGCTGGAGAAGCGCCGCGAGACCGGCGATCTCGGTGGCACGATGCGGCTGGGCGCCTATCAGGCCGAGCTCGCCAAGGGCTCGAAGATCGCCGACATCTATGGCGACACCCAGATTTCCGAGCGCCACCGCCATCGCTACGAGGTCAATATCGACTACAAGGAGCGGCTTGAGGATTGCGGCCTGGTGTTTGCCGGCATGTCGCCTGACGGCGTGCTGCCGGAGACGGTCGAATATCCCGACCATCCCTGGTTCATCGGCGTGCAGTACCACCCCGAGCTGAAGAGCCGGCCGCTCGATCCGCATCCGCTGTTCGCCAGCTTCATCGAGGCGGCGGTGGAGCAGTCGCGCCTGGTCTAGGCGCTCTACCCTTTTGTTTTGACGCAATTCCGGACGGAAAACCGTTTCACACTTTTCCTGGAATTGCTCAGGCGAGGCCGCTCATGGAGACCTATGTCGCGCTCCTCTACAGCATCATCCTGGGCGAGGGGCGCCGGGTCGTCATGTCGGACCTCAAGGCGATGGCGGAAGGCCTTGGCCTCAGGAATGTCCGCACGCTGGTGGCGACCGGCAATCTGGTTTTCGAGGCGCGGGCGACCGATATCGGCAAGCTGGAACATCGGCTGGAAACGGCTTTCGAACAAACCTTCGGCCGCCATGTCGACATCATCGTGCGCACTGCCGAGGGCTGGCTTAAGCTTGCCGCCGGCAATCCGTTTCCGGCCGATTCGGCTGAAGCTGGCGACCAGGTGGCTGTGCGGGTGATGCGCAAACCAGCGCCCGTGGAGGGCGTCGCGGCGCTGCAAGCCTATGCCGCCGAGGACGAGAAGGTATTGCCTTCCGCCGGCGACATCTGGGTTGTCTTCTCGCGCGAGAGGCCAACGTCACGGCTGCTCGCGGCAATGAACCACAAACGCCTCGGCATCGGCACGTCGCGCAACTGGAACACGGTGCGCAAGCTGGCTGAGATGGTAGGGCAGTAGGGCAATACGGCAGTAGGGCAATACGGCAGTAGGGCAGTAGGGCAGTAGGGCAGTAGGGCAGTAGGGCAGTAGGGCAGTAGACCCCCTATTCCCCTACTCACTTACTGCCCTACTGCCTTATTCCCTTGTTTAGGCCTTCGCCGTCTTGGCGCCCGCACTCACGGCAGCGGTGCGCAGCACGTAGTAGATGATACCGGCAATGGCGACGCCGAAGAACCAGCCATAGACTCCCCACCAGGACGGCAGCCAGTTGGTGAAGTTGGGCAGGATCGACGAGAAGATGGCGCCGATGCCGGCGGCGATGAAGGCATTGACGTGCCAGCCGCCCTGGAATCGGAATTCGCCGTCCTCGCGATAGAGCGCCTCGACGTCGACCTCGCTTTTGCGGATCAGATAGTAGTCGACCATCATGACGCCGAAGATCGGTCCCATCGTCGCGCCGATGATGTTGACGAAATGCGCGGCGCCGCCATCCCACGGCGCGAAGGGGTAGAGCAGCAGCGCGATCACGGCCGCGATATAACCACCCTTCTTGAAGTCGATCTGACGCGGGAAGACGTTGGAGAAATCGAAGGCCGGCGACACGAAGTTGGCGACGACGTTGATGCCCAGCGTGGCAACCGCGAAGGTCAAGGCAGCGAGCGCGGCCAGGAACCAGCTGTCGAACTTGGCCGAGATCTGGTCAGGGTGCAGCAGTACCTCATGATAGACGTCGTAGGCGGCAATGGTGGTGACGCCGGCGACCATCGAAAACAGGATGAGGTTGACCGGCAGGCCCCAGATGTTGCCTTTGCGCAGCGACGCCTGGTCGGGCGCATAGCGGGCGAAATCACAGAAGTTGAGATAGAGCGCCGAGAAATAGGTCACCCAGATCGCGGCCACCGCAAACAGCGCAGTCCATGAGCCCGGCGTGCCCGGCACGCCGGCATCCTTGGTCTTATCCAGGAGCACGTCCATCGGAATGTCGCTGGTAAAGGCGAAGGTCCCGGATTTGACGCAGAGATAGACCGCCAGGAGCAGCATCATCACCCAGACCGCGGGTCCCGCCCAGTCCTGGAAGCGGCGCACCGTTTCCATGCCCTTCTGGATGATCAGCAGCTGCAGCGCCCAGATGACGACGAAGCAGATCACTTCCAGCCCGGAATGGCCAAGGAAATGCGTGTTGGCGTTGAAATCGGCGAACCATTGCGAGCGGATCAGCAGCGCGACGATGGCGCCCGATGCGGCAGCGGTTTGTGCGCCGTACCAGAAGCAGGCGACGATGGCGCGCACCAGGGCCGGTATGTTGGCGCCCCATATGCCGAACGAAGCGCGGGCAAGCACGGGGTAGGGCACGCCGGTCTTCACGCCGGCATAACCGACCATGTTCATCAGCACATAGATGATCAGCGAGCCGATGCCGATGGCGATGATGAAGTTGACGAAACCGCCGCAGAACAGAAACAGGCTGGCGGCGAGATAGTAGCCCCACAGGCTGTGGACGTCCGATGTCCAGACGTTGAAGATCGAAAACGGTCCCCAGTTTCGAACTTTGGCCGGAGCGAGATCCTCGTTGTACAGATCAGGCGATGCGCCTTCTATGGTCACTGCAATGTCCTCCCCTTGATTGGCCGCGCGCCTCCACGCGATGGCCGTGCAGGTTAAGCCTGACGCAGGGGAACCGGCAACGGATCCATTTGCCGGCTTTGACCTTAAAGATATTCAATGCGAACCGCGATTATCGAGGGGGCGCAACGGTGGGCCACTGTTGAACGGGGTGGTCGGTGATTCGGATTGCAACCGTCTACGCGATGGCCATCACCCGCTTGTGGTCCTCGACTTCGGACAACAGCCAATCCTGAAACAGGCCGGTGCCCGGCTTGTTGCCGATGCTGCGACGCTGGTGCAGGTAGATGCCGGCCGGATAGGTGTGGCGGGCAGGAAACGGGGCGACAAGTTTGCCTTGCTGCAGAAAATCCTGTGCCATCATCGTGTCGGCGAGCGCAATTCCGGCGCCATTGATCGCCTCGCGCATGATCAGCGTGCAATCATCCAGCGTTGTGCTTGATTTTGGCGTCGTGTCCAAAACGCCTTCCTGCTCCAGCCAACGCTTCCATCTCATGGTCTCGCATTCATGGATCAGGTGGTGGTTGACCAGGTCGGCGGGCGATCGCAACGGCACCGGCCCTTCGAGCAGCGAGGGCGCACAGACCGGCGTCAGGACCAGCGGGATCAGCAGCGTCAGGGCGGGGCCGGCCTTGTAGACGAACTCGTCGACGATGGCCAAATCGAAGTTGGCGCGCTTGCCCGAGGTCGAGATCTCCAGCTCTACCGTTGGATGCAGCCGGCGAAAGTTCGGCAACCGGTCCGCCAACCAAAGGTTCAGAACGGCCGGCACGCACAAGACCCGGACGCGTCGGGTCCTGCTGTGGCTCGGGCCATCGGCGAGGCTGACATCGTCGGTGGCGCGCCAGATGGCCTCGAACGCTTCGGAGAGGCTGCGCGCATAGTAAGAGCCCCGGATGGTCGGCGTTATCTGGCGAAAGCCGCGCTCGAACAAATCCTGGCCGAGATTTCTTTCAAGTGCACGGATGTGGCGGCTGATGGCAGAGGGCGTCAGGTGCAATTCCTCGGCTGCATCCTTGACGCTGCCGAGACGTGCGGCGGCCTCGAAAGCGCGCATGCCGTTGAGTGAGGGTAGGGCCATTGGCCGATCATGAATTGTCGATTGAGTTTTTGTCAATCGACTTGGGCAAAATTGGCGTTTGATCGCTCGCCCTGTTCGGGGATACCCAAGAGGCAAGAGCAACTAAGTCGCCTCAAGAAAACGACTATCCGGGAACTTCTTCACCATTCCACCAACGGCGCGACCGGCTTCACGGGTCCTGCCGGGGGCAGGCGAAGCTTTGCGCATGATCCACGCTGCGCCGAGGCCGGGGTCATCGGCAAATGGGAGAATGTCAGTCTATGCCTCAATCGCCAGTGCCGGTCTTTGAAGCGGCGGACGAGATTTCTGCGGAAGCCTCTGTCGTCGTGATCTTGCAAACTGCCCATACAGGCTTTGGCCCCCGGGCAGCTGCACTGGACGCGGAAATGAACGGAATTCTGTCCCGTGCCTGCTCCGACCCGGCCACCTTGGCCGAATCCGGCGCCTGCATCGATCTCATTGCCCCGCAGGGCGTATCGGCTCGGCGCGTGATCGTCCTGGCCCTGGGCAAAGCCGAAGCCGTAAACGCCCTGTCACTGGCGCGCGCCGGCGGTTTGCTTGCCGCGCATCTGGAAGCCAAGTGCGAATGCGCGGCCACGCTTGTCTTCGACCCCATCGCCGGTATCGACCTGCCCGCAGCTGAAATCCTGGCGCGCGTCGCGCTGGGCATGCGGCTGCGGCGCTATCGTTTCGACATGCGCAACCGGCGCCAGGGCGCGGGCTCGGATCGGACCTTGCGGGTGCAACTGATCGGGGCAGTCAGCGCGGAGCTGGCCCCTGCGCTGGCGCGGATCAATGCCATTGCGGACGGCGTCGAATATGCGCGCACGCTGGTCAATTTGCCGCCGAACCATCTCCATCCCGACAATTTCCACGATCATCTGGAGCCGCTTCGCGAAGCCGGCATCGACATCGAAATGCTCGATGCCACGCAGTTGAAAGAGCTCGGCATGAACGCGCTGCTGGCCGTTGGCGCCGGCTCGGTACGACCGCCAAGGGTCGCTGTCCTGCGCTATCGCGGCAAGGGTGCTCCTTCTCAACCGCTCGCCTTCGTCGGCAAGGGCGTCTGTTTCGATTCGGGCGGCCTCTGCATCAAGCGCGGCGAGCAGATGTTCGACATGAAGGCCGATATGGGCGGCGCGGCGGCTGTCGTCGGCCTGCTGATCGCGCTCGCCCGGCAAGGCAGCCCGGTACACGCTGTCGGCATCCTTGGCATCGCCGAGAACATGCCGTCGGGCACCGCGCTCAAGCCGCGCGACATCATCACGACGGCCTCGGGCCAGACCGTGGAAGTGTTCGACACGGATGCGGAAGGACGCCTGCTTCTGGCCGACTGCCTGCATTATGCGGCCACGCGCTTCAATCCGTCGGTGATCGTCGATCTGGCGACGCTGACCTATTCGGTGACGCGCGGCCTCGGATCGATATTCGCTGGCCTGTTCAGCACAGACGATGCCATCGCGTCGCAGATGATCGCGGCCGGTGAAACGGTCGGCGAGCGATTCTGGCGGCTGCCGCTCGACCGTGCCTACGATGAGGGTCTGCAATCGCCATTCGCCGATCTGCGGCACCACGCCAAGGACATGGAGGATGGCGACGCTCCCTATGCGGCGGCCTTCCTGCGCCATTTCACGGAGGACCGACCCTGGGTCCATCTCGACATCGCCAGCAAGGAGTTGGCCGACGCCGATCGGCCGCTCGGCAGGCAGGGCGCCACGGCCTTCGGCGTGCAGATGCTGGAAGAGTGGGTGCAGGCCAGGGTGAACTAGGCGGCTGCTGTTACGGACAACACGAGATGCGTTCAAACGGGATGGGAAATCGGAATGTCGTCTGAGATCATTGGCAGGGAAGGGCGGGCCACCTTCGGCGGCTACGAGACCTGGTATCGGGTCAGCGGCGACCTCGATGCCGACAAGGCCCCGGTGGTGATCCTGCATGGCGGGCCAGGCGCCGCCCACAACTACGTCGATGCCTACAAACTGCTCGCCCGACGAGGCCGTGCCGTCATCCACTACGATCAACTGGGATGCGGCAATTCCACTTTGTTGCCCGAAAAAGGTGCCGATTTCTGGACGCCCAAACTCTTCATCGACGAGCTTGAAAACCTCGTCGATCATCTCGGCATCCGCGCGGGTTTCCACGTGCTGGGCCAAAGCTGGGGCGGCATGCTGGGCGCCGAATATGGGGTCACGCGGCCGAAGGGTCTGAAGTCGCTGACCATCGCCAACTCGCCGGCCTCGATGAAGCTGTGGGTCGAAGAGGCCAACCGGTTGCGGTCCGACCTGCCTGGGGATGTGCAGGAGACGCTGACCCGGCACGAGCAGGCCGGCACGACGGACGATCCGGCCTACCAGGAAGCCACGATGCGGTTCTACGAACGGCATGTCTGCCGCGTGCCTTTCCCGCCCGAAGTGACGGAGACCTTCGCCCAGATCGCGCGCAATCCGACCGTCTATCATCTGATGAATGGGCCGAACGAGTTCCACGTCATCGGAACGCTGAAGAATTGGAGCATCGTCGAGCGCCTGTCGGCCGTCGATGTTCCGACACTGATCATATCAGGTCGCTATGACGAGGCCACGCCAGCGACCGTGCAGCCGTTCAAGGACGGCATCAAAGGATCGCATTGGGAGATATTCGAGCATTCCAGCCACATGCCGCATGTCGAGGAGCAAGAGGCGTGCATGCGGCTGGTGGGTGACTTCCTGGACGACAACGACAACTGAAAAAAGGGGAACTAAGACATGAAGAAACTGCTTTTTGCGGCGTCAGCCGCGGCATTGCTGGCCGGCTCATGGCTGGCTCCGGCGCAGGCCGAATATCTGAAAGAACACCGAGGCGGCACCATCCGTCTTCTGGCCCGCTCGGCAGCGGGAACGCTCGATCCGCACATCAACTACACCGACCAGGGCTGGCAGATGTACCAGCCGATCTATGACGGCCTGGTGGCCTTTCGCAAGGCCGAGGGCATGGACGGCTTCACCATCGTTCCCGACCTCGCCGAGGCGCTGCCGCAGGTCAGCAATGACGGCAAGACCTTCACCTTCAAGCTGCGCAAGGGCATCAAGTTCTCCAGCGGCCAGGATCTTGGCGTGAAGGACGTTGTCGCGTCCTTCCAGCGCATCTTCAAGGTTTCCGGGCCGACCTCCGGCACCTTCTATGCCGGCATCGTCGGCGCCGACAAATGCCTGGCCGACACCAAGAGCTGCACGCTGGACGGTGGCGTTGTCGGCGATGAAGCCGCCGGGACCATCACCCTCAATCTCACCAAGCCCGACGCCGAGATCCTCTACAAGCTTGCCTTGCCGCATGCCGTGGTGCTGCCGGCGGATACGCCCGCCGAAGACATGGGTTCCAAGCCCATTCCCAGCACCGGCGCCTACATGATCTCCGCCTTCGACCCCAACAAGGGCATGACGGTGTCCCGCAACCCCAATTTCAAGCAGTGGAGCGAGGATGCGCAGCCGGACGGTTACCCGGATGTCGTACAATATGATTTCGGCCTGTCCGAGGAAGCAGCCGTCACGGCGATCCAAAACGGCGAAGCGGACTGGATGTTCGACGCGCTGCCGAGTGACCGCCTGGGCGAACTTGGCAGCAAGTCCATGGATCAGCTGCACATCTCGCCGCTTTCGGCATGGTGGTACGCGCCGCTGAACAACCGCCTCGCTCCGTTCGACAACGAAAAGGCCCGCCAGGCTGTTGCCTATGCGATCGACCGCAACACACTGGTCAAGCTGTTCGGCGGCAAGGTGCTGGCTTCGCCGGTCTGCCAGGTCCTGCCGCCGGATTTCCCCGGTCATGAAGATTATTGCCCCTTCACCAAGAACCCCGGTGCCAAATGGTCGGCGCCCGATCTCGACAAGGCCAAGCAGCTCGTCGAGGAATCCGGCACCAAGGGCCAGAAGGTGACGATCATCGTCGAGGACACCGCCATTTCACGGTCCATCGGCGTCTATCTGCAGAGCGTGCTGACCACCATCGGCTATGTCGCCGACGTCAAGCCGATCTCGTCCAACATCCAGTTCACCTACATCCAGAACACCAACAACAAGGTGCAGATGTCGGTCACCCAATGGTACAAGGACTATCCAGCGGCTTCCGACTTCCTGAACATCCTGTTCAGCTGCGCCTCCTTCCGTGAAGGTTCGGATGCTTCGATCAACATCGCCGGTTTCTGTGACAAGGACATCGACGCCAAGATGCAGAAGGCGCTGGACCTCGGTGTCACCGACCAGAAAGCCGCCGACAAGATGTGGGCCGAAATCGACAGGCAGATCACGGACAAGGCGCCGGCCGTCGGCCTCTTCACGCCGAAGCGGCTTGACTTCGTCAGCAAACGGGTTGGCAATTTCAAGTTCAACCGGCAGTTCAACTGGATGATCACCCAGTCCTGGGTGCAGTAACGAGCTGCGGAGGGACACGTCCGTGTCGAACCAAGCTGTCGCCATGCCGCGCAAGACGCGAGGGCCCTGGGCCGTCGCCTTTGCGAAGCTGGCAACGGACAGGGCTGCCATGGCATCCCTGGCCGTGTTCCTCCTCATCGTGCTTGCCTGCCTCAGTGCGCCTCTCTACGCGAAATGGGCCGGCGTGGACCCGTTCGCCTCGACGCTCGACGCCGTCATCCAGATCGACGGCGCCGACGTTCCGGTGATGGAACAGTCGACAGAGGGGCTCGGGCTTGGCTACACGCCGCTCGGCCCCACCTGGCGGCTCGGCAACTACTTCCTTGGCGCCGACAGCCAGGGGCGCGACGTCATGGCCAGGATGCTCTATGGCGGGCTGAGCTCGCTGCTGATCTCCGGGGCGGCCACCGTCTTCACGCTGATCATCGGCACGGCAGCGGGATTGATCGCCGGCTATTTCGGCGGCATCACCGATACGGTGCTGTCGCGCTTGCTGGACGTGCTGTGGGCGTTTCCGATCTACCTACTGGCGATTTCGCTTTCCATCGTCACCATCGCGCAAGGCATCAGGATCGGACCGATCGAGATCGAGTCCGGCAGCCTTTGGCTGCCGATCATCATCATCGGCATCGTCTACGTGCCCTATGTGGCGCGGCCGATACGCGGGCAGGTTCTGTCGCTGCGACACAGCGAATTCGTGTTCGCCGCGATCAATCTGGGCGTGCCGGGATGGCGCATCCTGTGGCGCGATATCCTGCCCAACATCACCACCACGCTCATCGTCTTCGTGCCGCTGATGATGGCGCTGAACATGCTGACGGAATCGGCACTTTCCTTCCTGTCGATCGGCGTGCAGCCGCCGGCCGCCAGCTGGGGCACCATCATCCAGGACGGGCAGGCGCTGCTTTACACCAGGCCGCTGGTGGCGCTGGTGCCGGGCCTGGCGATCGCGGTTTCCGTCATGGCGCTCAATGTCTTCGGCGATGGCCTGCGCGACGCGCTCGACCCACGCTCCAAGGTCCGGCTGGGGCGCGACTGATGCTTTACGCCATCCTGCGCCGGTTCGGTCAGATGCTGTTCGTCATGTTCGGCATCTCGGTCATCGTCTTCCTGATCTTTTTCGCGACGCCGGGCGCCGACCCGGCGGCGCGCATTGCCGGCCGCAATGCATCACCCGAAGTGCTGGAAGCGGTGCGCCACAGTTTTGGCTTCGACCGGCCGCTCTACGTGCAATATGTGAAGATGATGGAGAAGATCTTCGTCACCGGCGACCTAACCTCCTTCGTCAATCGAGGCTGGAAGGTGGTGCCGGCGGTGATGGATTCCATTCCCGTCACGCTCTCGCTGGTCTTCGGGGCGGCGATCCTGTGGGTGGTTGTCTCCATCATCATCGGCATCGTTGCCGCCGCCACCCGCGGCAGCTGGCTGGACAAGCTTCTGATGGCGCTGGGGCTGCTTGGCATTTCCATGCCGGTCTACTGGCTGGGCGAGGTGATGAACCTGATCACTCAAAGCCGCTACCACGACAGCTGGGCGTTCTCCTGGGTGCCGCCGCTCGGTTACAAGAATTTCTCCGACGATCCGAAAGGCTGGTTCCTGACACTGGTCATTCCGTGGATCACGCTGGCCATTCTCTATATCGGCATCTACGGACGTGTGTTGCGCGCGGCGATCATCGAATCCCTGCAGGAAGACTTCATCCGCACCGCCCGGGCCAAAGGCCTGTCGGAGACCCGAATCCTGCTGCGCCATGCCTTGCGCACGTCGCTCATCGCCTTTGTAACCTTGTTCGGTCTCGACTTCGGCGCCCTGGTGGGCGGCTCAGCCCTTTTGACCGAGGTAGTGTTCGGGCTGAACGGCATCGGCAAGCTCACTTACGACGCGCTGCAGAACCTCGATCTTCCGATGATCATGGCGACGGTGATGTATGCGTCCATGTTCGTGGTGGTCGCCAATGCGGTCGTCGATTTCGTCTACATCCTTCTCGACCCGCGCCTGAGGACATCATGATACTGTCGGTGCGCGACCTCAAAGTATCCTTCCGCACCGATGGCGGTCTGGTGCGGGCCATCGACGGCGTCTCCTTCGACCTCGAGGAAAGCGAGATCCTCGGTGTCGTCGGCGAATCCGGTTCCGGCAAGACGGTGTCGCTGCTGGCCGTGATGGGCCTCATCACCGATCCTAACGCGGTCATCGAAGGCTCGATCCGCTACAAAGGCCGCGAGCTTGTCGGATTACCACCGCGCGAGCTGAGGCGGCTGCGCGGCAACGAGATCGCGATGATCTTCCAAGATCCAATGACGGCGCTGACGCCGGTCTACACGATCGGCTGGCAGATCGCCGAACAGATCCGCGCGCATCGCAACATCAGCAAGGCCAAGGCGATGGAGCGCGTCGAAGAACTGCTGGCCGAGGTGAATTTTCCCAACCCGCACGAGGCGATGTCACGCTATCCGCACCAGCTTTCGGGCGGCATGCGGCAGCGCGCGGTGATCGCCATGGCCCTGTCGTGCAATCCGGCGCTGCTGGTGGCGGACGAGCCGACCACGGCGCTCGATGTCACGGTGCAGGCCGGCATTCTCGACCTCGTGCGCAAGCTGCGCGCGACGCACAAGTCGGCGGTCGTATTCATCACGCATGATATGGGCGTGGTGTCCGAACTCGCCGACAGGGTGATGGTCATGTATGCCGGTCGCGTGGTGGAACGCGGCAGCCGCATGGAGCTTTTTTCCGACCCGCGACATCCCTACACGCGTGCGCTGCTCGGTTCTATCCCGCCGCTGACCGGTGAAAAGCCGCGCCGCCTGCCGGCCATTCCCGGTTCGCCGCCGTCGCTGCTGCGCTTGCCGCAAGGCTGTGCCTTCGGTCCACGCTGCCCGGTCCACTACGAACCCTGCGTGACCGGCAAGCCCGACCTTGGTATCGGCACCCATGCCGCGGCATGCTTCCGGGTGGCACAGGCATGAGCGCATCGTTGACCGACAAAGATCGTCCGATCCTCGAGACGCGCTCGCTGGGAAAGCGTTTTTCGATCGGCAGCCGGTTTTCCGCCGAAGGCAGGCGAACCGTCCATGCGGTCGACAATGTTTCGCTGACCGTGCGACGCGGCGAGACGGTCGGGCTGGTCGGCGAATCCGGCTGCGGCAAGTCCACGCTGGCGCGCTGCCTGGTGAGGCTCTACGAGATCACAGATGGCGAGCTTCTGTTCGAAGGCGAGGACATCACCTCGAAGTCGCTGTCCGAACTCAGGCCGTTGCGACGCTGCCTGCAAATGGTGTTCCAGGACCCGTCGGCCTCGCTCAACCCGCGCCGGCGCGTCGGCGACCTGGTGGCCGAGCCGCTGCGTATCCATGGCAAGCTGTCGTCCCGCGAGATCACCGCGCGCGTCGCCGAACTGTTCGACCTCGTCGGGCTGCTGCCGGACCATGTCATGCGTTATCCCCACGAATTCTCAGGCGGCCAGCGCCAGCGCGTCGGCATTGCGCGGGCGATTGCCCTCAACCCGGATCTGGTCGTACTCGACGAGCCCGTCTCGGCGCTCGACGTGTCGGTGCAGGCGCAGATCGTCAACCTGCTGGCCGATTTGCAGGAGAAGCTGAACCTCACCTACATCTTCATCGCCCACGACCTGTCGGTGGTGCGTCAGGTGTCGACCCGCATCGCGGTCATGTATCTCGGCTCGATCGTCGAGGAAGGGCCGGCTGAAGAGGTGTTCGCGGCGCCAGCCCACCCTTACAGCCAGGCGCTGATCTCGGCGGTTCCGGTGGTGGAAACCACACCTAGCGGGACGCGCAAGCGCATCATCCTGACCGGCGACGTGCCGAGCCCGCTGAAACCGCCATCCGGTTGCCGTTTCCACCCCCGATGCCCGATCGCTGTCGAGCGATGCCGCACCGAGCGGCCGGAACTGAGGGAGCATCAACCCGGCCGCAAAGTGGCATGCCATTTCCCGACGGTTTAGCCGGCATCCATCGACCAAAAGATTTTTCAAAGATTCTGTTTTCTGGGTGGAACCAACCGCCTGACAGCGCGTTTCATTGGGTTCGATCGAGCGGCATCGCGATCGACCGGGAGGAAGCGATGGACTACCTGCATTTCTTTTCGCCCGTGCGGATCTCGCGCGGGCAGGGGCACCCTGTAGAAGAAGTGGATAGTGTCGCCGAGGCGATGGTTTTCTTGCGTAAATGGCCGACGGGACGACGTGGGCCAGTGTATCAGTGCGCGCTGAATTGCTGCTCGGCAGCTTTGTCGGGTCAGATGTCGGCGGAGGAGGCACGGAAGGCATTCACCGGTTTTGCCCGGATCACGCGGCTTCTGGACGACGATATGGCGCTGCCGGTAGCTGGCGAAGCCATAGCGGGCGTATACGCGCTGCGGCGCTAGCCGCACCGGATTGCTGAACGCCAGGACTGCGTCCATAGCGGCCGCAGTGGACTCGACGCGTCTGTGGCGAAAGGGCCGGGCGGGCTTTCCGGACGGAGCAAACGCTTGGCCGGGCCAAAGTCTTAATCCCAAGCGACGGAATAGCGATCGATCACCCAAAGCCAGGAGCCATCGCTTTGCCGCCGGGCAACTTCGCTGGTGACGTCGCCGTCGGGAAGCCGGGTCGAAGTGAGCGCGAGGTCACCGCAAATCAGGGCGGGGCGCTGTTCGCCGGCCGCAAACTTCCGTCCGGACGCGACAATCTCGGCATAGTAGGCGCGAATGGCTTCAGGGCCGCGCAGAAAACGTCCGCCGCCGCAGTCGATCACCGCATCCGCCTCGAACAGCGCGACCATGCCGTCGACATCGCCGGCATGCTGTCTGGCTATCAGCATGGGTTCCAGCTGCTGCGGGTCGTAGGCGGGCACTCCGGCGCTGGGATCGCTCATGGTGACAGCTCCATTGTTGGACGGAGCTTATCGCAACCGGCTCCGGCATGCCCGTATCAGGTCGAGACTTTGTTTGGTTCAGCGGGCAATCGGAGAAATCCGATGGGGCGGATATCCGAAAGCGTTGCCGACAGCGTCGCTCGCCAAAGGGCGCTCCGGTCCGCGTCCATCCCACAATCCGGCAACCGATTGGCAAGTACCACTGGAAAGGCCCAGTGAAAAACATGCCTCGGTGTCGTCTTGACCTTCGAAAAGGTGGGGTTCGGCAGGCGTCATCTGTATATTTTCCGTATAGCCTTTGATTGGCTTGGAATTTGTTTCCGACGTTGAGCCGCTGCGAGTTCCACCCGTAAATATACAGTAGATCAAAACATAAATTAGAACATACTCATATATGAAATACAGATTTTCTGGCTGTCGGAATCGCCTCCATTGTAGTATTCGGCGCTTGAAGATTTACCACGCGAGTGTTTTGGGTGGCGTCGCACCATGTTGTCCTGACTGGTGAAACCTCTGGCCGATCAGATAGCGCGCGCGTTCCGGGAAGAGTGACATGAATGCCTTGGGACAAGCTTCAGTTGCAGGCAATGCGGGGGCTGCTCGCGGCCTTGGCACTTCCTCCGGCGCCGTCCAACGATGGTCGGCCGGGTCATTGCTGGCAATATTGGTGATCGCAGCAGCGGGTTTGGTCCTGCGTCTGGTGGGCGCGCGCGGCGATCTCTGGCTTGATGAGATCTGGACTTTTGCGCTGCTTGAGCCGCTGACCTCGATCGATCAGATATTTTGGCGCATAAATCACGACAACAATCATTTCCTCAACTCGGCCTATCTCTATCTGATCGGCCCCGACGCCTCATCAGTGGTTCAACGTGGCCTGTCGGTGGCATTGGGCGTTGGCACTGTCGTTGCTGCCGGCCTGGTGGCGGCTTCACGCGGGCGGCGCACGGCCATCGTTACCAGCGCGCTGTTTGCGACGAGCTACCCGATGGTTCACTACGGTTCCGAGGCGAGAGGCTATGCCGGCCTCATATTGTTCACGCTGCTTTCCCTGTTGTTTTTGGAGCGCCGCTTCGACAATCGCGGGTCAGCCATCGCCTTTGCGGCGATTGTCCTGCTCGGCTTCCTGTCGCATCTCACCATGGCGGAAACGGTGGTGATCCTTGTCGCCTGGACTTCGTGGCTCGTGTGGTCACGCACCGGCAGCCTGGCCTCCACCAATCGCGAGGTTGGTCTGATTTTCGCACCAGCCTTTTTGGCCGTGCTTCCGCTCGCCGCCTGCGTGCTCCTTGGCAGCCAGTTGTTCGGGTTCCAGTTCGGCGGCGTTTCACCGTTTTCGCTGCAGAATTTCGCGCAAGGGTATGGCGGAATGATCCGCTATTTGTTCGGCCTGCCGTGGTGGATCAGTGACTTGGTTTGTATAGGCGCGGCTTGCGGCCTGGTGTTTGTTTCCGCCCGTCTTTGGCGCGATCGCCGGACCAGCCTTTATGTCATAGGGATCTTCGGGCTGCCGTTGCTGATGGCCGTCGCGCATCTGCCGAATGTCGAGTTTCCGCGCTACTTTCTCTGCAGTGGGACGCTGCTGCTGCTTGTCGCTGGCGAATTGCTGGGGCGTGGCTTCCAGGCGGGAGGCAGGGGGTTTTTGCTTTCCGCGGCCGCATTGGCGGCAATACTGGTCGGCAACATAGGATCGCTGCTTCAGTTCTACGAACACGGTCGCGGCTCCTATTCCGGGATGGTGGACCAGATGACGCGTGGCGGCGACAGCACCTACGCCAGCAGTCATGATCTGCGAACCGGAATGGTCGTCAATTATTTCGCCGATCGTATCGGGGGCCAGGCATCATTGGTGCCCGCAGAGAAAATGTGCTCCCAACCTCCAGACTGGCTCATCCTCGAGGGTGGCGCTCATGAGCAGTTCCAATCCGTCCAGCCTTCGCCGAGTTGTGTCCTCGCCTTTGAACGGACCGACGCCGCCACGAGTTGGGGGCTTTCGGGCATTGGTTGGACATTGTATCGGCGGCGGGAGTGAGCACGTTTCTTGCTTGACGGGTTGGCGGCACGCCATTCAACTGGGCATTTATGCGCGGGGAGGAAACGATCGAGGTTCTAACCAGTGGACCTCTGACCTTCACCGACCCCAAATCGATGCTGGAGGAATGCATCGCTGGCGAATGGGGTGCTGGTCGACCTCTTTCCGGACTGGCATGGCGAGCTCTTCCCGCTGTTTGCCTTTCACCCGTCGCGCAAGCATCCGCCTGCCAAGGTGCGCGCCTTCGTCGATTTCTGCGTCGAGGTGTGTCGGGAGCTGTAACGAAAGCGTTGGAAATATTTATACTATTTCCGCGCGGAATATCTTTAAACCTGTTGGCGTGATCCCTACGTCATCTTCCGTTATGTCTATCAAGGCAAAACCGATGTGACATCGTTCACGGCCACGCTACTCCTCACTGGGGACTCGGGACGCGCGGTCATTTTCCCATCCAATGAGCAGCCCAAACGTTCGACACGCCCTTAGCGCGTCGAGCGTGTCGGTGCGCGATCTCCCCACTTTATCAATCAACACCAACCGGATGGCCGTCGGGTGAACGAACCCGCGCGCCCATAGGAGAGAAGAAATGGAAGCCCTACAATATCTCGGCCCGATGGAATGGACGGCGATCGAGGTAGCCGTGCTGGTCGTCGTGCTGGCAATCCTGTTCTGGTGGAGCGGCGTGGTCCGCTACATCCCAAACGACAGGCTCGGCATCCTGGAAAAACTATGGAGCTTTCGCGGCTCCGTCAGCAATGGCTTCATTGCGCTCAACCGTGAGGCCGGCTACCAGCCGGAAGTCGTGCGCGGTGGCCTGCATTTCTTCATGCCGTTCCAATATTCGATGCATCGCGCCAATCTTGTCACCATCCCGCAGGGTCAGATCGGCTATGTCTTTGCCCGTGATGGCAAGCCGCTGCCTCCGACGCAGACACTTGCTTCCAACACCGTCGCCGATGATTTCCAGGATGTGCGCGGCTTTCTCGAGAAAGGCGGACAGAAAGGACCGCAACGCAAGATCCTGCGTGAAGGTACCTACGCGATCAATCTCGCACAATTCATCGTGCTCACCGCCCAGTCGATCTACGCCGTCAATCTGAGCGCGTCGGAACAAAACCTTTTTGCCAATATGTCCAGCATGATCTCGGAGCGGGGCGGCTTTGAGCCCGTCGTCATCCACAATGCCGAGGACATGATCGGTAT
This sequence comes from Mesorhizobium sp. P2_E9, assembly GCF_056403815.1. Lineage (NCBI taxonomy): Bacteria > Pseudomonadati > Pseudomonadota > Alphaproteobacteria > Hyphomicrobiales > Phyllobacteriaceae > Mesorhizobium > Mesorhizobium sp. P2_E9. The sequence continues at coordinate 398,527 of NZ_JBFUET010000004.1, forward strand.
CGTCACCATCCATGACGGTCCGGCGCTACCGGACGGCGAGATCATCGCACCGACCGTCGCCAACGATCCGAACGACCCGAACTTCCACAACAATTTTCAGGACCCGGAGAAGTTTCTCAATGCCGGTGGCTACCGTGGCCGGCAGCTGCAGGTGCTGGCCGACGGCAGCTACTTCCTCAATCGCATTTTCGCGACCGTCGAACTGGTCGACAAGACGATCATTGACGTTGGCACGGTGGGTGTCGTCGTCTCCTATAACGGCCGCCACGGCACGGATATATCCGGGCAGGCATACCGTCACGGCGAGCTGGTCGAAATCGGCGCACGCGGTGTCTGGTCAACGCCGCTGCTGCCAGGCAAGTATGCGTTCAATACCTATGCCGGCAATATCATCATCGTGCCGACCACCAACTTCGTGCTCAAATGGACGAAGGAACAGTTTGGCGAACACAGGCTGGACGAGAACCTGTCTGAAGTATCGTTGATCACCAAGGATGCGTTCGAGCCTGTGCTGCCGCTCTCCGTCGTCGTTCATATCGACTATATGAAGGCGCCGCTCGTGGTGCAGCGTTTCGGTGACATCAAGCGGCTGGTCGAGCAAACTCTCGATCCGATGGTCTCTGCTTACTTCAAGAATATCGCCCAGACAAAGACGCTGATCCAGCTTTTGCAGGAGCGTAGCGATATCCAGCGCAAGTCGGGCGAGGAGATGCGCGATAAATTCAATTCCTACAGCCTCGAACTGCAGGAAGTGCTGATTGGTACGCCTCGTGCCGCCAATGGCCAGAACAGCATAGAGCAAATCCTGATCCAGCTGCGCGAGCGCCAGATCGCAGTCGAAAAGGTCGAGACTTATAAGTTGCAGGAGAAGGCGGCCATTCAGGAACGCACGTTGCGTGAGAAGGAGGCGCTCGCCGAACAGCAAGTCAAGATCACGACGTCGGCCCTTACCATCGAGATCAGCGAGAACGAGGGCAAGGCGCAACTCGCCCGCACCCGCCAGCAGGCGGAAACCATTCAGGTGACTGCCAAGGCAGAGGCCGAGAAGGTGCGCCTTGGCGGCCAGGGCGAGGCCGACATGATCAAGGCTATCGCGCATGCCGATGCCGAACGCATCAAGGCGACCGGTTTTGCGGATGCCGACAGGGTGCGCGCCATCGGTCTGGCGGAGGCCGAAGCCACCGAGAAGAAGGTCGCGGCCTTCGGCGGCCCGGACTATCAGCTCAACTCGCAGGTTCTCATGCGCTTCGCCGAAGCGATCGAAAATGGCAGGATACCGCTCGTGCCGCAGATCCAGATCGGCGCTACCGGTGGCGAGAAGGGGGCCGCCAATGGCCTGGTCGAGATGATGCTTTCGATGCTCGTTGCCGACCGGGTTGGACCGCAAAACCTGCCGGAGGAGATCCCGGCACCCGTTGAGGAGGAATGACTAGCGATGGGCCGGTTGTACCGGCCCATTCAGACTGCTGACAAACCCCGTCGATTTTCGGCGGGGTTTTTTTGTTATGTGATTGAAGTGTCTTGGAATGTTTGTGTCAGGAGATTTTGACAGGAGGCGTAGGGCCTCATGCGAGGGCCGGTTTGGGGTTCGGCCATAGGCAAAGGGCGATCTTTTTGATGTTCTGGGCGGCGGCGGCGATCAGGCACTGGCAGGCGACCCTGATGAGACTTCGGAACCGCGCATAGCGGTGACCATGCAGTTGCTT